>NZ_JBFUPQ010000006.1:0-300367 GCF_041360655.1 Luteibacter sp. RCC_6_2 | reverse complement strand
GCTCGGACGGTCGGGCGGGGGTTTTCGATTCGGCTCCTGCCTCAGCGAAAACGATCGGCCGTCCAGGCCGATCCCCTACGGGCCTTTTCCGCCCGTCCGTCCTCGGCTCCTCATGTCGCGCCGAGGGTGGCGCCCGGCAGCTCTCTCGACACTGCGGTGGGTGGGTGGAAAGAGCAAAGCCCGCCTCGTGCGGCGTGCCGTTCGCCCTGCCGTTCGCCCTGCCGCTTGTCACTTGCCGCACCCGGGTGGGAAGCGGGCTGGCCCGCGATTCCTCGATCTTCTCGCTGGCGAAGGAGGCCTTGCGGTGATCGGGCGAGGCTTGTCACCGCTCACTCGGTTGCAGTGCACAGCCTCATCCGCTCGACATAGGGTGGTGAATCGCTGGCCAGCCCGCTTCCCACCCGGGTTGCGGGGGATTCACACGGAACGGCTTGTTCCCAGGTCGACGCCACCTTTCTGCCGAAAATTCATGGTGGAAGATGCCTGGATTGCCGCTTTTGCGCACTTCGGGGGACGGTCTGGGCGTCTGATGAGTACGGGTGTGACGAGGGTCACAGTCGATGTTCGGCTCCCATATGGCAGGGGGCACTACCCAGGGCGCATGCGCCCAAGGAGTGATCATGAGCGAGCAGAAATTCACGAAGATCCTTACCCGTACCTTGCTGGCGAGCTGCATCCTCGCTGCTTCGGTATCCATCACGGCCTGTAGCGGCCACGGCTCCACGCGATCGAGTGGCGGCCATGGCGGCACGGTGAACCCCGGCGGTGCTGGAGGGACGGGTGATGGCGGCGGTGGCGACGGCGGCGGAACCGGGGGAGGGACCGGTGGCGGCACGGGCGGTACCGGCGGAGGTACAGGCGGAACCGGCGGTGGCGGTACAGGTGGCGGCGGAACCGGTGGCGGTGGCGGCGGCACGGGTGGTGGTGGTGGTGGCGGTGGAGACGGCGGCGGCACCGGCGGCACGCCCCCGCCCAGCAACGCCGTAGGGACGATCGCCACGGGCGCCGGCAACATCGTTTCCGCCATTGGCGGTGCGGTGTCGGGTGTCGGCACTCAATTGCCCTCGACCACCATCCTCGGCGGCACGAGTGGCCTCACTGACGGCCTCGGCAGCGCCGTCGATGGTCTGGGTGGCGCCGTGACCACGTTGGGCGACGGTATCAGCGATGGCCTCGGCCAGATCGGCAACACGTCCGATCCCATCGGTACGACCACGGACAGCCTCGGCAACGTCGTGGTCCAGGTGGGTGGCGCGGTGAACGATCTCGGCGGTGGCGTGAGCACCGTGGGAGCGGGCACGCCGATCACCCCGATCACGAGTGCCTTGGGCACCACGGTGTCCTTCGTGGGCTCGGGCGTCGAGCAGATCGGCGGGAAGCTGGATGGCGCGCTTGATTCGTCCGCGGCCAACTCGTTGACGCAGGCCCTCAGCGATGCGGTGACGCCGATCGCGGGCGCCCTGGGCGACAGCACGTCGCCGATCTCGTCGAGCAATCTGATAGCGGCCGCAGGCAACGCCTCGGGCAGCCTGGTCGGTGGTACGAGCGAAGGCATCTCGAGCCTGGGTGCGAGCCTGGCCGGCGCGCCGGTTCCCGGTCAGCTGGGTGGACTCACCTCGACCCTCGGCGGCACGGTGGAAAGCGCGGGCGGGGCACTCGCTCCGTTGAGCACGGGCCTGTCTTCGGGCCTGGGTACCGCCGCACCTGGTGCTGGAAATACCGTGGGCACCACGCTCGCGGGCGCGACGGGCACGGTCGCCGCGTTGGGTGGCACGGTGTCCGGTGTCGGCTCGGGCACGCTCGCGCCGCTGGCGCCGTTGACCACGACGCTAGGCGGTGCCGTGACGACGATCGGTAACGGCGCGACCGCGGCGGTCGATTCGGGTGGAGCCTTGTCCGGTGTCACCGGTGCCGTCAGCACGGTCGTCAACGGCGTGGCCGGCGTAACGGGTACCGGCACGACCAGCGGCGGAAGCACGGGTGGCACGGCCGCGTTGGGCGGCGTCGTCACCGGCGTGACCAACACCGTCGGTGGCGTGGTGGGTGGATTGGTCGGCGGCCTGTCGGGCGGCGCGATCGGCGGTACCACCGACGCCGATGCTGGCGGGACCTTGAAGGGTCTGTTCGGTAAGCGCCGCTAAGGCGCAGCGGCGGCGGGCGGTGCGAACGCATCGTCCGCCGCGGCCTTCGGGCACGCGCGCGAGGCGATCGCCCGCGCTTGAGTCAGTCACCAGGGAGAGTCCATGAATCGATGGTTCGGCTGCCTTCTGGGCATGACCGTCGTGTGTTCCTCGCAGGCGCAGGTACGCGCCCCCGCCAATCCCTTGCAGACCCTTCCCCGCACGGAGACGCCACAGCAGGCGCCGTCGGTGAAGGTCAACGTGCAGGCCCCCACCCGCGCGTTGGAAGCCTTGCTCGCCAGGCACCTGACACCTTCGCGCTTCGACGTGACCGGTGTGACGTCGATCCCGTTCGCCGAGGTGGCCGCCGTGTTCGCGCCGATGCGCGGCAAGGACACGACCGTAGGCGAGTTGATCGCCGCGGCCGACCGCGTCACCGCCATGTACAAGACCCGCGGCTATGCCTTGTCGTTCGCCTTCGTGCCGAACCAGACGTTCGCCGGTGGCGTGGTGAAGATCCAGGTCGTGGAAGGCTACGTCGCCAGCGTGGATGTGCGCGGGGACGCAGGTAACCTCGATGCGCGCATCCGTGCGATGGCCGCGCACATCGTCGGCGAGCGTCCGTTGCGCCAGGAAACCTTCGAGCGCTATACGCAGTTGCTCGGTCAACTGCCCGGGTTGAAAGTCGCGGCAAATGTGGCTCCGCCCACGACGACCGATGGTGCGACCAGGCTCGACCTGGACGTGAAGCGGCAACGCTACGACCTGACCTACGGCCTCGATTTCAACCATCCTGGCGTGCAGGGCGTGCTTTCCGTCCTCGAGAACGGGGCGACGCCGCTCGGCGAACAACTGAGTGTTTCCACGCTGTTTCCCAACGGTGGAGGCCAGCGCCTTTATTCGGCGGCGTATCTCCAGCCGATCGGTTCACGTGGCTGGCAGGGCAGGGTGGATGCCAGCCGCTACTGGGGTCAGCCCGATACCGACGAACAATTGCCGTCCTACCTCGACCACCGGCTGACGCAGGAGCGGCTCGCGCTCTCGGCGATCTACCCGTTGGTATTGAGCAATACGCAACGGATCAACCTCACGATGGGCATCTACGCCTCGCGCCAGGACGACCGCTATCGCAACGTCGACACCGGCGTGATGCTTGCCTTGCAATCGAGCGTCCGCGTGCTCAATGCGGAGGTGTCCTGGCTCAAGGTCGGTGAAAAGACGTCGCGTCAGTTCGCTTTCGCCATCGCGCATGGATTCGATGGGATGGGGGCATATTCGCGGGCGGTGAGTAACGTCGGTGTGCTCGGCATCGCGATGCCCGACGTGACATTCACCCGCTATACCGCGAACTTTGGTTGGTCGAAGGAATGGGCGCACCGGTTCGGCACGGTGCTGCGTGGCACGGGCCAGTACAGCGACGACGCCCTCCCGTCGACGGAACAGATCAACTTCGGTGGCCCTTCGTTCGCTTATGCCTATGATCCGGGCGATGCGGCGGGCGACAGTGGCTGGGCCGTGTCCGCGGAGGCCAACCGTAGCTTCGTGTCGGGTTCGAAGTGGATCAAATCCGTCGTCCCTTATGTCGCGTACCAGACGGCCCGCGTCTACCTCAACGGGGCCCGGCCGCTCATCGACCGGCTGGATTCCGCGGCCGTCGGCGTGCGTGCCTCGGACAGCAAGCACTACTCCATCGATTTCGCCTTGGCCTGGCCGACCGGGGACAAACCGCCGGAGAGCAACGACCGCGACAAGCGCTGGAACCTCACCTTCAGTTACAAGCTGATGTAGCGCCCCCACCAAGCCTTCACGACATCGGGGCGAAGATCGTGCGACCAGCCGCTCCGAGCCCCGCCATGCCGCTCTCCCTTCACCCGCCGCCGATCCGTTTCGACGAGTCGCTGGAGCGCGTCGAACCGGACGAGGCTGAAACCGTCGAGCAATTGATCGAGACCCTTACCCGCATCAACCGGACCACGCTGGACCACGACAAGCACGCGCACCGCTCCGTTCACGCGAAGAGCCACGCCTTGCTCACCGGGGAACTGATCGTGCCCGGTGACCTGCCACGGGAGCTGGCCCAGGGCATCTTCGCGCGGGAGGGGCGTTATCCGCTGGTCATGCGGCTGTCGACGGTTCCAGGAGACATCCTCGACGACAGTGTCTCCACGCCGCGAGGGATGGCGGTGAAGATCATCGGCGTGGAAGGCGAGCGCTTGCCCGGCAGCGACGGCGACGTGACCCAGGATTTCGTCCTGGTCAATGGACCGGTGTTTTCGGCGCCGAACGCGAAACGCTTCGCCAGTTCGCTGAAGCTCGTCGCGGCGACGACCGACCGGGCGGAAGGGGCCAAGAAGGCGTTGTCGGCGGTGCTTCGCGGCACCGAACGCGTGATCGAGGCGTTCGGCGGCAAGAGTGCCACCTTGATCAACCTGGGTGGCCAGCCGGAGACCCACCCGCTGGGCGACACGTATTACAGCCAGGCGCCGCTTCGCTTCGGCGATTACGTGGTGAAGCTGTCCATCGCGCCGCACTCGCCGAATCTCACCGCGCTGACCGACGCCGGGCTCGATCTCGACGGCAAGCGCAATGGATTGCGCGAGGCGATGGTGGAGCATTTCGCCAGCCAGGGCGGTGAGTGGGAAGTGCGCGTGCAGTTCTGCACGGACCCGGAAACCATGCCCATCGAGGATGCGTCGGTGGCATGGCCGGAAGAGAAAAGTCCTTATATCGACGTGGCGCGCATCGTGCTGCCGCCGCAGCCCGCCTGGAACGCCGTGCGGCGCGCGGCGATCGAGGACGGGTTGGCCTTCAGTCCCTGGCACGGCATCGCCGCGCACCGTCCACTCGGCTCGGTGATGCGTGCTCGCCGGGTGGCCTACAAGGTGATGGCCAGGTTCCGGGCGCACCACAACGGGGTGACGATCCGCGAGCCGCGTTCCATCGCCGACCTGCGGATCTAGGGCTTACCAGCCCATGTAGTGCCCGCCGTTGATGGCGAGGTTGGACCCGGTGATCCAGCTGGATTCCTCGGAGGTGAGGAAGGCCACGGCGTGCGCGATCTCCTCGGGTCGGCCCAGCCGGCCGACGGGGATCTGCGCCACGATCTTCGCGCGGATGTCCTCGGGCACGGCCATCACCAGGTCGGTGCCGACATAGCCCGGCGAGACGGTGTTCACGGTGATGCCGAAACGCGCGTTTTCCTGCGCGAGCGAGATGGTGAAGCCATGTACGCCCGCCTTGGCCGCCGCGTAGTTGGCCTGGCCGTATTGTCCCTTCTGCCCGTTGATCGAGCTGATCTGGACGATGCGTCCCCACTGCCGGGAGCGCATGCCTTCGATCACCGGACGAGTGACGTTGAAGCAGGCGTTGAGGTTGGTGTTCACCACCTCGGTCCACTGCTGGTAATCCATCTTGTGGAAGGTGGTGTCGCGGGTGATGCCGGCGTTGTTGACCAGGATCTCGACCGGGCCGGCGAGGTCTTCCACCGCGCGGATCATGGCTTCCGCCGAAACGGGGTCGGAGACGTCACCCGGCACCATCACCACGTCGATGCCGTCGCGGATCATGTCTTCGCGCCAGGCGGCGGCGCGTGCCTCGTCACGGTAGTTGGTGGCGACCCGGTGACCCTGCCGGGCAAGGTAACGCACGATCGCCGTACCGATGCCGCCCGTGCCGCCGGTCACCAGTGCCGTGCGCTGCGTGATGCCTTGCTTCATCCTCGCCTGATTCCTGTGATGGCCCGTCGACCGGGCAAACGATTCTTATAACGTCGGGCTGCGGGTAAGGCTACTGCGGCGTAGCGCCGCAGGTTCGAATCCGTTCAGAGCCTCGCGCAGGAGGGTGGCCGGGTCGGCCGCTCCGGCGGCCACCTCGACGCCTAGCCGTCCAAGCGCCTTCCCGAGGGCGGGCAAAGGATCGGCGGGGTCCACCGGTAGCGCCGCCGTCGATTTGGACAACTTGCGCCCTTCGGCATCGAGGACCAGGGGCAGGTGCATGTAGCCCGGAAGCGGCAGCCCGAGCAGGCGTTGCAGGTAGATTTGCCGGGCCGTCGATTCGAGCAGGTCGGCGCCGCGTACCACGTGGGTCACGCCTTGTTCGCCGTCGTCGACCACGCAGGCCAGCTGATACGCCCAAAAGCCTTCCACGCGGCGGATCACGAAATCGCCGGCCACCTCGCGCAGGTTTTCCTCCTGGGGGCCCTGGAGGTCGTCCTGCCATCGGATCGTCAGGTCGGGTGAACGTAGCCGCCATGCCGGTGGGCGCGAGGGATCGGCCGGCGCGACGCAATGGCCGTCGCGGTGGATGCCCCCATGGGCGGCGAGATCGGCCCGGCTGCACCAGCAGGGAAACACGTGCCCGTCCTGGTGGAGCCTTTCGAACGCCGCTTCGTACAGGTCGCCCCTGAGCGACTGGTAGACCGGTGGCCGGTCGGGCGGCAGGCCGAAGGCATCCAGGGCGGAAAGGATCGCGGCGGCCGATCCGGGAACCTCGCGTGGCGGATCGATGTCTTCGATGCGCACGAGCCATTCCCCGCCGGCATGGCGCGCGACCAGCCAGCTGCCCACGGCGGCCACGAGCGAGCCGAAATGCAGGGCGCCGGTGGGAGAGGGCGCGAAGCGTCCGCGGTAGCGTTGGGGTGTCATCGGGAAGCGGGTTGAGAGGTTTCTCATTGGCCGTACGGCGCCGGGTGCACAGTTTAGGCGATGCCGGTATCCGGCCACCCGCTCCGGGACGCCTTTCCGTTGGGAGCCGGGGCCTCCGGCATTGAATGTTCAGCGTTCGCCCCGAAAACTTGTACCAGGCGGCGCCATACGCCAGCCGCCATGAGAGAGACAAGCCATGTTCAAACGTATTGCTTTGTTCGTCGCGACCAACCTCGCGGTCATCTTCCTGCTCACCAGCGTCTGCCATGTGCTGGGGATCGACCAGTGGGCCGCCCAGCGCGGCATGGGAATCGGCGGCCTGATCGTCTTCGCCTCCGTGTTCGGCATGGGCGGCGCCTTCGTGTCCCTGGCCATCTCCAAGTGGATGGCGAAGATGTCCACGGGCGCCAAGGTGATCACCGAGCCGCGCAACGAGTCCGAGCGCTGGCTGCTCGAGACGGTGCGCCGCCACGCCGAGAAGGCCGGCATCGGCATGCCCGAGGTGGCGGTGTACGACGCGCCGGAAATGAACGCCTTCGCCACCGGCATGAGCCGTAACAACGCCCTGGTGGCGGTGAGCACCGGGCTGCTCCAGCAGATGGACCGCGAGCAGGTCTCGGCCGTGCTCGGCCACGAGATCGGCCACGTCGCCAACGGCGACATGGTCACCCTGACCCTTATCCAGGGCGTGCTCAACACCCTGGTGATCGTGCTGGCCCGCGTGGTCGGCCGCGTCGTGGACAGCTGGCTGAGCGGTGGCCGCGATCGTGACGGCGAGGGCGGCATGGGCTACTTCGTGGTGGTGATGGTCCTGCAGATCGTGTTCGGCCTGTTCGCCTCGATCATCGTCATGTGGTTCTCGCGCTGGCGCGAATTCCGCGCCGACGCGGCAGGCGCCAACCTGGCCGGTCGTGCCTCGATGATCTCGGCCCTGCAACGTCTGTCGGCCAACCACGGCGACACGACCCTGCCGCAGACGATCCAGGCCTTCGGCATTTCCGGCCACCTGGCGACGGGCCTGAAGCGCCTGTTCATGAGCCACCCGCCGATCGAGGAGCGGATCGCCGCGTTGCAGAACGCGCGCTGAGGCTAGCGGGCGGGGCCTTTTTTCAGCCCCGCCCCGCCCACATAATCCGGTGTCTGTCCCACCCTGAAGGAACGGCACCGTGAGCCAGGAAACCCGTAAGTTCGAAGCCGAGGTCGCCCAGGTCCTGCACCTGGTCACCCACTCCCTCTACTCGCACAAGGAAATCTTCCTTCGCGAGCTGATCTCCAACGCCTCCGACGCCTGCGACAAGCTGCGGTTCGAAGCGCTGGCCGATCCCACCCTTACCGATGGCGATGCCGACCTGCGCATCCAGGTGAGTTGGGACCCGGAGGCGCGAACCATCAGCGTCCGCGATAACGGCATCGGCATGAGCCGGGACGAGGTCGTCGCCAATATCGGCACGATCGCCAGCTCCGGCACCCGGCGTTACCTGGAAGCCCTTTCCGGCGAACAGAAGGCCGACGCCCGCCTGATCGGCCAGTTCGGCGTGGGCTTCTACTCCGCCTTCGTCGTGGCCGACAAGGTCACGGTGATCACCCGCCGTGCCGGCCTGCCCGCCACCGAGGGCGTGCGCTGGGAAAGCGACGGCAAGGGCGAGTACAGCCTCGAGGACACCAACGTCACCGAGCGCGGCACCACGGTGGTGCTGCACCTGAAGGCCGACGAGGACGAGTTCCTCAAGGCCTGGACGCTGCGTAGCGCCATAACCAAGTATTCCGACCACGTGGCCTTCCCGATCCGCATGCCGGCCGAAAAGGACGGCAAGCCGGACCCGACCGAATGGACGACGATCAATTCGGCCTCCGCATTGTGGTCGCGTCCGAAGAGCGAGATCACGGACGAGGAATACCAGAACTTCTACAAGGCGCTCGGCCACGATTTCAACGATGCGCTGGCCTGGACGCATAACCGCGTCGAGGGCAACCAGAGCTACACGACGCTGCTCTACGTGCCGGAGCAGCCGCCGTTCGACCTGATGATGGGCGGCCGTGACGAGCGCAAGGGGCTGAAGCTCTACATCAAGCGCGTCTTCATCATGGATGCGGCCGAGGAGCTCCTGCCGAACTACCTGCGCTTCGTCCGCGGTGTCGTCGACGCCGACGACCTGCCGCTCAACGTGAGCCGCGAGATCCTCCAGCAGAATCGCCAGCTGGAGCGGATCAAGACGGCCTGCGTGAAGCGCGTGCTCGACCTGCTCGAGAAGATTTCGCGTGACGAGCCGGAAAAGTTCGCCACGTTCCTCGCTGGCTTCGGCAACACGTTGAAGGAAGGTATCGTCGAGGATACGGCGAACCGCGAGCGCATCGCCAAGCTGCTGCGTTTCGCTTCCACGAAGGGCGAAGGTTCGGCGAAGACGGTTTCGTTCGACGACTACATCGGCCGCATGGCGGTGGGGCAGGACACCATCTGGTACGTCACCGCCGATAGCTACGCGGCCGCCGCCGGCAGTCCGCAACTCGAGGCGCTGAAGGCCAAGGACATCGAGGTCCTCCTGATGTCCGATCGCGTGGACGAATGGATGCTCGGCTACCTGACGGAATACGAGGGCAAGCGCCTGCGTAACGTCGCCAAGGGCGAGTTCCCGTTGGACGAAGCCGACAAGGCGAAGCAGGAAGCCGCAGCCGCCGAGGCCGCACCGTTGCTGGAACGCGTGAAGAAGCTGCTCGGCGATCGCGTGGGCGATGTGCGTGTCTCCGCTCGCCTCACCGATTCGCCGTCGTGCCTGGCGTTGGCCGACTTCGATCTCGCCCCGCACCTCGCGCGCCTGTTGCGTGAAGCTGGCCAGGACGTACCTGAGTCGAAGGCGGTGCTGGAACTCAATCCGGAGCATCCGCTGGTGAAGCGGCTGGCTGGCGAGAGCGATGATGCCAAGGCTGGCGATATCGCGGGTCTGTTGCTCGAGCAGGCGGAGATCACCGCTGGCGCGCAGCTTGCCGATCCGGCGGCGTTCGTGCAGCGGATGAACCGGGTGTTGCTGGGCTAGTCGCGACGAATCGCCGATAGGGTCGGCTCCCACCAGGCAACCAAGCCCCCACCAAGTCTCGGGGGACTGGCTTGGTGGGAGCCGACCTTGTCGGCGATCCCGCGGCAGCGGGCCAGGTCGAGGCAAGCACCCATCGCCGCTGAAGCGGCTCCCACAGATAAGCAGGGCCCTCGCAGGAATGACAGTCGCAGTGGCTGCCATCCTATGTGAATTGCACGCCGCTTCCCGCATGGCTGGCTTCGCCGCCCTTTCGCCAGGTGTTTTATCGAAGCATCGTTTCCTTGCCTGATTGTCTTTCCTGTTGTCCAATCGATCACGGCCCAGAGCGGCCGGTCGATCATCACGGATCAAGGAAAGCACGATGTTCATCTCGCAAGAGCGCACGCACGTTCGCGCCCGTAAGCTGCTTCAGTATCTGACTGCCAGCGCCTGTCTTCTCTCACCGTTTTCGATAGTCCATGCAGCGGAAAGTTGCGAGGCTTCGTTCAACGTTTCCCCCGGCAGTTCCAAAGGACACGTCTTCGAGGCGACGAACGCCGAGACCTCGTTACCGGCGCGGGACGCCATCGCAGAGATGAAGAAGATCGCCGTGGCCGAGGGGTTCAAAATCGGCGATGAGTCTGTACGGGACGACCACGGTACGCTTGCCCTCGTCCAACCGGCGAGCGCTTCGGCGAGAGCATTTCCCGTCGATGTCACCGCAGATCAAGGACGGATCTCGATGAAGGCGAAGCTCCCCGCTGGAATGGGTGGCGATATGGGCAGTATGAAAAGCTACATGTGCGGGCTTCTTTCCAAGGTCGCGGCAAAAGCTCCGCATCAGGTGGACGTGAATCCCGCGGCCTCGCCGTCTCCGAGTAACGTTAACGGATCGATACCTGTGCCGTTTACACCGGAGCAAACCACGGAACTATGCCTGGCCAATGTTTCGCGCGAATATGAAGTTGTCGACGATAGTCGCGTTACGGTGACGACCTGGACATTCTTCGACGATACCGATGATGCGCGGAAGGCCATCGATCGCGTGAAGGGATACCTCGCTTCGACACCGGGAATGTCCCTCGTGTCCGAGCGTTACCACGATAAGCAAGGCGTGGTCGAGTTCACTGCATCGCCGGTACCGCCAACGAATCGGCCGGGGGATGATAATCCGATGAAGGTCGAAGTCGACGAGGGCATGGGGGCGGTGGGCGTCTCGTCGGTCATGCCTCTTCAGTCGGCCATGCTGGGGGACTGGCCCGCGTACCATCTTTGCAAGCTTGCCGCTATTGCATCGCGGACGCCGCTACCCCCGAAACCAGACGCTTCGGTCGAGAAGCCGAAGCCGGCAAAGTTCAGCAATCCCTTCAAACGATCGGGTACTGCGTCGACGAATGTGATCGCCAAGGCGAACATCGTCAATCGTGGGCGGGAGGCCTGGTATGAGAGGGCGAAGTATGCGGGGAAAGCTTTCCTGGTCGTACCCGCGCTCGATGTGGGTGCGAAGTATCGTGGCCTCGACACCGGGAAGTTGCAGACAGAGCATCTTGCTGAATTCTGGGCAGACGTATCGAGCCGGACCATCTGGCGAGGTCGTGGCGACGGAAGCGACGTCCAGACCGGGGCTTGGTCAAGCCAATCCAAGATGGGTCTCGGCGGCTTCGTTCATGTCCTTTCTGCCGGGAAATCTCGTTACGCACTCTATGCGGTAGATCCAGGAAAGTACGAACTCGTAGGAGGGGCTATCGAGAAGCGCGGCGGTGCGCTTCCGAAACCGGAAGGCGTGAAATCCGCCAAGCCTGCTGTCGGGTCGCTCATGGTGAAGAACACGTTGGACCGGTCGTACGAGATCGTCAAGGAATGGCACGACGCGTCGTACCGGACGCAATCCTACGACCAGCAGTACTGTTCGAGGCAACTGGCCGCCAGCGGACAATGCGTCGAATGGTCGTCGCAAAGACAGCATGACCGTGTACAGACGTCCGCCGCTGGTTACAGCGACAAGGTGAATACCAAGATGACGCCCGGTCTCGCTGAGTCGGTCGAGCTGTCGAAGCCGTTCGCCTCATTCGAAGTGTCGCGCGGAGATGTCGCGATGATCGACGGGTTCTTCATGGACAGGAACGGCGATCAAGCCGACGCTAGCTCCTGCAAGGCTTCGGAGGGAGGTGCCACCTGCCAGTTGACCGGTCTCACGTTGTGGCGAATCCCCGCCCGGATAGACGACGTTCGGAAGAACCTGGGGACGCTGAAAGAGGGGTCCACTGCCTGGCGTATCTTCTCCGGCGCGAAGATAGTTCCGCTCACGGTGAACGCGACAGCGATGCCAGACGCGCTGGATGGGTATGAGGCCGGCTGGGCTCGCCGTTACATCATGAAGGCCAAGTAGGTCTTACCGATCGAGCCTATCCCTCTGGTATCGTGCGGCGTCATGTCCGCCTTGCTGATCCTCTTCGTCTGCCTCGCCCTCGGCATGCTTTGCCGGCGCTTCGTCGCGCTTCCCGAAGGGATCGTGCCGGGAATCAATTGGTGGGTGCTGAATATCGCGCTGCCTGCATTGGTGCTGGCGCTCGTGCCGAAGGTGACGGTCGACGCGCAGCTATGGTTTCCGGTCGCAGGCATGTACGTGACCTTCTTCGGTGCCTGGGCCGTGTTCGCCACGCTGGGCAAGGTTCTCGCGTGGTCGCCGCACCGGGTCGGTTGCCTGACCCTCGTCTGCGGGCTCGGCAATACCTCGTTCATGGGCTATCCGATGATGGAGGCCTTGCATGGCAAGGCGGGCCTTTCGATCGCCGTGATCGCCGACCAGCTCGGATGTTTTCCGCTGTTGGCCGCCGGGGGGATCGTCGTGGCGTCGATCTACTCCGGGAGGGGCGCGAGCCTTCCCGCGATCGCCCGTCGCGTGTTCACCTTCCCCGCGTTCCTTGCCTTGGTGGCAGGTGTATTCGTGGGCCTCGCCGGGGGCTGGCCTGAAGCGGTGGAGAAGCTGTTGCTGCAGATCGGCCAGACGCTGACGCCACTGGCTCTGTTTTCCGTCGGTTTGCAATTCAGCCTGCACCTGCGCCGAGAGCAGATCGGGCCGCTGCTCGCAGGGCTCGGTTGGAAACTGCTGTTGGCGCCCCTGGCCGCGTTAGGTATCGGTCTGGCCGCCGGTGTCGGAGGCCTGACGCTCACTGTCGGCGTTCTCCAGGCAGCCATGGCACCGATGATCTCGGCGGCGATCCTTGCCGACCAATACGGGCTGGAGCCACGCCTGGCCAATACCGTGCTCGGTGCAGGCATCCTGCTGTCCCTGGTAACCATCCCGGTGGGCAACCTGTTCCTGCCGGCAGGATGAAGCCTTGGGAACGCACGGGCACGACCATACCCTCTGCGCATGACCGATCCGACGACCTCCCCGGGCGTACGCGCCGACGTGTGGCTTTGGGCCGCACGCTTCTTCAAGACCCGTAGCCTGGCCAAGCAGGCGATCGAGGGCGGCAAGGTGGAACTCAACGACGCGGCCTGCAAACCGGCCAAGCTGGTGCACGTGGGCGACACGCTCCGGATCAATCGAGGCGAGGAACGCCTGGCCTGCATCGTCTCGGCGCTTTCGGAAAAGCGTGGGCCTGCATCGGAAGCGCAGAAGCTCTATACGGAAACGGAAGAAAGCATCGCCGAACGTGCGCGCCGGAAAGAGGATCGCCGCCTCACGGGCGGCGCGCTGCTGCGCCCTGACTCACGTCCGGACAAGCATGCTCGGCGCCTGATCCAGGACCTGAAGAAGACCCTCTGATCCAAGGCCCCGGGAAAAACCGCCCCCCGAATCCCTACCCGGGCTGCTGACTCGGGTAGGGAAGGGGGACGCCACGGGGCCGGAAGATGGAGAGTCATAAGGCCCCGTGAAAGCGGCCTGGAGACTATAGGTAGCGGCGTCGGCTTAGGGAATTCGTTTGTTCGAATCGAACCGATAGTGCCACCCTATGGTTCAGCGCAGCATTTTCCGCAGCTTGTAGAGTTGGTCGAGCGCCTCGCGCGGCGAGAGGTCGTCCGGATCGACCGCCCGCAGCGCTTCCTCCACGGGGGATGGTAGCGGCGGTGCGAACAACCCCATCTGCGGCGTCGCGGCAGGCGGTGTCACGACGGCGGCCGTGACTTCGTGTCCCTGTTCCAGCGCGGACAAATAACGGCGAGCATCCGCGATCACGGATTTGGGCAATCCGGCCAATGCGGCCACCTGCAAGCCGAAGCTGCGATTCGCCGGACCGTCCTTCACCGTATGCATGAACACCAGTTGCTCGCCGTACTCGACGGCGTCGAGGTGCACGTTCGCGATGGTCGGGAATTCGCCCGCCAGCTCGGTGAGTTCGAAGTAATGCGTGGCGAAGAGCGTGAACGCGCAACTGGTAGCGGCCAGATGGACGGCCGCGGCGCGCGCGAGCGAGAGGCCATCGTAGGTGCTGGTGCCACGGCCGACTTCGTCCATCAACACGAGGCTGCAATCAGTGGCGTTGTGCAGGATGTTCGCCGTCTCGCTCATTTCCACCATGAAGGTGGACTGGCCGCGCGACAGATCGTCACCCGCTCCGATGCGGGTGAAGATGCGATCGATCGGCCCGATGGTGGCGGCCGATGCAGGCACGTAACTGCCCACGTGCGCGAGCAGCACGATCAACGCGTTCTGGCGCATGTACGTGGACTTACCGCCCATGTTCGGACCGGTGATCACCAGCATGCGGCGGCTTTTGTCGAGCGCGAGGTCGTTCGGCTCGAAGGGCTCGTCGCGAACCTTCTCGACGACGGGGTGGCGCCCGCGATCGATGCGGATGCCGGGTACATCGGTCAATGCCGGCGCTGCCCAGTCCAGCGTCTCGGCGCGCTCGGCGAGATTGGCCAGCACGTCCAGTTCGGCCATCGCGGCGGCGGCGGTTTTCAGTTCGGGCAGGTGTTCGATCAGCTTGTCGAGTAGCAGCTCGTACAGCGCCCGCTCACGCATCAGGGAGCGTTCCTTCGCGGACAGCACCTTGTCCTCGAACTGCTTCAGTTCCTCGGTGATGTAGCGCTCGGCGTTCTTCGTGGTCTGCCGGCGCGTGTAGTGCTGTGGAGCCTTCTCCGACTGCGCCTTGGTGATTTCGATGTAATAGCCGTGGACCCGGTTGTAGCCGACCTTCAGCGTCGGTATGCCGCTGGCGGCTTTTTCGCGTTCCTCCATGTCGACCAGGAATTGATCGGCGTTGGTGGAGAGACGACGCAGTTCGTCCAGTTCCTCGTCGTAGCCTTCGGCGAGCACGCCGCCGTCGCGAAGCAGCACGGGCGGCTGTTCGACGATGGCGCGAGCCAGCAGAGCGGCGGTCTCGGCATGATCGCCGATACGCTCGACGAGGCCGTGCAGCAAGGGGCTGTCGATGCCGGCGATGTCGTCGCGCAGGCCTGGGGCGGCGGCGAGACCATCGCGCAGGGTGGAAAGGTCGCGCGGGCGTGCCGAGCGCAAGGCCACGCGGGCCAGGATGCGTTCGAGGTCGCCGATGCCGCGCAGGCGCTCGCGCAACGTTGCGTGACGGCGTGCGTCGATGAGGCTGCCGATCGCCTGGTGGCGGCCACGCAGGACATGGCGGTCGCGCAGCGGGCGGTTGAGCCAGCGGCGCAGCAGGCGCGCGCCCATCGGCGTCACCGTCTCGTCGAGTACGCCCAGCAAGGTGTTCTCGACGTTGCCGCTCTGATGCGTGTCGATCTCCAGGTTGCGCCGCGTGGCGGCGTCCATGGCGATGGTCTCGCCCGCGTTCTCCACCGCCATGCCGGTGAGATGGGGCAGGGCGCTCTTCTGGGTTTCCTCGACGTAGCCGAGCAGGCAGCCAGCGGCGGCGATCGCCAGGGGCATGCCATCCACGCCGAAGCCGAGCAGGTCGCGGGTCTTGAAGAAGCGGCACAGTTCGCGCGTGGCCGCATCGCCATCGAAGTGCCAGGGTTGGCGCTTGCGCAGGCCCGGCAGGGAAGACACGAGCTTCGGCCAGGCCACGTCCTCGCCGACCAGCGTTTCGGCCGGCTGCAAACGGGCCAGCTCGGCGGCGAGCCCCTCGGCCGACGACACTTCGGTGAGCAGGAAGCGGCCGGTGGAGAGATCCACCCAGGCCAGGCCGTAGCCCTTCGGGCCGGCGGCGATGGAAAGCAGCAGGTTGTCGCGGCGTTCTTCCATCAGCGCCGCATCGGTCACGGTGCCGGGAGTCACGATACGCACGACTTCGCGCTTGACCGGCCCCTTGGACGTAGCGGGATCGCCGATCTGCTCGCACAGCGCCACCGACTCGCCCAGCCTCACCAGCCGCGCCAGGTAATTTTCCACCGCGTGGTAGGGCACGCCCGCCATGGGAATCGGGGCGCCGGCCGACTGGCCGCGTTGGGTGAGGGTGATGTCGAGCAACCGCGCCGCCTTGCGCGCATCGTCGTAGAACAGCTCGTAGAAGTCGCCCATCCGGAAGAACAAGAGGATGTCCGGATGCTCGGCCTTCGCCGCGAGGTACTGGCGCATGAAGGGCGTATGCCCGGCGGCCGCCGAGATGTCTTCTGCTAAAGCCATGATTTTCCGAGGTCGATCGATAGAGGCGGGCCGGTGCCGGCACGCTGGCCGTACATGATAAGCGACGTCGGGCGGGCTTGCCGGGGGCAGACGCCGCGCCGGGTGGAAGGCTGACGCACGCACGGTTTCCTGTGGCGGCCGCTGGTATCCTCTGAAGCGGGGAACCAGGACCATACGCCAAAGGAGTCTCGATGTTCGGCACGCAGACGGAAACGACGCGGCGACGCCGCCTTGCCCAGATCGGGGCGCCGGCCTTGATTTTCCTGCTCGCTGGCCAAGCGGCCTTCGCGAGCCCTCGCATGCCATCGGGTGACGACGCTCAGGCGCGGATGAGCCCGTCCTATGGCGCCTGCGTCGATGCGGCCAAGGGCGGCGACCGAGGGTCATGCGTCGCCAGGGAGTATGACCACCAGGACGCCCGCCTCAATGCCGCTTACCGAAAACTCTCGGCGTCGCTCGACGAGGCGAAGCGGACGACACTACGGAATGAAGAACGCCAATGGCTGGCCGACCGCGACAAGGCGTGCGGCAAAGGTAATGGCAAGGACGTGGTGAAGAACGAATGTACCCTCGGCCGAACGGCAGACAGGGCCGCCGAACTGGAGCAACGCATAGGTCTTGCTCCTGCCTCGGCGGAGGTCGTGAAGGGCGATTGGGGGTATCGCAGCGATTGCGGTTCCGGGCATTACGTGCAGTTCTCCGCCAAACCAGCGGGTGCCGCTGTCGAGGGGACGTGGTCCGACGGTACACGAGCCGGGGGCGAGTCGGGCTCGTTCAAGGGCGAACTGCGCGAGGGCAAGCTTTTCGTTCGCTTCTGCAGCGACGAAGAGACCAGGGGCGGTTTCCCGCTGTGCCCGGCCTACGGCACCGGTGACGACGCGTATTTCGTGCCCGTGGGCAAGGATCTCGCCTGGTACCGGACCTGGGGCCCGCCCGCCGACGGCAAGTTCGATAAATACGTGGAATTGCATCGCGCGGCCAACGGCGAAAAGGTGCCGCTGGATACCCGTTGTCCGACCGGTTCGAACTGACGACGTTCCTGAAGGAGATAGAGCATGCCTGGATTGACTGACAACGAAGCCCGCGCGCTGGCTTACTTCGCGATTGGCGTGACGTCGGAAGGCTCCGATGTGGCATATCGCCTGAGCCTCGCCGGAAATACGGGAAGGGATGCACAAGGGAATCCCATCCTGATTCCCGTGGGGAACAGCGGTTACTCGATCGGTACCTTGCAGACCGACCTGGGACAGCACCCCGAGGTGGCGACGCAACTGACGGACGCGTTTCAGGCGTGGGCACGGACCCAGCATCCGGATTGGGAACTATCGGCGGCCCAGCGCAACCAGACCGCGGCGGACCTGGGACGTACGGGACATCAGATCGAAGCTCAGCATGGCCGGCCACTCGACGCGACGGTCAAGTCGCACCTGGACACCTTCATGGCGAGCGATGCGGGCATTTCGTTTGTCCATGCGCGGGATACGGCGCAGGTGGACCGGTTGATGACGAACGCCGTCGCACCCCTGCAAGGTACCTCGCTTTACCAGAACGCCTCGGAGCAGGACCAGGCCAGGCTCATCGGCATTACCGCGAAGCTCTATAACCAGAGCGAAACCTACGGAAACCGCCTCCTGCAACAGATCGAAAGCGGCCAGCACCACAGCGTGGCCGAGGTGAGCGCCTCGCTGAATCGCTATGCGGACTATGTCACCGACGGGCGGGACCATGCGCTGCAAGGAACGGCGCTGTTCAACGACCTGCGTGCGACGCCCGCCAATCACCCCATGCGTCCCGCGTGGGACAACGTACTCGCCAATCCCACGGTCAATCCGACGCAGCTCGGTAACGATCCGACACACCCGAACCTCCCCCACGAATACGCGGTCATCAAGGATGCCTTCGTCGACCCCGCACACAGCCGCCCGATGATCCAGGCTCTTGGCCAGAACGGCTCGTATGCCCAGACAGCGAGGGACCGCGGCTTCTATGCGGAAGGTCGCGACATGCTGATGTGGGACCGGAAGGGGAATGGCCATGCACTGGTCGACGGCCAATGGAGCAGTGTCGACAGCCGGGATATCCACACGGTGAGGAATGCCGACCATACCCTCGACGTGAACGTCCGACGCAACGGTACCGACGAGCGCTTGCTGCACGTGACCCATCCGGGCCAGGGGCGCGGCCAGCCTTCCCATGCCGGCGCGGCGCATCCGGGCAATGCAAGCGGCGATCATGTCCAACACGCTGGCTCGTTGCGCGAGCATGACCACAGTCCGGAAGTGAGGGCGCTGCAAGCCCAGTTGGCCCAGCTCGGTTACAAAGGTGCCGACGGCAGGCCAATCACGCCCGATGGCGACTTCGGTGGCAACACCAAGGTCGCCCTGCAATCCTTCCAACGCGACCATCACCTCACTGATGATGGCGTTGCGGGAACGAAGACGTTCGACGCGTTGAGGCAGGCCACGCAGCCGGCGCCCTCGCCGGTCTCCCTTGCCGATGCGTCACATCCGGGCCATGCCATGTTCCAGCAGGCGACGGCGGGGGTGCATGCGCTGGATGCGAAGCAGGGACGTACGCCCGATCAGCTCAGCGCCAACCTGGCCGGCTCGTTGGTCGCTTCGGCTCAGGCGCAGGGAATGACCCGCATCGACCATGTCGCATTGAGCGACGATGCCAAGCGTGCCTATGCCGTGCAGGGTGACTTGAATTCGCCGTTCAAGCAGGTTGCCGAGGTCGACGTAAGCCAGGCGGTAGGGAAGAGCGTGGCGCAAAGCAGTACGGAGTGGCAGCAAAACGCCGCGCAAGCCCCCCAGCAGGCGACGCCACAGCAAGCACAGCCCCAACCGGAACAGCCGGGCATGCATCGCTGATGGGATGTGAGAAGCCGCCCCTTGCGGGGCGGCTTCTTCGCTTTTACGCGCGCAATGGACCTTGTTGCTGGCTTTGCACCTGCGCTTCGGAGTGCTGTTGAGCCTGGGCCTGCGTTTGAGCCTGTGCCTGACCCTGGCTCTGCGGCATGGCTTCTGCGCTGCTCTGCGCCAGTGGCGTCCGCGTGGCCTGGAGCACGTCGACTTCGGCGACCTGCTTGAACGGCGACTTCGAATCGCCCTGCATGGCGTAGGCCCTGCTGGCATCGTCGCTGAGCGCCACGTGGTCGATCCGTTGCATGCCGTTCGTTACGGCAGCCGCCGTGAGTGAGCCGGCAATCATGCTCGTATGCGGTCCCGAGGGCCGCCCATGCTGCGCATCGAGACGCTGGACGCCATCGAGCGCCTGACGGTAGATGTCGTTGGATGGGTGGCTGGCGTCATCGAGCGAAGGCGCTCCGGCGTGTTGGCGATTGGCATCGAGCGCGCGCAAGGTCTTCGGCCCCGCGATGCCGTCGGCTTCCAGGCCATGAGCGCGCTGGAAAGCCTGCACGGCCTCCTTGGTCTTCGGCCCGAAGTCCGCGTCGGCGGCAGGCGACCGACCGTTGGACGCGACATAGCCCTGATCGCGCAGCTGGCGCTGTAGCGCTTCGACCGCCGGGCCGGTGGCTCCCTCGCGTAACGACACACCTTCCTGCGTGGCATGCCGAGCGGTCGTGCCGGTGTCAGGTGTGGCCGCCGGGGTATTTTGCCGCTGCGGTGTCTGCTCCAGTGCTTTCAACGTCGCCGGGCCGACCACGCCATCCGGCTTCAAGTGGTGCTCCGTCTGGAAGCGCTCGATCGCGAGGCGCGTCTCCTTGCCGGGATGTCCGTCCACCTTCAGTGGCTGACCCGCCGAGTCGGTGTAGCCGTGGGCGTTGAGCAGCGTCTGTACGTGCTCCGCCTTCTCCTTGCTCATGCCGTGCGATGCCTTCGCCGCGGGCATCGCTTCGGGGCCACCCGGCTTGTAGCCCTTCTCGATGGCGTCCTGCCATGCCCCGGCCGCGTTCCTGCGCTCACCGAGACCATTGTGGCCCCCGTTGATGTCCTTGCATGCGGCGTCCACGTCGGTCTGGTGACCGTTGGCCTGCACGCGATCCTTCCAATACTGGATGGCGATCTTCGCGGCCACCTCCTTGTCTTCCGCAAGCTCGGGATGCTTGACGAGATCGAGCCCCAGTTCCTTGCCCATCTTTTCATAGCCGGCGCGGCCGGTGAGTTGGACATAGCCGCGGCCATGGAAGGTCCAGCCGTCCCCGGGCTCGGTATTGCCGAGGTTCTTCTTGCCCCAGGCGCCGCCGTAGATTTCGTTGGCGATGGCCTCGGGACCGCCTGCGGCGATCTTGTTCGCCTCGGCGAGCGTATTCATCCCGTTGCGGCCGGGGAACACCTCGAGGAGACGGCTACCGGAATAACCGAGCCCTTCGGTCATGCGGGAATACCCACCCGACTCGACCTGCATCTGGCCCATGAAATTGCTCAGTTCCTTGGGGTCTGTAATACCCGCCTTCATGGCGGCGTCCATCAGATAGTCGGCGTTTTCTTTCGCGGACATGGTGTAACTCCTGGCTAATGAAAGGAAGGATTCGAGACGCGGTCAGCGCGTGGGAATCCCGTTTTTCTCGATCGCGGGGTCGCTCTTCCATTTGAGCGTCGCGTCGATGAGTGCGTCTTCATCCGTGTCGATTACCTTGCCGGCCTGGCAGGTACTTTGCTTCACCGGCTTGGCCTGGCCGTCCTTCAAGACCACCAGCCCGCCGTCCTGCAGGTTATTGGAGCCCGACACGGAATAGACGACGTACTTGAAACCGGCGTTCGTGAAGGCATAGGCGTAGCCCCCGGTATTGCCGGCGAATGTAAGATGCGTGCGCGTGAACTCACCCTCGCTGCCCATGGCGGGGTAGGTCATTTCCGGTTTCGCCGAGTCGCGGCCATAAGCGTAGTAGAAGCGTCCATCGCCGTGAGCCACGTCACCCGCGGCGCACATGGAGACGGTCTTGGTGCTGCCCGCGAGGGGGCAGGAAAACACGACCTGATCGGACTTGCCGCACATATTGGCGGGTGCGGTAGCTGCCAAGGTGGTTGCCGGAAGGGCGGCGGTTGCAGCGATCACTAATAGTGCTTTTGCGGCAGGTTTCATGAGACGACTCTGTTCAGTGGAAGGAAAACAGCAGGTGCGTGAATGCGGCCTTGTCAGATGGAGAGCGGTTCGATCTTCGCCTTTTCCATCAATCGTGACGTGAAGTATTTGTCCTGGTAGTAGCGGATCTTTTCGCACATCACCGGGTGAGGAATGCCCTCGTAGAGGAATACTTCCTTCTCGGTGCCCATGGCTTTCAATTCCTGCGGAAGCATGAGCGCGCGTTTCTCTTCGGAATGGCTCTTGGAGACGTCGCCCTTCTTGCTTTTGGTGATGTTCTCGCGGCGCACGGTCGTATAGCCGAGCATGTCGGAGTAGTCGTTGGCATCCTGCTGTTCGCGCGGGGCATAGACGATCTGCAACGCGTGGTTGGTGATGACGGTGCGCGAGACATCCTTGCCGTAGGTGGCGTCGAGCTGGGCCATGCTCTGGATGATGGGCAGGAGGCGGATGTTGTAGCCGGCCATGTACGACACCGCCGAAGCGATGATCTCCACCCTGCCGATCGAGGTGAACTCGTCCATGAGCAACAGGCATTGGTGCTTCAGCGTGGGATCGTTCTGCGGCAACACCTTGGTGTTGAGGTTGATCAACTGGCTGAAAAAAAGGTTCACGATCAGCTTGCTCTCGGCCAGCTTGTTCGGCTGGATACCGATGTAGATCGTCATCTTCTTTTTGCGCACATCGGTGAGCAGGAAATCGTCCTCACTGGTGGCCGCGTCCAGCACGGGGTTGATCCACGCGTTCAAGGGTTCCTTGAAGGTGCCGAGAATGGACGCGAAGGTTTCGTTGGCCTGCGAAAGCAGGTTGGCGAAGGCCGATTGGGCGTTGGCGCTGAGGAAGGGTTCTTTCGAGAGTCGCGTATACAGCTCGCGCAGGTCGGTGCCGTCGCCCGATGACAGGCGATAGATCATTCCCAGGGTGGGCTTGCTGCGCACGATCGCCGGTCGGCCCTTCTTCTCGTCGTCTTCCCACTTCTCGCAGAGGTACAGCGAAAAGGCCATGAAGGCGTTGCGCGCCTGGCTCACCCAGAACTTCTGGTCGTCGGACACGTCGGGATAGAGCATCGAGGCGATGCTCATGAGATCCGACACGCGGAACGCGGGGTCCTTGGAGACGTAGCTCAGCGGATTCCAACGGTGCGTGCGACGGTCCTCGGCGAACGGGTTGAACAGATAGATTTCCTGCCCTTGTGACTTGCGCCAGCCACTGGTCAAGTCGAAGTTCTCCTGCTTGATGTCCAGCACCACCACCGATTCCTGGTAGTCGAGCAGGTTTGGGATCACCACGCCGACGCCCTTGCCCGAACGGGTGGGCGCGGCGAGGATCACGAACTGCTGGCCGGGAAGACGGACCAGGTCGCCCTTGAACTTGCCCACGAGGATGCCGTTCGGGGCGGGCGAGAGCATGTTTTGTTTGCGCAGGTCGGAGGCGGTGGCGAAGCGGGCGTCGCCGTGCATGGCCTGCTTTTTTGGCTTGAACAATGGAAACAAAGAACCAACCCAGAGCAGTATCGGTGGCAAGAATCCTATCCAGCCCGCGGATTTAATCTTCCACGTGTAGGGCTGGAATTCAGGAAGGTTCAATGCTCGGAAATACTCGAAATACGTGTTCCATGCTAATGGCACGGAATGCATGCCGAGAAAGCGCAGGCAAAGATAGCTCGCGACAAAATTACCGATGACAAGGGCAACTACCAAGGTGATTGCCGAAAAATAGATCCTGGCCCTGCTCATCTAATCGTTTCCATTATTCGAAGTTCCATACCGGCGTTATCCGCGTGTTTCACATTGGAAGTTCAATGCGGGCTCGGCGTGTCCTCAGCACGAGCTCCTGCCTTCGTGTCCCACTCGCCATTGCTTCGTGGCGCTCCACAAACGGCGAGGTAGTCATCCAGCCCTTCTCGCTCGTCCTGCGTCCATGCTCTACCTGTCTCGGTATTTGGTTCGTCACAAAGCCAGGTATACGTCCAAATTCCGAAGCCATAAGGTGGTACGGGTATCCAGCAGGGATCCGGCCTCTTCATACCCTGCGTACAGAATACAAATGGGTCGTTGTCGCGCTGAGATAAGTGCTTATACACGGCGGTCTGTGCCGTTGCTGCACACGCAAAGGTCATTGCGAAAACTGAAATCCAACGCTTCATGTTGATTCCTCTGTTCCTTTGGATCGAACAATCGAGGCGCAGGCCCGGAACGGGCGAACTGGGGCTCGTGATTCTGTGTGCCATTTCGTCTTTATCCGAAGCGACCTATATGGACGGGTGGACTTGAGTCTTTGCCTGCTGTTCCTGAGACATTGGCAGAGTGGCGGCACGTACCTGCTGATCCGACGCTTGTTGCCATTGCTGAGTGCTCTGCTCGACGGAAGTACCCACGGCGCGTTGCGTGTCCACCTCAGCTACTTGCTTGAAAGGTGAATTGGCTTCCCCTTGCACCGCATAGGTCCGGCTGGCGTCAGCACTCAGGGTGACGTGATCGATACGCTGCATGCCTCCTTGTTGGGCTGCCGCGGTCAGCGACGCGGCGAGTCGGTTGCTTTGTTCGTCGGGTTGACGTTGAAGCTGGCTGTCGAGCCGCTGGACACCATCACGAGCCTGTTGGAACAAGCCGTGGCCCGGGTGCTCGGGCTGGTCGAGGCGCTGTGGCGCCGGTTTTTCGTCGTTGAACCATGAGCCGGGATGGGTGAGGGTATTCCAGGCACTGGAGGCGCCTTCGCTGATCGCGTGGCCTGCCGCGTGGAGGTCCTTCGACACTTCGTCGCGTACCCGGCCCGCCGCTTCCACCACTTCGTGCGCTGCATGACTCACGGCATGACCGGCCGCGGTCAAGCCTTCGTCGATTTTATCGTGCAAGTAGTCGACGCCTTCACCAATAGCCTTGGGTATCTCCCACGAGGCCGACAGCCCCTTGCGGATATCCATGACATCGTTGCGATAACGATCGACCATGCCTTCGTGGGCTCGATACCGGCCTTGGCTTTCGGCATCGATGATCGAATGTCCCAGCAGCTTGCTTTCCGGCACGAAATTGTCGATCGCGTGCGCACTGAAGTCGGTGGCCTTGATCGGATTGCGTGGCGAGAGAATGCCACTGTCGTCGCGGTAGCCCGCGTTCGACAAGGTGTCGATATCCTTCTGCGCCGCGTAGATCCGGACTTCGCCGAAGTGTTCGCTGGCTGCACTTACCAGGTCACCAGCCCGCACGTGGTCGATAACCTGGTTTCCACCCGCGGGAACGCCTTGCAGCAGTCCGGCGGCTCCGTAGGCGTTGAACGTCTCGCCTTTCAAGCCATAGCGCGACGCCGCGATCTCGGCGAGCGTGCCGCCGAGGGAATGTCCCGTCACCGAGATATCGGGCGGAGCGTTTCCCTGATCGACGGCGTCTTGCTTCGTTTCCGCGATGACTCGTTCGGTGAAAGCCATGGCGTCGTGCGTCTGGAGGTTTACTCCAGTCAGCACCATGCCCGCGTCCACCCCGCCATCATGAACGGGCTCGCGATCGAATTCGGTGCCGCGAAACGCGATGACGACCTGGCTAGGCTTGACGTCTTCGCGTATGTACGCCTGGGCCTGGAATCCCGTCGCCGGGTTGTTCTCTACCGCAGCGACACGATAGGTGATGCCGTCCAGGATGACCTTCTGGTTGACGGGCGTGTCGTGATAGACGTCCTGCGAAAGCAGGGCATAGTCGGTCGACCGCGGGTTCACTGGAGCTTCTCCACGGCCTTCAAGGTGATGGAGAAGATCGCGCCCGCATCATTGAAGTCCGACTTGCTTGGGGAACCTATGTCGATACGCGAACGCGATGCCCTTTCATAGGAACGCTCCGAGAAATACCGGACCACGCTTTTCTGGCCAAGGATGTCATCGTGATAAATCGCCGGACTGAAGTTTACCTCGCCATGGTGGAAGTCGGCGGAGGCGCCGACGACCGACCAGTGGCAGACTCCGAGGCCAAAGTAGTCTTCGTCCTGGATCTGGTCGACATAGATCACGGCCTTGAACGTATTTTCGCCGTCCCGCTCGAAGACGACCGGAAGCCGCTTCTGAGGCTCCACGGTGGCGCCCGTGACAGGAGTCAACGGAACGCAGGCACCGTTGAACACCTTGTAATCCACCGACCCATCGATTCGCTCGAAGGCCCCAGGAGCACCGGTAACCGTGGCCGTGATCTCGTAACGCATGCGAGGGTTCGGATTGAGCTTGATGTCAGGCTGTTTCATGGAGGCACCGTAGGCATAAGGAATGAGGGACAGAAGGGCAAGGACAATCCCACCGCGTAGCGGTTGACGCATCGTCGTCATGCTCATGGCCCCGGCATCGGTTGCGCATGCTGTTGTTGCGCCTGTTGTTGAGCAGGGGCTTGTTGGGCCACGTGCTGCAAGGCCTGGCTGCTTTGCTCGATCGAGGTATTCATGGCCCGCTGCGTTTCCACTTCAGCGACCTGTTTGAACGGTGAACCGGGTTCGCCCTGCATGGCGTACGCCCGGCTGGCATCGGTGTTGAGGGTGACGTGGTCGATGCGTTGCAGTCCTTCCTGACGTGCCGCGACCGTGAGCGATGCCGCGAGGCGATCGCTGCGCTCGTCCGGCACGCGTTCATGTTGCGCATCCAGCCGATGAACGCCTTCCCGTGCCTGTCGGTAGATCTCATGATCCGGATGGGATGGCGTGTCGAGCCGCGGTGCCCCGTGAGCCTGCTGGTGCTGTAGTGCTTCCGCGGTGCGCGGACCGACCACACCGTCGGGCTTCAGTCCGTGGGCACGCTGGAAATTCTCGACGGCTTCCTTCGTATGCTCACCGAAATGACTGTCCGTGGACAGACGATGTCCCCGGGCGTCGCGGATGCCGAGGGCGTTCAGGCGTTCCTGCAACGCGTGGACGTCAGGCCCCCTGGTGCCCTCGCGCATAACCGCATGGCTACCGTCGTGGGAGTGGCCGGCGGGCGCGGTCTGGATGCCGGTCGGCTGGACCTGCCGGTCACGCCAGAACGTTTCCGGATTGACGGGGTGGCCTTGCGCGTCTTTCATTTGGTAATGGACGTGCTGCGCATATTGACCTGCGCCGTCTGGGCCGCGGCCGCCCATGCGTCCGATTTCGTCGCCCACCTGGATGTGCTGCCCGACTTTCACGGATTGGGACTGGGTATGCAGAAGCTCGTGGCTGTTGCCTTCGGCATCGCGGATCTTGATCGTGCCGT
Source organism: Luteibacter sp. RCC_6_2 (assembly GCF_041360655.1). Classification (NCBI taxonomy): domain Bacteria; kingdom Pseudomonadati; phylum Pseudomonadota; class Gammaproteobacteria; order Lysobacterales; family Rhodanobacteraceae; genus Luteibacter; species Luteibacter sp. RCC_6_2. The sequence continues at coordinate 273,794 of NZ_JBFUPQ010000006.1, read as the reverse complement.
ACTGTCCACCGACGAAGGTGACCTCACCGGCGATCGGCGAATGAATGGAGGGGTGGGTCAGGTTGATGCCCGACTGTCCGCCTTCGTAGTTGAAGTCCGATCCACCGTGGGGTCCCTTGGCGCGGTGTTCGCCATAGTGCCCGGTGATGTGCGCCGCACGATTGCCCTGTTGCGGCAGGATGACATTCATGACGTCCTGGTATGGCATGGGTCTCTCCTTCGGTTCAGAGCGAATCGTCTTTCACACGGTAAAGGTGCCAGCAGCCGTCCTTCCGGAAGAAGAACGACATCTGGTAGTCGGTGTCCGGCTTGGCCAGCTTGATCGTGACTTCCGTCGGGCTGGTTGCGGTCCGCGTGGCGGTGAGGCTGTTCTTGGCCTGGTCCGCCTGGCTAGGCATCACGGGGAACGTGACATTGGCCTTGGCGAGCATCTTCGACACCGGCTTCGGTTCGGGATCGGCGTTGGGGTCGACCGAATCGCTTTGCAGTGGGTCGGTTACATAGGCCTTCTGCAGGGACACGTCGTTCTGGAAGAGAGGCAGGAAGGCATCGAAGTCGTCCGCCGGGCAGCGGGACGCCTGTGCGCCCGCTGTGGACGCGGCGGCGGGCGCTTGTGACGGGGTTGGTGCCTTGTCACACGCAACCAACAGGAGTGCGAAGGCCAGGGAAGGAAGGAGAAGCGTGCGCATCGCGGGTCGTTTCAAGGCGGTCATGTCGCTCTCCCTTGTTACATGCCAGGACTGGGCTGTGGGGGTTGTGTCTGCGGACCCGATGGCCTTTGAGTATGGTCATTCGCAGTATCGGCGGGCGAGGGTTTAGCCAAGGCCTCGGCACTCTGGGCGATGGGCGTGTTGACCGCTTGTGCCGTTGGAACGTCGGCGATACGTTTATGCGGAGAACCGGTGTCACCGGCCACTGCGTAGGCGCGGCTCGCATCGTCGCTCAACACGACATGGTCGATCGACCTCAACCCTTCCTGTTTCGCTGCGACCGTCAAAGCGGCGGCAAGGTTGTCGCTCTGTTGATCTGGTGTGCGTTGATGCTGTGCATCCAGACGATGGACGGCTGCACGGGCTTGTTCGTACAGCGCATAATCGGGATGAGCCGGATTGTCCAGCCGCACGGCGGGCATGGGCTGTCGGGCCGTATCCACAAGCTTCTGTTGCTCTATGGTGGCCAGCGTTTTTGGCCCAGCCACCCCGTCCGCCGCCAAATGATGATCTCGCTGGAATGCTTCAAGGGCTGAGCGTGTTCCCTGGCCAAAGTGTCCGTCCGCCTGCAACGGCTGATGATGGGCGTCGGTGTAGCCGAGGCGAGCGAGGCTCGTTTGAAGCATACGCACGTCTTCGCCGTGCATGCCTTCCTTCATTTCCCGGTGCCCCGGATCGGCAGGCCTGGCGGCGGAGGACGGGTAACCGACGGCACCGTCGCTGAGACGTTGCATAACTTCGGGTGTTAGACGTCGCTGCCAGTCCTCAAAGCGAGCTTCGCGGTCTTCCAGGCCATTGTATTTGCCATTGACCGCCAGGGTCGCCGCGCGCACGTTTTCACGAGCGGCCTCCGGCACGCGGTTCTCCCAGTACCAGACAGCGATGCGTGACGCGTTTTGCGGTTCGGCCGCGAGTTCGGGATGACCGACGAGGTCGAGATCGAGTGCTTCGCCTGCGGCGCGATAATTATCCTTGCCCGTGAGCTGGATGTAGCCCCGGCCGTGGTAACGCCAGCCATCTCCCGGTTGGTCATTGCCGTTGCGCCCACCGTACATGAGTTCGGCCAAGCGCTCCGGGTGGCCCTGTAGGGCCTGGACGCGGGCAGACTCGAGCGCATCAGGCCCTTCACGCCACGCCGATTGCACCGGGATCTGCGAGATGTTCCGGGTATAGCGGAAGCTCTCTTCCAGGCGGTTGAGGCCATTCGATTCATGGGTAACCTGAGCCATTAAGTTGGCCAGTTCCCTCGGGGAGGTGATGCCGGCCGCCGTCGCGTCCGCCAGCATTTGCGTTTCACGGTCAATCGCCATGTGTAACTCCTGTTTGACTTACGCTCGGCATGCCTCCTGCGTGCCTTATATAACCCGCCGATCCAGGCGGAGTTGCCGCAATTAAGGCAGAGTGACCTCTGGCAGTTTGGAGGGATCGAAATCCTTGAACGACACGACACCCAGCTCTTTTGTCGTCAGGTCGACGTGCTTCTGCTTGCCGGTATCGGCGTCGGATACGGAACGGACCACCTTGGTGACGAACCAGTCCTTCTTATCCGCGGCATAGGTGAAGGTGTACTCGTCCGACCAGCGTTCACGGCTGCCGCCGCCATTGGCGATCGTGAACTGGCCACGGGAAATACGTGCATAGCCGTAGGGATCGCCCGCCGTACCCCCGCAGGTCCCACAAGGCACGACCGTGGCATTTGATGCCGCTTTCTGCAGGTGGCCGGAAGTGTCGCGTGTGAGCAACACGACGTCACGTTGGGAACCTTCGCCTAGCTTCTCACTGCCGGTGGGTATGGGCTCAAGTACCAACAGTGCGCCGGGTCGACCATTCCCGGTCAAGTCTCCTGTCTTTGAATCGAGGATCCTGGTGCCAGCGGTGGCAAACGATTTGAGGTCGTCCATCTGGCTTCCTTTGTCTTGCGCCGCGGCGGCCGGGGCAGGGTGGGGCTTGGCGTAGGGGTTGGGAGTTTGAGCAGCAGCTATCGTGGAAAAGCCGAAAGCAGCCAGATAGACGAGGTTGAAGGTCGTGCGATTGATCATAGCAATGCCAATTCTTCCCGCTAGATGTCGATGAATTTTTTCTAAAAGCTTTGCTTTCGTGACCTGCGAAAAGTTGCCCAGTGCACTCATAGCAAGAAGCTCCAGTGAGGACTTCACTTCATTGAATGCGTTTCGCATTGCTACATCTGGCATAAATGACACGACACGAATCCCGACCTCCACAATCCGACAATGCAGCGCTTTCCGCCGTGTTCGTAGTCGGCGCACTGACTGCGAATATGACACCGCCATTAAAATTCTGGGTCGCTGCAACGCATTGGTTGTGATAGGAAATCAGAAGTTTGCATTGAATCCCTCCATTCTCTGAACAGCGGTCCATGGCTTCTGATTCGGCTTTGGTTCTGCTTGATGAACTTGAGACGGTGCCTGCTCTTCCGGAGCTCGCATCTACGGCAATGGCTCCCCACTGATCGGCCCAGATGGCAGTCGGTGGGAGGTGGATAGAGGCAGCGTTGTCCTGGTAGTACGGCGAATTCGGTTGATTCGGCGGAATACAGCCTGGGTTACCCGCTGAAGGGATTCCTGGTGCACATTGCGAAATTGCTGCTGACGAATGAATGATCACTGCAACAACGAACACTCGGTCAAATATCTTCATGTCGAATCCTTAGAAGAAAAGTCCTTTGACTTCGTAGTATCGGTGCCCATTGCATAGCCACTTCCAAGACCCAGGTTACTTATTGGCGGAGTGCCAGAAGGTTGGCTGCTTCCTCTCGCCATATTTTGATCCACGGGAGCATGAGCCGGCATAGGCCGTCCCTGTGCCAAGGCCTGCTGAGCTCGCCCGTAACCTCCCGCGCCGATCGTGCCGAATGACGAGTAAGAGGCGAACTGGCCGAGTGTGCCTTGGAAGAAGGCCGCTGCCATCGGCGGGGCCATGACGATCAAGGTCGACAGAAGTAAACCCAGGCCGCCCTGCTGGAGCGCCATGCTACTGATGCCGTCGGTGTCGCTCGAACTGGTCATGCCCACGAAGTAGCGCGCCACGAATGCAACGGTGATCGCCTTCATCATCTTCATGGCAATGCTCACCATGACGCTCAGAACCGCCAGGGAAAAGACGGTACCGATACCGTATAGAAGCCATTTGCTGAACAGTTGCTTTGTCTGGTCAAAGAGCAGGCACATGATGAAGAGGGGGCCGAACCCCACGAAGAGCGCAATGGCGATCTTGTTCAACAAGAGCATTGCGCCTGCGATGACGCTGGGGCCGGCGATACCGACGCCGGTAAACCAGCGATCGCGGTCCTTCGCATCCTGAGTTGCCTGGTTACCTCCGGTGTCGAGACTGTCGATCACAGCCATCGCACCCTCCATCTGGGCCAAGTTGGAGTCGATCATCTCGAATGGGCTGTCTGCCTCGTCGGTCACGTAACTGGTGATGGCGCTCGCCATGCCGTCGGTTAGCGTCCAGTAAGTAGCAGATGAGCCCATGGCTGCCGTGGTGGCTATGAAGACGATGAGCGTCGCCTTCAGTGAGTCTCCCACGAGCGCCATCATCGGTTGCCGCGACTGCCCGGTTACGATTCGGTAGCCCTGGAACATGATCCAGGCGGTGAGAATGACGACACCGGCAAAACCAATGACCGCAGCAGAGTTCGATAGCAGCTTCCATTGCATGATATCGATCTCTTCACGAAGGAAGTTATTGATCGACTTGAAGAAGACGAAATTGGTAATCGCACTGCCCGGGTCGCCTGCGAAGGCGAGAACGGACTTGCCGATTGAGTGGGACATCAGGTCGACCATGACGCTAGATTCCTGCGGAAGTAGGGTGTGACGCGGTCAAATAACTCTGCTGCTGGATAAGCAAGCTCACCACCATGAATCGGAGCGTCCGATCGTGAGCCGTTGCATGCCATCCGGCTTAGGGGTCTGACTCTCATTCAGCGCCGCCTGGAGAACCACGCCCGTGGTCAATGACTTGATGATATTTCCAACATCGACTGTCCCCACAATGGGCAAATCGATGCCACCTGCCTTGCCCGTGGGCGCGCCAGACTGGGCGGACTCGGCCTTCTGTGCCTGCACGGCGCGCAGGTAGCGAAGATTCGCCTCGTAAGCGTAGTTAACGGCGTCCATTTGCTGGCGATCGAGCGCGATGAGGTTGTAAAGCGCTGTCAGTTTGTTGGTGTTGTCTTCCAACTTGCCGTATTCCGTGGACTTGAGACCTTTCCGCTCGTCGAGCAATTGGCGCAGCGTCGTGTCCCGGGTATTCGAGGTTTCGTACACGGTAAGCATGTACTTGTACTGAGCGTTTTCGATCGCCACGATTTTCTTGCAAGTTTCTTGCTGCTCGGGCGCCACGTTATCGCAGTGCTTGCCATCATCAAGCGTCGCGGCAGTATCGTTCGCCTTCGGCAAGGCTTCGCTGGGATCGCCCATCCGGTCCCCAGGCTTCTTGCTGTCGTAAGCGTTAAGATCGAGCCGCGTATTGAGGCTGTCCAGCTGTCCGTTCGTCGTCTTGCCGCCGACCTTTGAACCGATGGAGTTCTTGAGATCGGTTAGCTTCTGGTTCGCGTCGGTATCAACAACTTTCCATTGGGCATGTGCTGCGGGAACGATCAGGCACGATCCCAGCATCAGAGCACCAATGGCTCCGAGGGGTCGTGCAAACCGATTTTTAGAAGATGCTGTATCGATAGCCATGGTGTCGTTCTCCATCCTGTATGGCCAAGGGGTCAGAGCGCCGCCGAGCGAGGCGTTCGCGTGGTTCGGGACGGGGATGTCGGGCGCTTTCCGCTGCCCTTGCGGTTTTCGTAGAAGGTCTCAAGCCACTGATCGGGTCGTAGGTCATCTGGATGGACGCCTTCGGACTCCGCACGCGCCTGAAGCACTTCGTGCATGATTTCAATATTGTCGGTAGAGGCGGAAATCACAGCCAGGACGTCATCCATGCCCCGCAGGTTGAGTTGGCATACGGCCGACGCATGTCCTTGCTTCACCAGGAAGCAGCGCGACCGCTCATCGAGACTTACGACCACTTGATATTCGGCGTCGGTCAGCTTAAGTCCGCCGACATAATCCTCGCGACTGGCATTCGGGTTAGGCAAGAGGATCATGGTTGCCGTTTGTTCGATCAGCGCCGACGCGATGTCGCTTGCCAGAGCGTCTTCCGGGCTCTGGGTCGCGAAGATACCCATACCGTTCTGCTTACGGATGGTCTTTTGCTTGTTCTTGGCGAACTCCTTCAAACCGCCCTTTCCATCGAGGATCTTCCAAAACTCGTCCATGACGTAGATCAGTCGTCTGCCGTCGATAAGATCTTCCAGGCGGTGCAGGAGGTAGTTGATGACCGGAACACGTACTTCAGGATTATCGATGATGTCGGTGTAGTCGAACCCGATGATGTTGGCTTTGGTCAAGTCAACGGTATCGCGCGGATTATCGAAGACCCAACCTAGCGAATTACCCGCCGTCCATTTCCTCATCCGGATAAAGAGCCCATCGTCGCCGAGGTTCGGAAGGCTCTTCTGAAAGTTCGTCATGTTGCGTAGATGCATCGGGGTGTCAAGCATGTTCTCGACCGCGCGGAAGATGTCTTCTTCTTCGCGCGAGCTGTAAACGCTCTTTCCGGCCAGGACCTTGATGAGGTCTCCGAGGAACTGGACATTCTCTTCACTGCGCTCGCAATGGAAGGGATTGAATCCGGTCGGCTTGCCGTTCTCCAGCGCCAGGTAGTTGCCACCGCATGCGCGCACGAAAATTTCAGCGCCGCGGTCCTTGTCGAAGAAGAAGATTGTCGGCGATGGCTCGAGCTTCTGTACCTGGCTTAGCAAGAAATTGATGAGGGCGGTCTTGCCAGTACCCGACTTGCCGATGACCATCGTGTTCGCGATCGCCTTTTCACCAAGGGAGTTTTCGGCTGGATGGGTGGCGTGGAAATTGAAGTAGTACGGCTGCCCGTTGGTCGTTTGTAACGTTGTGACGCAGTCGCCCCAAGGATTGTTCTCCTTCTTTCCCGTAGCGAAGTTGTGCAATGGCGAAAGACCGAGGAAATTCAGCGAGCTCACGTTGGCGAGGCGCGTGCGATACCTCCAGTTGCCCGGAAACTGCGCATAGAACGCAGCCGTGACGGCGAGGTCCTCCTTCACGGAGACGAACCCCGCATTCGAAAGTTCGGCACGGGTCATTGCGATCTGCTGTGCAAGGGCATCCTGGCTCGGTGCGTAGATCGTGATCGAGAAGTGATATTCGCCGAGCACGAAGTTGCCCGATGCCAACTGATCCATCGCGTGGTCCATCTCGATGATCTGGCTCACTGCCTTGTCACCCGACGAGACCATCATGCCCTTGGTGCGTTCCAGGGCTTTCAGAGCGTCCTGTCGTCCCATCGGACTGAACGAGTGGGTGATGACGTATTCGAAGTCGAGATACTTGAGGCCATTCAGAATGCCGGGATACGTGCCATCCACGTACTCCTTGATGTTGAGTATGGCCCCGAAGTGGTTGACGCCGTTTGGCGTCGTGAGCACGAAGTCACCGGTTTTAGCTGAGAAGCGCTGCCTGCTGACCGGGAGATAGTCGTAGATCGGGGCAGTGAGCGCCGGCACCGGTTCATCAATGCGATTGAGGATGTAGCCATAGAGCTCGAGAATTTCGGAAAACACGACGCCGTTCGAAGCTTCGTACAATCCGAGGCGATACGGAGCGTAGTCCTTTAGCACCGCTTCGACGTTGCCAGCCAACTCCAGAATCGTCGCAATCGCCTGGTTTTGCTCTGACTCGAGCCTGCCGACGTCGGACGACTTCTCGGCGAACCGTTTACCAGAAACAACGGGCCGGTAGAGCATCGTGAGGTAAAGCTCGTTTTGCATGAGCTTTTGCGTCGACAGGGCGTCGAAATATGCGTCCGACAACGACTGATTGAAGGCCTGGCCGAATTTTGCGGTATCGCGGATGCGACGCCTGCGTCGGATATCGTGAACCCAGAAAGCGACGTTCACGAAGTCTGGAGCGCGTAGAGTCTGCAACATCCGGTTGAATGTGTTGTGTCGATGCTCGAGCTCCCATTCCTCGCGTCCGACGAAAGGAAGCCCGCCAAGTCGCCATACCAGCAGGAAGTCTCCCCCGGTCGTTTTCACGACTGTTGGTGAGACGTGGGTGGAAAATGGAATGTGACTGGCAATGGGCGCGTCGGGTGTGAACATGGTTTCGATACCGTGAAAGCTTTAAAGGCCCTGGCACCGCGTGCCAGGGCGTCTGACTTGCCTAACGCTTGTCTTTTTTCGGGTCGCGGTAGTTGTTCGGGGTGAATACCCACATGCCGTCGTTCTCCTGCACGTTCCTGATCTTCGTCTTGAACTGCAAACGCAGCCCGAGCAAGCGAAAGATCAGTTCGTCGCGCCGTGCCATCTGACGCATCACGAAGATCACGCAGGGAATGAGAAGGAGGAACCAGAAGTTGAAGTACATCGCCAACAACAGGCCCGATCCAGCCCCGACAAAGAAAGGGACATACGGCACGCCCATAAACATGGGCGGGCGCGTGGACCCCCTGAATAGCGGATTCTTATGCATGGAAATGCAGAAGATGCATCGCTGTATTGATGGCCTCCATCATGAAGCCTGTCGGACCGCACTGGCCAGTGGAAGTCTTATCGTCGCCAGAAACGACCATCCTTGCGATCTGTGCAGCTGCACCGATGAGAACGCCGCCGAGGAGGGGCGGGGTGACATCGGAAATGCGCTTATGAGCGAATGCGATCTGGTAGCCGGAAAAAATCACGGCCACCGTCACGACGACGATAGAAGCCGCGTTGAGAATGGTGTTGATGCCGCCGAAGAATCCACAGACCTTCGTTTGCGTTTCGCCGACCTGGGCCAGGGCCAAGTCCGGTACAAAGGCAAGGGTCACGGCTAGAAATGCCAGTGTGGTGGTGAGGAGCGGATTCTTCGTCTGGGCGAATGCTTTGCTGAGGGAAGGCAGGGCCATCTTTAGTTCCTTGGTCAACGGTTTCAGACTGGGTTGAAGGCCGGACGATCCGGCCGCTTTGAAGTGGCTGCGCTAGGTGCAGCCGGGTTTGCCACAGCGTCGCAGGGAATGTCCTCTGCACGGGTTAGCAAATCAGAAAACGAAAGCGTCATCCCGCGCTCCCACTCGAAGATCGGCGTTATCGACTCCCGGCCGCGTGGCCGGCAGAACGGGCTGAGCGGGTCCGCGGGCAGGTTCTCCGGGACTACGAACTTCAGGTACGAAGATCCCATCGTTCACCGAGGAGGCTGTCGCCGCCTGATTGCCTGCGGGAGATGCGGCCGACACACCGATTTGCGACATCACCGCGGCGGTAGCGGGATCGGTAGGAATTCGCCCAGACTGCGGAGCGCCGGCAGCGCGCGGAAGTTGTGCTCCCACTTGGGCCATGACGGCAGCGGTGGCAGCGTCGGTGGGAATAGGGCCAGGTAGCGGCTCAGGCGACTGGACCAGGGCCGGGTTCGTGATAGGCACCGCGCCAGGTATCGATACAGGGGTGGCCCTGTCGGGCTGCGGAGCCAAGGCTTGACCAGCGGCCACGGACGCCGCCGCATCGAGAACGCTTCGCATGGCCACTCGGTATGCGGGGCTATCGTTTTTAAGTGCTGTAACGCCCTTGTCGACACGGACGACCTTGACAGGGGAGTTCGTAGCTTGCAGAGGAATGGCTTGCGCGCCCGCGAACAAGGTGCTGCGTGACATCGAATCGAATATTTTTTGGACGTAGCCGTCCTGGTAACCAGTGGTGAAATTGCCGGAGTAGTAGCAGCTGAACGCTTTGCCCCAGTCACCGCCGGCGCTGCTATAACACTGCGCGAGGATTTGCGAACCGGCCACGAGGTTCGGACAGTACTCGAACGCCTTTTCATACGTGTCGAGGCCGTACTTGCCTAGGTTGGCACGGTTCACCTGGGCGACCCCGAGGGAGTAGTTAAAGCCCTTTTGCTCAAGCATGCGTACCGTCGCCACGGCTTCGCCGAGGTTCTGCGGCTGGCGCACAAGCTGGCCGCCAACGACGCCGATCGCAAACGGGTTGCGGCTCGACTCGACGTTGACGACGTGCTGCATCACCTCGGCCGGTACGGCAAGGTTTTGACAAGCCATCATTTCCATTCCTGGTACCACCGTTACAACTCCTGTCTAATGACCGATGTTCTTTCGAGTGTTACCCCCCGTCCGCGTCCGAGGCGGCGCGAGCCGGGTTGAAATCGATGCCGGTGATGTAGCGACGCCCGGCATGTGCCTTGATGTGCACGACAATGTCGATTGTCATCATCAAGAGTCGCTTGATCGTTGCAAACTCAAGGCCGGCGCCTTCCGTGGACGCCTTCACCATGAGGGCCAGCTGATCCCATGTCTGCTCGACACTGCCTGCGTGACAGCTTGTAATTGACCCGGGGTGACCGGATGCACAATTACGGATGAAATAGAACGATTCATCGCCGCGGAGCTCCGCGAGGATGATGCGGTCCGGCTTCATGCGCAGGCAGGCTTCCATGCAACTCTTCGCAGTGACGTTGGCCGCACTCTGCCCACCCTTGGAGTACAGGAGGTGCACTACGTTTGGCTGGTCGATGAATAGCTCACGAGCATCTTCGATCGTCACGAGACGTTCATCGGCCGGAATATGATTGACCAGCGACTTCATGAATGTCGTCTTGCCACTTCCAGTCGCACCAGCAACGACAATGTTTTTCTTGCTTTGGACGGCGTGACGAAAGAAATCGGCATAACGGCGTTCCGCCCGCAGCTCCAGTAACTCGCGGTCTTGCTCGCTGATGCCTCCCGCACCTTCGAGGATTTCATCGAAGAAACCATCTTCCTGATACTGGCCAAGCGTCCTGGTCTGCTTCGACGGTAGTCGGATCGTGATCGACACACGCCCTGCTTCACAGGCTGGAGGAATGACGAACTGCGCGCGCTGTCCCGTGGGGAAAGTCAGCGATACCACGGGATCGACGTCCGTGATTCGCTGACCCGTATTGCTTTCATTGACCACCGCGGTGCAGAACTGACGGGCGCGCTCATATGTCAGACTGGGGACCTCCACGCGCTGCCATCCACCCCGTCGTTCGAGATAGAGTTCGCCGGGTCGATTTATGCAGATTTCGGTCACGTCCGGCGAGGCAAGAAAGTCCCTTACTCCCAGCACTTCGTACTGGTAGTCGAGAAATTCCGTTCCAACTGCTGCTAGCGCGCTTTCAGTCATGGCTTTCTCAGTACCGCGCGACGACGCCGCTGAAGTCGACGTCCCTGGCGACATAGATGGCCAAGACGGTACCTTGGTTGATCGTTACGGTAGCGGGACGATTGGCGGCGCGTCTGACGGCTTGATTCGCCAATTGCTGAATCGTGTCGGCCGTGTTGCTTTCGAACGGTGTCTGGGTTACCACGCCGTTGCTGATCGTCGTTTGGCGGGGACCGTGTTCGGCCGCTTCATACTTGAAGGCGTCGCTGAGCAAGCTGATCAGCATGGCGGAGCCGATACGGCTTCCCCAGTGCGCGTTGTAATAGCCAGGATGGCCCGCACCACCAAGGGTATCCACACCGGGACTGGCCATGTTCACGTCGATGCCGGTCGGCGTCACGATACGGTCCCAGATGACAGCCACACGCGGGCCGCTGGGCTCCATTTCATATTTACCCAGCACCTTCGACCCCTTCGGCAGAAGAAGCCGCTTTCCTGTGAACGAGTAGACCGGTTCGGTGACGACGCAGGACGTGAACCCCGGGATATCGGTGATGATCCGGGTTTCGAGAACACATCGAATGAATGTGCCGCGGAGCATGAGCGTGTCGGGGTGGGTCAGTGGCGAAGCACTCGAGACCTCGGGAAGCTCCTTCGCGGAATAGGCGAGGTTTCCGTTCGCGCTCATCGAGGGAGCGGCCGGAGCGCCGCCTGGCATGCCAGGGAAGAGACCGCCGTATGGACTCGCCGCAGGGACCTGTCCAGTCGGGGCGTTGCCTACCGCCTGCGCACCGTCACCTGCGGACATGATGCGACGCTCGAGAAGCGACGGGCCACGCGGCTGCTCCGGCATTTGCGCCGGACGGAGTTGCTCCGGAGTAGGCAATGGCGGAGGTGGGGCTAGCGCGATCGGTTGCTGCGGCGCTGGCTCTGGCGCCGGAGGAAGCGACGGGGCACGGGGCGCCTCCGGAACGCTTACGGTTTCCTCGCGGGGCTTCTGCGCCTGGGGCTTACTGCCACCTCCGCTCAGCATCCAGAAGCCGACGGCTAGCAGCAGCACCACGATTCCTGCAAGGAACCCTAGCGCTCTGCGATTCATCCGGCGGATATCGTTGGATGCGAGGTGCGGCGCGCCGGCGTCCGGATCGGGCTGGGGCGCCTGGCGTGCCTGGGTCGAATAAGGGTTGCCAGCGAGCGGGTCGCGGTCGCCGCCGCGTGTTTCGTACGGTGGCATGCGGCCTTCGTTCGACTCGTCTTCCGGGTGGTTGGGAGTATTCGAGCTCACTTCTTCGTGTTCCTTCGCAGACCCACGACGTTGTTGTCGTGACGAATAACCAGGTAGGCATAGGTGCCGTGGACAACGATGGTGTTGCCTTCGACTGTCGTATTCACTACCGAGTCTTCTCCGTGTTCCTTTTCACGCATGTAGACCGTGGGGAAGTTCCCTGTTGGAAACTGCTTCAGGTCGGGCATCTTGATATAGGTGAACCGGCCATCGTCGTACACGTTGATCGGTACGAGCCAAGGCGCGGTTTTGCGGCGCATCGAATAGTCGTAGTCGAAGTTGTAATCGCGTCCCTTGACGAGCGTCGTATCGAGCTCCGGCGTTTCCTTCACCTTTTTCGTTTCCGCCATGAAGCTGGTATCGGCTGGATACGTGAAGGTGATCTTGTACTGCACCCCTGCGCGACGAGCTTGCTCAAGCGTTTTCCAATCTGTGGCAACCACCTTGAGCTCGAAGATGTATGAATGCGTGGCGGTACGAATCATCATGTTCGTGTCGACGTCGACATTCTTCGGCTTGACGTAGAACACGTTGTCTCGTCGTGTCAGGTCCCACCCACTGCTGAACCCGGTGCTGTAGTCGAGGATCTTTTCGTTAGGGCTCAGCTCTATTTGAGTGGTGATGCCTAAGCCGGTCCGCACCTGATAAATGCGATCAGGCTGGTACTCGTAAGGCTGCACGGCTTGCAGCGCCTGTACAGATTGTCCCGCGGGAGTCAGCTGTGCGGTTTCTGCCGCTTCCACGGGCGAGGTCGCCAGCACGGCAAGGGTCAGGGCGCAGACCGAGAGGATGTACGTGGGTCGATTCATCAACGGCGCCCTCCATTGGCGGCGCTTCTTGGTGTGGCATTGGCCGCGGGCGCGGCGTTGGTCGGGTTGGGAACGGGAGTGGCGCCTGCTGCGGGCGGCATCGAATAGCCGGTGTCGACAGGAATCGGGGAGGGCGGAATTGCGACGGCAGGCTGCCCTTGCGTCGGAGCGGCCCCTGTCTGGCCAGCAAGTGACGCCTGACCTGTCGCATCGAACGCAGTGCCCTGCGCCGCGGTGGCTGATGGCTGCTCGACAGAACTAGTGACCTGGGCCGGTACGGTAGCGACGGGTACCTCGGGCGGCGGTGCGGATCCGTAGTCGTTATCGACCCTGTAACTCATTACCTGGAAGCCAAGCGGGTTCTCGATTCGATTCTGGTCGTCCATCCGCAGATTCGGCTTGTACGTGAACTCCATCGTTGCGATCTTGCTGTCAAGCGGTGTTGTGGCACCGTTTTGCTTATCGTAGAGACTGCGTTGGAAACGGACAGTGGCGCCTTTCGGCGGGATATTAGGACTCCCACCAACGAGCACGATGCTAAGAATTTTGACGCGGATGGCCTTGGTCTTGCCGTACGTCGCGTAAGGACTGTTCGGATTGTTCGGCGCGTGCAACGCCATATAAGGCTGCGCGACTTCGCTCGAAGCCATGGTAAGCACCGTTGGCCAATCGCGCATGTTCGTCAACGCCAGATCGTACGCCTCGCGAGCAAGCACGAAGTGAGCGATGTTGCTTCGATTCAGAGCTTCGCTTGCCGTGATTCGTTGATTGATCACATCGTCGGTCAGGCGCGAGAGCGAACTCGTTCCCGAGTAGGGGTCGGCAAGCACCAAGAATGGCACCTTCTCCTTCAGGGGGAGCATGTAGAAGTATCCACCTGCCAGGATCAGCGACATTCCCAAGGAGCAAAAGGCGACGATCCACGCACGTCGTTCGCTTCGCTTGGCGAGGTCCGCTATCGAGACTTCGAAGTTGACGCCCTGGGTGACCGCGGCATCGATCTTCGGTGAGTTTTTTTTATTGAGCATTACGAGACACCTGCCTTAGTCGCGACCAGTTATTTCGAAGCCGGGGTTGTGGCTACGTCGCCTTGAGAGGCAGGGGTGGCAGATGCGGTGGACGCAGTAGGTGCCGTGACCGCGCTCAATTCCTCGACGATGAGATCGGGTCCCTGGACGGTGACTGCTACTCCTTGCTGCGCATAGATCGTGCTGAGTTGAGAGGTAGCGTCGCGAACCTCGGTGGTATGGATGGCTGCCGTGGACTTCGGCAAGGTGAAGTCCGAACGAAGCTTGTATTGCAGCTTCATCCCCGTATCGCTCGTCCACCGCGTCAACATCGTCTTCAACGTGCCGTCCATGGGCGCTGCGTAATAGGTGTAGGGAACCGCCAGCGGAATCTCGACAGTCTTGTCGTCGTACCGGTTCACCGGCTTCCAACGACCACCAAAATCCTTCGCGGCCGGGGTGCCACAAGCGGAAAGCAGCACGGCGAATGCGGAGACAAGGCAGATGGAAAGGGCAGGGGGCAGGGTTCTATTCACGCGTGGCTCGTAATTCATCGGATGACCAAAGAGAAAACGTCGGCAGCACTTCGCTCGGCTTATCGCCTTGTGCGAAGCCGGGAAAGCGTTTACTTCGTTATGAGGGGCGCAGGGTGGCGCTGCGGGCGGGGTGGCCCGCCTGCGTCTGGATCAGTCGATGTGCCGCCGCGCCGAATGCGCTGGCGGAGGTGATGCCCCTGGCAGTAGCTGGAGCCTTGAGCCAACCGGCTCCGAGCGACATGCAAATCATCCATACAACATCCTGTAGGGGCGCGTAGGCGCCCTTGCATAACGTGCCAGCGAAGAATGGTCATGCGCATGAGTGGCGATGCGGTGATCGCCCACTCAGGGTTGCGCCTTACTGACCGTGTATTCCCCACCCCTGATGCGGACCCCTGTCCGCGATGTAAAGATAACGCAACGACAAATTCCTGACTAGTGGCGGATGTGCATGTTTTTGGGACTCTTGTCACACATTCTGGGCATGTAATATGCGTGAAACGCGTCGACGCTTTGACAGGTGTCTCTCCGTACGCGCGCGTTGCGTCACGGAACTGCCGGATTTGTCTATGTCTCGTGAAGGTTGCGTTTGAAACCTTCACAGACTCCTACTGATGACCATTAAGTTGTCAGTTCGTCGTTTCAACCGTGCGACATCGCCTCTCGCTCAATAGGTTGCCGGAGCCCATCTACTTGGGCTCACGCGACTGCTTGGAACGCATACGAAATGCTGACTGAATGGAGAGTTCCGCATCAGTGGGTGGCGTTCTCGTCGTATCGTGGGCATCACTCTCGAGAGCGACGCGGGCGTGCCCGCGCTTCGCCTCACCAGATCGCGTTGTGCTCAAGAGAATGCAGGGTTCGTTAGACGACGCGGGAGTGAGGGAGGAGATCGAGCAAGGCAAGCTGGATTGACTAAATGGCAATCGATACGAGCGATTGGTTGCCAACAAAGGAGTGCCATCGTAACGCCGCACTTCCCACGGCACAATGCGCCGTCGCATAGAATTTTCCTCAAAAGTGGCACCACGGCGATCCCCGCATCGACATCCCGAAGCGCCGGTAGTAGAACCCCTCCCTTTACCGACAGGACCCCCATGGATTCCGCAGTCATTCCCTCCGACGCCGAGCTCATCACGCTCGCACAGGATGTCGCTGCCGCCGCGCTCGAGCGGCGGGTGACGGTCGCCACCGCCGAATCGTGTACCGGTGGCTGGATCGCCAAGACACTGACGGATTTGGCCGGGAGCTCGGCCTGGTTCGAAGCCGGCGTCGTCAGTTACAGCTATAGCGCCAAGGAAGCCCTCCTTGGCGTCAATCCCCGCACCCTGGAGCGGACTGGTGCCGTGAGCGAGGAGACCGTGCTCGAAATGGTGTCCGGGGCGCTGGCTCGATACGGTGCGGGCGTGGCCGTGGCGGTCACCGGAATCGCGGGCCCCTCCGGCGGCACGCCGGAGAAGCCCGTCGGCACGGTGTGGATCGGCTGGAAGCGGCGTGGGGGCTATGCCCACGCCCGGCTCTACCATTTCGACGGGGATCGCGAGGCGGTCCGGCGACAGACGGTGGCCGCCGCGCTTGTTGGAATGACCGACGAACTAAAGGGCTGAACCAGGCCGCCTATGGCAAACTTGGCGATTGCGGATCGCAGTCCCTGAGACCACGGTCGGGCAAGATACTCACCTACACAAAGAGACTGGAAACCACGATGGACGACAATAAGCGCAAGGCGCTGGCGAGTGCCCTCGGCCAGATTGAAAAGCAGTTCGGCAAGGGTGCCGTGATGCGTCTTGGCGACCGCGTCGACGACCAGATCGACACGGTGTCGACCGGCTCGCTCGGCCTGGACATCGCCCTGGGCATCGGTGGCCTTCCGCGTGGCCGCGTCGTCGAGATCTACGGCCCGGAATCCTCGGGCAAGACCACGCTGACCCTGCAGGCGATCGCCTCCTGCCAGCGTGCGGGCGGCACGGCGGCGTTCGTCGACGCCGAGCATGCGCTCGACCCCAGCTACGCTGAAAAGCTGGGCGTGAATGTCGCCGACCTGCTGGTCAGCCAGCCGGATACCGGCGAACAGGCGCTTGAGATCGCCGACATGCTGGTACGTTCCGGCGCCGTCGACATGGTGGTGGTCGACTCGGTCGCCGCGCTGACGCCGAAAGCCGAAATCGAAGGCGAGATGGGCGATTCCCATGTGGGCCTGCATGCCCGCCTGATGAGCCAGGCCCTGCGCAAGCTCACCGCCAACATCAAGAAGACCAATTGCCTGGTCATCTTCATCAACCAGATCCGCATGAAGATCGGCGTGATGTTCGGTAGCCCCGAAACCACCACCGGTGGTAACGCGTTGAAGTTCTACGCCTCGGTCCGCCTGGACATCCGCCGTATCGGCGCGGTGAAGAAGGGCGAGGAAGTCATCGGTTCGGAGACCCGTGTCAAGGTCGTGAAGAACAAGGTGGCGCCGCCGTTCCGCCAGGCGGAGTTCGAGATCCTCTATGGCGAAGGCACCTCGCGCGAAGGCGAGATCATCGAGCTGGGCGTTCGCGAGAACCTGATCGACAAGTCGGGCGCCTGGTACAGCTACAAGGGTGACCGCATCGGCCAGGGCAAGGAAAACGTGCGTCAGTTCCTGCGCGACAACCCGGCTATCGCCAATGAAGTGGACGCCGAGTTGCGTGCCCGCCTGCTGGTCAAGGCGGGCCCGAAGGCCGAAGCCTCGACCGAGGCCGACGAGCTTGAGGAAGTCTGATAGGGAAACGGGGAAGGGCGGCGGCAAGGCCGACCGCCCGACCCGTACCGCGTACGACAAGGCGCTGGGGCTGTTGGCCCGGCGCGAGCATTCCCGCCGCGAACTCAAGCAAAAGCTGGAACGAGGCGGTTTCGAGCGTGATGAGTCCGTGGCAGCGCTCGAGAGACTGGGCGACCAGGGCTACCAGGACGACGACCGCTTCGCCGGTTCCTTGGTGCGCAACCGGGTGGGGCAGGGCTATGGGCCGGCCCGCATTCGTGCCGAACTGCGTAGCCAGGGAATCGCCGATGCCCGTATCCGCGAATTGATCGAGGCGGCGGACGTCGATTGGCACGATCTGGCCGCGAATCAGCTGCGCCGACGCTACGGCAAGCCATCCGCCGACCCTGCCGAGCGGGCGCGGAGGGCGCAATTCCTCTTGCGTCGCGGCTTCGCCGCCGCCACAGTACGTGTTCTTACCCATGCCGATGCGGAAGACGCCGACGACGACTGAAGGCAGTGAGCCTTGATTCTGGACGGAGCGTCGCCGCGACATGTCTCGCAGCTCCCACGCCACGATCGCTCATGAAAACCGCCCAAATCCGTTCGACCTTCCTCGACTTCTTCCGCTCCAAGGACCACACCATCGTGCCGTCGGCATCGTTGGTGCCGTCGAACGACCCTACGTTGCTGTTCACCAACTCGGGCATGGTCCCGTTCAAGAACGTGTTCCTCGGCAGTGAAAAGCCGGGCTACGTCCGGGCGGCCGACGTCCAGCGCTGCCTGCGTGCCGGCGGCAAGCACAACGATCTCGATGCCGTGGGCTATACCGCCCGGCATCACACCTTCTTCGAGATGCTCGGCAACTGGTCGTTCGGCGACTACTTCAAGCGCGATGCCATCCGCTACGCGTGGGAATTGCTCACCTCGGTTTACAAGCTTCCGTCCGAACGGCTGTGGGTCACCGTCTATCACACCGACGACGAGGCCTACGACATCTGGAACAAGGAAGTCGGCGTGCCGGCGGACCGCATCGTCCGCATCGGCGACAACAAGGGCGCGCCCTTTGCGTCGGACAACTTCTGGCAGATGGCCGACACCGGTCCGTGCGGGCCCTGCACCGAGATCTTCTACGACCACGGTCCCGATGTCGCCGGCGGTCCCCCGGGTTCGCCCGACGAGGATGGCGATCGCTATATCGAGATCTGGAACCTCGTGTTCATGCAGTTCGACCGGGCCCCGGACGGCACGCTCTCGCCGTTGCCGGCACCGTGCGTCGACACCGGCATGGGCCTGGAGCGCCTGGCGGCCGTGTTGCAGCACGTGCATTCGAATTACGAGATCGACCTGTTCGCGCACCTGATCGCGGAAGCCTCACGCCTGACCGGCACGGCCGACCTCGCGAACAAGTCGTTGCGTGTCATCGCCGACCATATCCGTGCCTGTTCCTTCCTGATCGTCGATGGTGTCCTGCCGTCCAATGAAGGACGCGGGTACGTGCTCCGTCGCATCATCCGTCGTGCGCTTCGGCATGGCTGGATGCTCGGCGTGCGCGGCGATTTCTTCTGGAAGATGGTGGCGCCGCTGGTCGCCGAGATGGGCGAGGCGTATCCCGAGATCGCCGCGAAGCAATCCTTCGTGGAGCAGGCCCTCAAGACCGAGGAAGAGCGGTTCGGTGAGACCCTCGAGCATGGCATGCGCCTGTTCGACGATATCGCGGCGAAGTCGGGCCAGATCATCCCGGGTGTCGACGCCTTCCGGCTTTACGACACCTACGGGTTTCCCGTCGACCTCACCGCCGATATCGCACGCGAGCGCGGCATGACCGTCGACATGGATGGTTTCGAGCGGGCCATGGGCGAGCAACGTGCCCGCGCCCGCGCCGCCAGCAACTTCGGCAGCAAGGCCCAGCTTCCCGCCGAGGTCGCCAGCGCGCTCGCGCCGACGATCTTCACGGGGTACGACGTCCTGGATCTCGCCGACGCGAGGGTTCTGGCCATCGTTCGCGATGGCAAGGCCGTCGATCGTCTCGCCGATGGCGAGGAGGCCTTCGTGCTGCTCGACCGCACGCCCTTCTACGCTGAATCCGGCGGACAGGTTGGTGATACCGGCATGCTGCGCAATCCCTCCGGTGCCTTCGCCGTGGCGGATACGCAGAAGGTCGCTGGTGCCTTCTTCGCGCATTTCGGTACATGGCAAGGCTCCGCGCCGCTGGAGAAGGGCGCCGTCGTCGCCGCCTCGGTGGACGCGGCGCAGCGCCAGGCCACCGTGCTCAATCATTCCGCCACGCACCTGCTGCACGCCGCGTTGCGTACCGTGCTGGGCGACCATGTGGCCCAGAAGGGTTCGCTGGTCGCACCGGAGCGGTTGCGCTTCGACTTCTCGCACTTCAAGCCGGTCACCGCCGAGGAATTGGCCCAGATCGAACGCATGGTCAACGACGAGATCCGTCGCAACGCCCAGGCGGAGGTTCACCACATGGGCTACGACGAAGCGATCGACTTCGGCGCCATCGCCTTGTTCGGTGAGAAGTACGGCTCGGAAGTGCGCGTGCTGAAGATGGGCGACTTCTCCACCGAACTCTGCGGCGGCACGCACGTATCGCGCACCGGCGACATCGGCCTGTTCAAGATCGTCTCCGAATCGGGTGTAGCCGCGGGTGTGCGCCGTATCGAGGCAGTGACGGGCGCAGGCGCCCTGGCCCGCGTGGCCGATGAAGAGCGCGTGCTGGGCGAGGTCTCCGGCCTGGTCGGCGCCCATGGCGACGAAGTCGTCGAGAAGTTGCGCCAACTGTTCGACCGGCAAAAGAAGCTGGAACGCGAAATCGAATCCTACAAGGCCAAGGCGGCCAGTTCGGCATCGGCCGACCTCGCCGCCTCGGCTGTGGACGTGGCCGGGATCAAGGTGGTCGCCGCTCGCCTGGAAGGCCTGGACGCCAAGTCGCTGCGCGACAGCCTGGACGCCTTGAAGCAGAAGCTGGGTGACTGCGCCGTCGTTCTGGCGGGCGCGGCAGATGGCCGCGTGTCGCTGGTGGCCGGTGTCGGTGGCTCGGCGCTGGGTCGGGTCAAGGCGGGCGATCTTGTCGCCGAGGTGGCCTCCCATATCGAGGGCAAGGGTGGCGGGCGGCCGGACATGGCCCAAGGCGGTGGCCTCGATGCCCCGGCCTTGCCGGCCGTGCTCGCGGGCATTCCGGCGTGGGTGGAAGCTCGCCTGCGCTGAACGGGAGATGGCCGGGGTATGCGTCGACACGCCATAAAGGCGTTTCGGCGCATGCATTGCCGGCCGTGTGCGTTGCGTCCCCCGGTTTGGCTCGGCTAGTATCATCCGAATGTCGAACGCATCCTTCGGCATCGATCCTTCGGATCGAGAGTGGCAGGACAGCTGGTCAGCGACACACACACAACAAGAGCCGGGGAAGGCAATCGGCCTTCGATGGTCGGAACGTCGATCCATTGACGGCAAGCACTCGGGGTGAGGTTGTCGTTGGTGGGGAAGCCAATACCTGATTTTATGGAGTATCAATCATGCTGATTCTGACCCGCCGGGTCGGTGAAACCCTGATGATCGGCGACGAGGTGACCGTCACCGTTCTGGGTGTGAAGGGTAACCAGGTGCGCATCGGCATCAATGCGCCGAAGAATGTCGCGGTTCATCGCGAGGAAATTTACCAGCGCATCAAGAACGAGAACGATCCGGCCGGCCATTCCGGGGACGACCAGTAAAGTCTTTACGGCCGCAGCAAGGCAAAGTATCCTTGCTGGCTCGTTAAGGCTCGTTCCTCGACGACGATCACGGAGAGTTGCCCGAGAGGCCGAAGGGGCTCCCCTGCTAAGGGAGTATAGGGTCAAAAGCCTTATCGAGGGTTCGAATCCCTCACTCTCCGCCAGTTACGCAAGACGCCCCCTAGTGGGGCGTTTTGCGTTGTGGAAACGGCAGTTTTGTGGAAATCGATTGCTTGGTGAAAACCGCGGCTTTAGGGAAGCCGGCAGCTGGGAAACCGTCAGACGAGAAACCGCCAGACGAGAAGCCGCCAGCTCGGTGGGAGCCGACCCTGTCGGCGATCCCGCGGCAGCGGGCCAGGTTGCGGCAAGCACCCATCGCCGACAGGGTCGGCTCGCACCTCAAGCGGCTCCCACCACGAGTCAATGCGCGGGCATCTTTGCCGGGCGCACAAACAAAAACACCGGCCAATGGCCGGTGTTTTCATCAAAACATTGGTCGGGGAGACAGGATTCGAACCTGCGACTTCTACGTCCCGAACGTAGCGCTCTACCAGGCTGAGCTACACCCCGACGGGAGCCGCGTATATTAGCCACGGGGCGTTCCCTTGGCAACAGGTCGTCGCATCTTTTTTACATTTCACCGCCGGGGGTAGCGGTAGCCATCTGCTAATCTATGCGGCTGCCGCATGGCGGCGCCCGTACAGCCTGTCCGAAGAGGAATTGCATGGCACTCACCCCGGCCCGCACCATGCCCGGTGTCCTCGAGCTCCTGCCGCTCGACCAGATCGCCTTCCAGCGCATGCTGGATACGATCCGCCGCAACTACGAGCGATTCGGCTTCCTGCCGATCGAGACGCCGGTCATCGAGCATAGCGACGTGCTGCTGACCAAGACGGGCGGGGAAACCGAGCGCCAGGTGTATTTCGTCCAGTCGACCGGCGCCCTGGGCGCGGCGGCGGAAAAGGGTGGCGTGCCCGAACTGGCCCTGCGATTCGACCTCACCGTGCCCTTGGCGCGCTATGTGGCCGAGCACGAGCACGACCTGAGCTTCCCGTTCCGCCGCTACCAGATGCAGCGCGTCTACCGTGGCGAACGTGCGCAGCGCGGCCGCTTCCGTGAGTTCTACCAGTGCGACATCGACGTGGTGGGCAAGGATTCGCTGTCCGTTCGCTACGACGCCGAAATCCCGGCGGTGATCTACAGCGTGTTCCGCGAACTGAACATCGGCGCGTTCACGATCCAGCTCAACAACCGCAGGTTGATGCGCGGCTATTTCGAGAACCTCGGCATCGCCGACACCGAACAGCAGATGCTCGTGCTGCGCGAGGTCGACAAGCTCGACAAGCGCGGCGCCGACTATGTGCGAGACACCCTTACGGGCGAAGCGTTCGGTCTTTCCGCCGAGGTGGCGGCGAAGATCCTCGCCTTCGTGCAGGTGCGCTCCCACTCGGTGGAGGACGCCTTCGCGAAGCTCGATGCGCTCGGCAGTGGCTCGGAGACCTTCGAGCAGGGCAGGGCCGAGCTGAAGGAAGTGCTTTCGCTGATCCGCGATTTCGGTGTGCCGGAAACACATTTCGCGTTGAACCTCTCGATTGCCCGCGGTCTCGATTACTACACGGGCACCGTGTACGAGACCACGCTCGACGATCATCCCGGCATCGGCTCGATCTGCTCGGGCGGCCGCTATGAAAACCTCGCCGGCCAGTACACCAAGTCGCACCTGCCGGGCGTGGGCATTTCCATCGGGCTGACCCGTCTTTACTGGCAGCTTCGCGATGCCGGCCTGATCTCGACCGCGCGGAGCACGGTCGACGTGCTCGTCACGCAGATGGACCCGGCCCAGTTGCCCACCTACCTGGCCGTGGCCAATGAACTGCGCACCGCCGGCATCGCCACCGAGGTGGTGCTCGAGGGCGGAAAGCTGGGCAAGCAGTTCAAGTACGCCGACCGTGCAGGCATCCGCTTCGTGGTGGTGCTTGGCGAAGACGAGATCGCCAAGGGCGTCGTCACCGTGAAGGACCTTCGCCGCGAAGACCAGTTCGAGGTGCCGCGCGCGGACCTGGTGAAGACCCTGCGCGTCGAACTGGCCCAGGCCGAAATCGGCGTCTGATCCATCCATCCTCCCGACCTATCACGGCCTTTACCATGACCAGCAGTATCCTTCTCGACGGGCGTAGCCTCACGCGTGCCCAGGTCGCCGACATCGCTCGCCGCGGCGCCACGATCCGCCTCGACGAGGCACAACTGGTCAAGGTGAAACGCGCCGCCGATTTCCTGGCCGAGAAGGTAGGTGGCGGCGAGCCGATCTACGGCGTAACCACGGGTTTCGGCAGCAATGCCGACAAGTTGCTCGGCGCGCATCGCGTGCGCGACGAACTGCCGGGTGGCAATCCGGAGCCGCGCGAAGGCAGCTTGCTGGAAGAGCTGCAGCACAACCTCATCATCACGCATGCGGTGTGCGTCGGTAAGCCGTTCTCCACGGAAGTCGTCCGCGCGATGCTGGCGATCCGCGTGAACACCTTGATGCGCGGCCACTCCGGTATCCGCGTGGAAACCCTGCGTGCGTTGGCCGAGTTGCTCAATCGCGACGTCATCCCGGTCATTCCGGAGAAGGGTTCGGTGGGCGCCAGCGGCGATCTCGCGCCGCTCTCCCATCTGGCGATCGTGCTGCTCGGTGGCGGCGAAGCCTTCTACAAGGGTGAGCGCATGCCCGGTACCAAGGCCCTGGCCGCGGCAGGCCTCGAGCCGGTGCGGCTTTCCTTCAAGGAAGGCCTGGCCCTGAACAACGGCACGACGCAGATGCTTGCGACCGGCGTGCTCGCGCTCGACACGATGGACATGTTGATCCGTACCGCGGATCTCGCCGCCGCGATGACGCTGGACGCCTTTGCCGGCCGCACGGGCGCCTACGCCGAACAGGTGCACGCATTGCGCCCGCATCCGGGTCAGGTCGACGCGGCGCGAAATATCCGCGGCTTGCTCCAGGGTTCGACGCTTGCCGATATCCCTTACCACCTCGTGCCGCGCTTTCGCCCGTGGCTTTCGGACGCCTGGTCCGACCCGGCCGACCAGGGTCATCGGTTCGATATCGGTTGGGATTGGGTCCCGGCCACGCAGCGTCACGGCAAGGAAGCCTTCTATTCGCGGTTCCTCCCCTTCAAGGGCGGCAAGAAGCACCAGCCGCAGGACGCCTATTGCCTGCGCTGCGCACCCCAGGTGCACGGCGCGGTGCGTGACGCATGGGAACAGGCCTGCCGGGTTTTCGACGTCGAGCTCAATGCCGTCACCGACAACCCGTTGGTGTTCCCGGATGCCGAGAACGCCGAAGTCATCGAAGACCAGGTGATCTCCGCCGGTCATTTCCACGGCATGCCGCTGGCGTTGGCGATGAGCTACGTGAAAGCGTCCATTCCGGTGCTGGCATCGATTTCCGAGCGACGTACGGCAAAACTTGTCGATCCGGCCAACAACGATGGGCTTCCCGCTTTCCTCATCGGTAACGAGGACGCGACCGACTCGGGTTTCATGATCGTCCAGTACACGGCGGCCGCCCTGGTCAACGACCTCGCCACGCGTTCGCATCCGGCATCGGTGTATTCGGTGCCGACCAGCGCGAATGCCGAGGACCACGTGTCGATGGGTGCCAACGAGGCACGCCATGTGCTGGAAATGACCGAAGACCTTGGCCATGTGTTGGCGATGGAGCTCTATACGGCGGCCCAGGCGCTCGAATACCGCCAGGACATGCTCAACGCCGCGCGCTCCCTGGCGCACCGTGGCGACTGGCAGGCGTTGGCCGCGAAGATCTCCGGTGCACCTCGCCCGGATTCACCGCATTACGCAGGTTTCGAACGCGAAGTGCGCGCATTGATGGATGCACTCGCCGCCGCGGACGACTTCCACGGTGGAGTGGCGGTGCGCGCCGCATTGGCGACACTGCGCGAGCACATCGCCTTCATGCAGCGCGATCGCGCGATGGATGGCGACGTGCGCGCGGTGTGCGAACTGGTGGCTTCTGGCCGCCTCGTCGACGGTGGCTGATACTCACGAGCCGAAGAAACGCAAGGTGGCCGCGGCCTCCACGGCGGGCGACCAGTCGTCCAGCATGCCGGCGCGCACACCCGCCAGGTATTGGTAGAGCTGGGCATCGTTGGCGAGGCCCAGCTTGTTCATGGCCGAGCGCTTCTGCCGGCTGATGGTCTTGAAGCTGCGGCCCATCAGTATCGCGATGTCACCCAGGCCGTGCCCTTGCGCGAAAGCGCGCAGCACCTCGACCTCGCGCGGCGAAAGCCGGGTGGCATCGTCGTGCCCGTTCGCGCAATCCGCCTCGTGGAACAGCCGGCGTATGGCGGGACTGAGGTAGGAGCGTCCGACATCGGCGGCGTGCACCGCCACGGGAATGTCGCGCAGGTTCGTGCGCTTGTCGAAAATGGCCGCGACGCCCATGTCGAGCAGGCTGCGCAGGATGGCCGGGTTGGACATCATCGTGAGCACCACGATGCCCGTATCCGGACGCGCGGCGCGAATACGCCGGATCATGGGCATGCCGTCGGGCTGGCTACCCTCGGGCATGGAATAGTCGGTGACGACGACGTCGCAGGGGTGTTCGGCGAGGGCGTCGAACAGCGTGTCCGTATCGTGGGCGCGTGCGACGACTTCGTATCGGTGCGCCTTGAGAATCGTCTCGACCCCCGCCACGACCACCGGATGGTCGTCGGCGATGATCACGTTACTCGTCATGTCAGGCCTCATGGCGATGGAATCTCGTCATGTTGGCGGGCCGAAGCCGCGAAATATATGGAAGAAAAGCGCAATCACGTGTCGGCGCTTGCCACGCCCAGGTTGCGGAGGTAGGATGCGTTATCGTATTAACGCGTTAGTACACTATGAAGCGTCGATCGCTCGATCCCGAAACCCCGGCCGACTCGGCCGAGACCAGCCTGTGCGAGGCCTTGCTGGGCCTGTCCACCGTCGATGAGATGCGGGCCTTCCTGCATGACCTGTGCACCCCGGCGGAAATCGAGGTGATGGTCGACCGTTGGCGGGTGGTGCCCCACTTGCTGGAGGGGCGTTCCTACCGGGAGATCCACGAGCGGACGGCGGTGAGCATCACCACGATCGGCCGGGTGGCCCGTTACCTCAACCAGGGTAGCGGGGGCTACATGGCCGCGGCGGCCCGGCGGAACGCGGGAGGTGCCGCATGAAGCCGCGCGACCGCCTGCGGATCGCCATGCAGAAGTCCGGGCGGCTCACGGAGCCGGCCCAGGAGCTGCTGGCGCGTTGCGGCCTCAAGTTCCGCCAGAGCCGCGACAAGTTGTTCTGTTTCGGCGAGGGCGAGCCTGTCGACCTCCTGCTGGTCCGTGATGACGACATCCCCGGGCTGATCGCCGAAGGCGTCTGCGACCTCGGCATCGTCGGCCGCAACGTCCTGCGTGAGTTCCAGCTGTCCAACAAGGAGATCGGGGCGGGTCTGGACGAACTGCGGCCGCTGGGATTCGGTCACTGTCGCCTGTCCATCGCCGTACCCCAGGAAGACGCCTACGACGGCCCGGCGCAACTCGACGGCCAGCGCATCGCCACCTCGTATCCGGGGCTGCTGGGCGAATGGCTGCGGACGAACGGCGTGGACGCGAAGGTCGTGATGCTCGCCGGCTCCGTGGAGATCGCCCCGCGCCTGGGCACCGCCGATGCGATCTGCGATCTCGTCTCCAGCGGCGCCACCCTGGTCGCCAACCAGTTGAGGGAAGCGGCGGTGGTGGTGGAGAGCGAGGCGGTGCTCGCCGGTCATCGCGAGCTTCCGCCGGATGAGCGCGGCGAGATCGCCGAGCTGCTCCTGCGCCGGCTCGACGGCGTCATCCAGGTGCGTGACTCCCGCCTGATCCTGATGCAGGCGCCGCGCGACGCGCTGGCGGCCATCACGCTCCTGTTGCCAGGCAGCCCCGTGCCGACGCTCACGCCGGTGGACGGTGCGCCCGACCAGGTCGTGCTGCAGGCCCTGTGCGCCGGCTCGGTGAGCTGGCGCCAGCTCGAAGACATGAAACGCGCCGGCGCCCGCGACATGCTGGTGCTGCCGGTGGAGAAAATGCTGGCATGAAACGGATCGACTGGACGACCCTGGACGAAAGCGGCCGCGAGGCCGCGTTGGCGCGGCCCGCGCAGTCGCGCTCGGTGGAGCTGCGCGAAGGCGTGGAAACCATCGTGGCGGACGTGCGCCGGCGTGGCGACGAGGCCTTGTTCGAACTCACGTCGCGCTACGACGGCACCCGCCTGCAAGGGCTCGAGGTGAGCGAAGAAGAATTCGCCGCGGCCGAGGCGCGTCTCGCGCCCGAACTGAAAGCCGCGGTGATCGAAGCCGCCGGCCGTATCGACGCCTTCCACCGCGCGGCGGCGCCGACGCCCATCGCGGTCGACACCGCTCCGGGCGTGCGGGTGGAACGGGTATTGCGGCCCATCGGCCGGGTAGGCCTCTACGTGCCTGCCGGTGGCGCACCTCTGCCGTCCACCGCGATCATGCTTGGCGTGCCGGCGGCCATCGCGGGATGCCGCGAGGTGGTGCTTTGCACGCCGGTGCAGGCCGATGGCCGTTGCGACGACGCCGTGTTGTTCGCCGCGAAGGCGACCGGCGTGCATCGCGTATTCAAGCTTGGCGGCGCACAGGCGATCGCCGCGATGGCCTATGGCACGGAAACCGTTCCACGCTGCGACAAGATCTTCGGACCCGGCAACGCATGGGTCACCGAGGCGAAGTTGCAGGTGGCGGGCGATCCCGCCGGCGCGGCGATCGACATGCCGGCCGGCCCGTCCGAAGTGCTGGTGATCGCCGATGCCGACGCCGACCCGCGCTTCGTCGCCGCCGATCTGCTCTCGCAAGCCGAGCACGGTCCTGATTCGCAGGTGCTGCTGGTCAGCCCGTCGGCGAGCCTGCTCGACCGCGTGTCGATCGAGGTGGAGCGGCAGCGTGCCGCCTTGCCACGGGCGGATATCGCCGCAAAGGCGCTGGAGGAAAGCCGCCTCGTGCAGGTGAGCGACCTCGACGAAGCGATGGCGGTCAGCAATCGCTACGCACCCGAGCACCTCATCATCCAGACCGCCGAGCCGCGCGTCTTGCTCGATTCCGTCGAATCGGCCGGTTCCGTCTTCCTCGGTGAATGGACGCCTGAATCCGTGGGCGACTACTGCAGCGGCAGCAACCACGTGTTGCCGACCTATGGCTATGCGCGCAGTTACAGCGGCGTCTCGGTGGCCAGCTTTCAGAAACAGGTCACCGTGCAGGAGGTGACCGCCGCGGGCCTGCGAGTCATCGGGCCTTGCGCGGCCACGCTGGCCGCCGCCGAACAACTCGAGGCGCACCGCCGCGCGGTCACCCTGCGCCTCGCCGCGATGGATGCCGCCGCATGAGCGTCCTCGACCTCGCCCGTCCCGACATCCGTGCGCTGTCGCCCTATTCGAGCGCACGCATGGAAGCGCAGGGCGGTACCGTCCTGCTCAACGCGAACGAGTCCTCACGTCCTCCGAACATCCCCGGTGGCGATGGACTGAACCGCTATCCGGACCCGCAGCCACGGGCGCTGGTGGACGCCCTTGCCGATCTCTATGGCAGCGAACCGGACCGCCTGCTCGTGACGCGTGGCAGCGACGAGGCGATCGACCTGCTCGTGCGCGCCTTCTGCCGAGCGCGCGAGGATGCCGTCGTCGTCTCGCCGCCCACCTTCGGCATGTACGCGGTCTGCGCGCGCATCCAGGGCGCCGCCGTGATCGAAGCGCCACTCGAAGCGGCGGGTGAACTCGATGCCGACAAACTGCTTGCCGCCGTCACGCCGGCGACGAAGCTGGTCTTCGTCTGCAACCCCAACAATCCCACCGGCAATCTCGTGCGGCGCGATGTGCTGGAACGCCTGGCCCGCGAACTCGACGGGCGTGCCGTGCTGGTGATCGACGAGGCCTATGCCGAGTTCAGCGGCGTGGCCAGCGCGACGTCGCTGATCGACAACCACGACAACGTGGCCGTGCTGCGCACCTTGTCCAAGGCCTGGTCCCTGGCCGGTGCGCGTGTCGGAGCGCTGGTGGCGCGCGCGGAAGTGATCGCCTTGTTGCGCCGGATCATCCCGCCGTACCCGTTGCCGTCGCCCTGCGTGGACGCGGCGCTGGGCGCGCTTTCGTACGAAGGCAGGCGTGTGCAGCGTCACCACCTGCAGGAAATCCTTGCGGAACGCGCGCGCATGTTCGCGGCGCTGTCGGCCATGCCAGGGGTTCGCGAGGTGTTGCCGTCGCATGCGAATTTCCTCACCGTGCGTTTCGACGATGCCGCCGGCACTTACCGGCGCCTGCTCGCCGCCGGCATCGTCGTGCGCGACATCACGAGGTATCCGGGCCTCGGCGACGCGCTGCGCATCACCGTGGGTACGGGTAACGAGAACGATCGCGTGCTGGCGATCCTTCGTGCGGGGACCACCGCATGAGCCGGAAAATCCTCTTCGTCGACCGCGACGGCTGCCTCATCGAGGAGCCGGCCGACGAGCAGATCGACAGCTTCGAAAAGCTCGCGCTGATGCCGGGCGTCATCGCCGCGTTGCAACGCTTCGTCGGTGCGGGATACGAACTGGTGATGGTGACCAACCAGGATGGCCTGGGCACGCCAGCGTTTCCACAGGAAGCCTTCGATGGTCCGCACCAGCTACTGCTGCGACTCCTGGCCTCGCAAGGCATTACGTTCCGCGAACAGCTGATCGACCGAAGCCTTCCCCGCGAAAACCGCGACACACGCAAGCCCGCCACCGGCCTGGCCCGGCACTGGCTTGCCGACGACAGCTGGAGCCGCGCGCAATCGGCCATGGTGGGCGATCGCGACACCGACCTCGTGTTCGCGGCGAACATGGGCGTGCGTGGCTTCCTCGTCGGCGCGCGGGGGGCGAGTTGGGCCGAGGTGGCGCACGCCTTGCTCGATGCGCCGCGCACCGCCGAAGTGCTGCGCAAGACGAAGGAAACCTCGATCCGGGTCGCCGTCGACCTCGACCGTGTCACCGACCCCGTCGTCCACACCGGATTGGGGTTCTTCGACCACATGCTCGAACAGATCGGCAAGCATGGCGGCTTCGCGTTGGAGTTGCGGTGCGACGGCGATACCCATATCGACGAACACCACACCATCGAGGATTCGGCGCTGGCGCTTGGCCAGGCCCTGCGCCAGGCGCTCGGCGACAAGCGCGGCATCGGCCGCTACGGCTTCGCGTTGCCGATGGACGAGAGTGCCGCGCGTGCCGAGCTGGATCTTTCCGGCCGCCCGTACTTCGTCTTCGAAGGCGAGTTCCCGCGTGAGCGTGTCGGCGACGTGCCGACCGAACTCGTGCCGCATTTCTTCCGCTCGCTTTGCGAGACGCTCGGCGCGAACCTGCACCTCACCGTGCACGGGGAAAACGCGCACCACATGGTCGAAGGCTGCTTCAAGGTGGTCGCGCGCACGTTGCGCCAGGCGATCCGCCGCGAAGGCGAGGAACTGCCCAGCACGAAGGGGAGCCTGTGATGCGGGTGGTCCTCGTCGACGCCGGTGGCACCAATATCGGTTCGGTGCGTTACGCCTTGCAGCGGCTCGGCACCGATGCCGAACTGACCTCCAGTGCGTCGGCGATTCGCGCGGCGAGCCATGTGATCCTGCCGGGCGTGGGTGCGGCGGGACCCGGCATGCGCATGCTGCGCGAGGCCGGCCTGGTGGACGTGATGCGAGGGCTCACCCAGCCGGTGCTCGGCGTCTGCCTCGGCATGCAGCTGCTCTGTGAGCGCTCCGAGGAAGCGGATACCGAGTGCCTCGGCGTGGTTCCCGCCACGGTACGGCGTTTCGTCGATACGCCAGGCTTGCGGGTGCCGCACATGGGCTGGAACAGCCTGCACGTCACCACCGGTCATCCGCTCGTCGCGGGCCTGCGCGAAGGTGACACGGCCTACTTCGTGCACAGCTACGCCGTGCCCACCGGCGATTACACCCTCGTGGCGAGCGAGCACGGCATGCCCTTCGCGGCCGTCGTCGCCGCCGGCAACTTCATGGGCATGCAGTTCCACCCCGAACGTTCGGCGGGCGTGGGCGCGCAGCTCCTGCGGAACTTCCTTGCCCTATGACGCTTCCCATTCCCGCCATCGACCTGCGTGACGGTAAGGTCGTCCGCCTTTTCCAGGGCGACTATGCGCAGCAGACCACCTTCGCCTTCGAGCCCGAAGCGCTGGCCGCGCGTTACGCCGACGAAGGCGCCACGTGGTTGCACGTGGTCGACCTCGACGGTGCCCGTACCGGCCGTTTCGAAAACCTCGCGACCATCGCCGGCATCGCCTCGGCGGGGCGGTTGCGCGTGCAGGCCGGCGGCGGCATTCGCGATGAAGACGGCGTGCGCCGGCTGCTGGCGGCGGGAGCGCAGCGCGTGGTGGTCGGCAGCATGGCGATACGCGCGCCCGAGACGGTGGCGGCGTGGATAGGTCGCTACGGCGCCGATCGCATCGTGCTGGCGCTGGACACGCGCTTCCGCGACGGTACATGGACCTTGCCGAGCGCCGGCTGGACAGCCGACGAGACGCGTACGCTGGATGAGCTCGTGCCCTGGTACGAAGCCGCCGGCGCACGCCATGTCCTTTGCACCGACATCGACCGCGACGGCACGATGACCGGCCCGAACGTCGCGCTCTATCGCCACCTCTCCACACTGGCGCCGTCACTTGACGTGCAGGCCTCGGGCGGTGTGCGCTCGCTCGACGACGTCGCCGGCCTCGCGCTGCAAGGTGTCGCAGGCGTCATCCTCGGCCGTGCCTTGCTGGAAGGCGCTTTCGCGCTACCCGACGCGTTCGTCGTCGCAGAGAAGGCGAATGCATCATGCTGAATCGTCGCATCGTTCCCTGTCTCGACGTGCGCGACGGCCAGGTGGTGAAAGGCGTGCGTTTCCGCGACCACGCGGTGGTCGGCGAGATCGTCGAGCTGGCCCTGCGTTACCGCGACGAAGGGGCCGACGAACTGGTGTTCTACGACATCACCGCCAGTCCGGAAGGCCGCCGGGTCGACCGCGATTGGGTCGAGCGCGTGGCGCGGGAAATCGATATCCCGTTCTGCGTGGCCGGTGGCATCCGCAGCGTCGAGGATGCGCGCGAGGTATTGCACGCGGGTGCGGACAAGATATCCATCAATTCACCTGCGCTCGAGCGGCCGGCCCTGGTCGGCGAGATCGCCGACGCGTTCGGCGTGCAGTGTGTCGTCGTCGGCGTCGACAGCTTGCGTGACGACGATGGCGAATGGCGCGTGCGGCAGTACACGGGTGATCCTTCGCGCACGCGGGCCTTGCGCAAGCGCACCCTGGACTGGATCGAGGAAGTGCAACGGTTGGGCGCGGGCGAGATCGTGCTCAACTGCATGGGCACCGACGGCGTCCGTCGCGGCTACGACATCGAGCAGTTGAAGGCGGCGCGGGCGATCAGCCATGTGCCGCTGGTCGCCTCCGGCGGCGCGGGCACGCCGGCGCACTTTACCGAGGTGTTCCGTGACGCGGACGTCGATGCGGCGCTCGCGGCGAGCGTGTTCCACTCGGGCGATATCGGCATTCCCGCGCTTAAGCGCGACTTGCGTGCGCAAGGCATCGAGGTGAGGTTATGAGCGAGACGGTTCCCGATTTCGCCAAGGTTGGCGGCCTGCTGCCGGCGATCGTGCAGCATGCGCGTACGGGCGAGGTACTGATGCTGGGCTATATGGACGAGGCCGCGCTGGCGAAGACCCGGGAGCTCGGCCAGGTCACCTTCTTCAGTCGAAGCAAGCAGCGCTTGTGGACCAAGGGTGAAACCTCGGGCGATACGCTGGGCCTGGTCGATGCACGACTCGATTGCGACGCCGACACGATCCTCGTGCGCGCCTTGCCCGCCGGGCCCACGTGCCATACCGGCACGACGAGCTGCTTTGGCGACGACGTCGCGCCGCCCCTGGGATTCCTTGCGGAACTGGATGCGCTGGTCGCGTCGCGACACGCGGAACGGCCACAAGGCAGCTACACGACGACGTTGTTCGAAGGCGGCATCCGCCGCATGGCGCAGAAAGTCGGGGAGGAGGGTGTCGAGACGGCGCTCGCCGCGATCGCCGAGGACGACGATGCGCTGATCGGCGAAGCCGCCGATCTCGTCTTCCATCTGATGGTGGTCTTGCGTGCGCGCGGCATCGGTTTCGATGCCGTGGCCGCGAAGCTGGCTTCGCGGCACGCGAAATAAAGGTTCTTCACGCGTTTGCCGCACCCGGGTGCGGGGATTCACACGGAACGGCTCTGCCCCCGTGCTTCCCCGTACTTCCGCGAAGCAAAATGAAGCGGTCGCGCTAGGCGACCGCAGGCTTCCGCTTAGCGGTTGCCGCTCCGGTTGCCGCCGCCACCGCCACGGTTTCCACCGCCACCGCCGCCACCCGGACGACCGCCACGGTTGCCGCCCGGACGCGGACCACCGCCGGCACGATTGCCGCCACCCTGGCCGCCACCGCCCGTGCGATTGCCGCCACCGGCGGGGCCGCGACCACGATTGCCGCCACCATCGAAACGAGCGCCCGCCGGCGCACGGTTGCCGTCGGAACGGCCCGGGCCTGCCGCGCGGTTGCCTTCGGCACGACCCTGGCCCATGGGCCGGTTGCCGCCAGCGGCATTGCCCGGACGTCCACCCGGACGCGGACTGCGGTTGCCCGTGGCGTTACCGGTTGCATTGCCGCCACCGGTACGGCTGTCGCCCGCGAACCACGTGCGGATCGACGGAAGTTCCTGGCCCGGCGCGACGCGTCGCGACTTGCGCTGGCCACCGGGACCGCCGGCGGCACCGCCGCGCTCGGGACGCGCGACATTTCCGTTGACCTCACGACGCGGAGCGCCCGCCTGGCCGCCGCGACCACCACGGCCGCCGGCACCGCCACGTCCACCGCGCGGGTTGTCGTCGCGCAGGCGATCGAAGGCGGTGAGTTCACGCGCTTCGTCGTGACGTGCCGAACTCCACGCACCCGTGGTACGGGTATCCGGCTTGTACTCGGTGATATGACGCGGGGCGCGGCGCTGGTGCACCACGGCGCTCAGCGTCAGCACGGGTGCCGGGGCGCCGAGGCCCGCGCGCTCGCGCAGTTCCTTGATCGCGGTGTCGTCCAGCGATTCGCAATCGCCACGGCGCAGCGCGCGCGGCAGTTCGACCGTGCCGTAGCGAATGCGCTTCAGGCGGCTGACCAGGAAGCCCTGCGAATCCCACAGGCGACGGACTTCGCGGTTGCGGCCTTCGCGGATGGTGACGCGGAACCAGCTATGGCTTCCACCACGGCTGATGGTGGCGATCTCGTCGAAGCGGGCGGGGCCGTCTTCCAGTTCCACGCCGGCCTTGAGCCGCTCGATGACCTCGTCGGGCACCTCACCGTGCACGCGGCAGAGGTATTCACGCTCCAGGCCGCTCTTCGGGTGCATCAGCGCGTTGGCGAGTTCGCCATCGGTGGTGAGCAGGAGCAGGCCGGTGGTGTTGATGTCGAGGCGGCCCACGGCGACCCAGCGGGCGCCGCGCAGGCGCGGCAGCTGTTCGAACACGGTGGGGCGGCCTTCGGTGTCCTCGCGCGTGGTCACCACGCCTTCGGGCTTGTGGTAGACCAGCACTTCGGCGTCGTTGCGGTTGTCGGTGGCGACGACGAACTGCTTGCCGTCGAGCACCACGCGGTCGCCGGCGTGGACGCTGGAGCCGATCGTGGCGACCGTGCCGTTGACCTCGACTTCGCCGGCCTGGATGCGCTGTTCGAGCATCCGGCGCGAGCCGAGTCCGGCGTTGGCGAGGACCTTGTGCAGGCGCTCCTCGAGTTGTTGGTTGCTGTCGGCGGGGTTGTCGCCGCCGCGCTTAAGGGTGAGCAGGGATCGCTGTGGCGCGTTCATGCGCGTGACTCCTCGGTATCTTTCTCGGCGTCGTCGTCTTCGGCGTCGCCTACGGGGTTCTCTGCCTCGTCGGCAGTGGGGGAAGCCGCGGCGACGTCGTCGCCGGCAGGCAGCTGGTTCGCGACCGCGATCTCGTCGCCCTCGATGGGCGCGGTCTCGGTAGCGGTATTCGTATCGTCCGGTATCGCGGCGTGGGCGGACGCGGGTATCGCGTCACCCTCGAAGCGCATCTGCGGATTGAGTTCCTCGAGGTCGCGGATCTCGGAGAGCGGGGGCAGGGCGTCCAGCGACTTGAGGTTGAAGTAGTCGAGGAAGCCGCGCGTGGTGCCGAACAGGGCGGGTTTCCCCGGAACGTCGCGATGGCCGACGACGCGGATCCATTCGCGTTCCTCGAGCGTCTTGATGATGTTCGAGGAGACCACGACGCCGCGGATCTGTTCGATCTCCGGACGGGTGATCGGCTGGCGGTAGGCGATCAGGGCCAGCGTCTCGAGCAGGGCGCGCGAATAGCGACTGGGTTTTTCCGCCCACATCCGCGAGACCCAGGGATGCACGTCGCGACGGACCTGGTAGCGCCAGCCGGAAGCGACCTCGACCAGTTCCACGCCGCGTCCTTCGCAATCCCCGGCAAGCGACGCCAGGGCGGCCGTGAGTTCCTCCGTGCCGACGTCTTCTTCCTCGCCGAAAATCGCCTTCAACTGCGCGATCGTCATCGGCTGGGTCGACGCCAGGAGCGCCGCTTCCACGATGGGTTTGAGTTGTTCGGGTTGCATAGGCCTTGGGATGTACCGCGCCTTTCACGCGCGGATGGGTTCGTGCACGGGAGCGGCCGCTCGTGCGACGCCCCCCGGTTCGTGGCCCTTTGGAGGGCCGTCAGGCGAGCGCTTCCTCGGGCTCGGCCTCCATCTGTACCTTCGTCTTCAGGTAGATCGGCCCGAGGGCTTCTTCCTGGACGATTTCCACGAGCATTTCCTTGGCGAGTTCCAGCATGGCGAGGAAGGTGACCACGACGCCCAGCCGTCCCTCGTTGATGTCGAACAATGTTTCGAAGCGGTGGAAGCCGCCACCCTCGCTGAGGGTCTGGAGCAGGTCGCCCATGCGCTGGCGCACACTGAGCGGTTCGCGCTGGATCGCATGGTGCGTGAACAGATCGGCGCGGGTGAGCACGTCCTTGAGCGCGAGCAGGAGCTCCTTGAGGTCCAGCGGTGGCGGCACGCGTACCACGTTGTGCTCGCCGACGAAGGCGTGGACCACGGTGGTGTCGCGTTCCAGGCGCGGCAGCTCGTCGATATCCGCCGCGGCCCGCTTGAAGCGTTCGTACTCCTGCAGGCGACGGACGAGCTCGGCGCGAGGGTCCTCCTCGACGCCTTCCTCGGCCGGTGGCCGCGGCAGCAACAACCTGGACTTGATCTCCGCGAGGATCGCGGCCATCAGCAGGTATTCCGCCGCGAGCTCCAGCCGCATCACCTCGCGCATCATGTCGATGTAGTCCATGTACTGCCGGGTGATCTCGGCCACGGGGATGTCGAGGATGTCGAGGTTTTGCCGGCGGATCAGGTACAGCAACAGGTCCAGTGGACCTTCGAACGATTCGAGGATGACTTCGAGCGCGTCCGGCGGGATGTACAGGTCCTGGGGCATTTGCAGCACCGGTTGCCCGCGCACGAGCGCGAGAGGCATTTCCTGCTGCTGCGGGATGCCCGCGAAGGCACCCTGGGTTTTTTCGACCACCTGGACTTCGGTTGTCTCGTTAGTCATCGGCACACGTCAGAAGGGTCGCGAGTGCGACCGGGAACGCAACAATCGATGCCGTCCGGCGGCTGCACCGCCACCTCGCCCGGCTTGCCACGCATCGTCGCCGACGAGCGAAGGGCAAGGCCGCTGGACACCCCAGGAGGGTCACCGTCTGTGAAGGAACGTCGGGAGCAGAGCGCGGCCGGTCCCTGGATCACGGACCGGTGAGGGCGCGACGCCCGAATAAGTTCACCCGATTGAGATACAGGGTATCGCCTGTGCCCGCCCAAGTCCAGCGGGCAGGCAGCCGGTCGCTACGACGTTGCGGCACAATAGGCGCCATGCAGCCGGGCCAGCGCGCGATCATCCACGTCGACATGGACGCTTTCTACGCGTCCGTGGAGGAATTGGACGACCCGTCCCTGGTGGGGAAACCCGTCATCGTGGCCGGGCTGGGCCGGCGCGGCGTGGTGTCCACGGCCAATTACGAGGCGCGCAAGTACGGCGTGCGCTCGGCCATGGCCACCTCGGAGGCCCGCCGGCGCTGCCCTGGCGGCGTCTATATCTTCCCCCGCCACGCGCGCTACCAGGAAATCTCGAACGTGGTCTTCGGGGTATTCGCCGAGGTCACGCCCATGATCGAAGGGCTGTCGCTCGACGAGGCTTTCCTCGACGTCACGGGCAGTCTTCGCCTTTTTTCCTCGATCGAGGCCATCGGCCGCCGGGTGAAGGAGACCATCCGCGAGCGCACGGGGCTGAACGCCTCCGTGGGCATGGCGCATAACAAGCTCCTGGCCAAGCTGGCCAGCGAGTTGTCCAAGCCGAACGGCTTCCTGCGCATCGCGCCGGACGAGGTGCGTGGCTACCTCGATCCGCTGCCCGTCGGTCGCATGTGGACAGTCGGGAAGGTGGCCGAGGAGTCCCTGCAGAAGGTCGGCATACGCACCATTGGCGACCTGGTCCGGGCCGACGCCTGGCGGCTGAACAAGGCGGTGGGGGAGCGTCACGCCGCCCAGCTGCGAGAGCTCTGCCGCGGCGAGGATCGCCGGCCGGTGGTCACCGACGCGCCCGAGGTCTCCATCGGTTCCGAGTGGACCTTCGAGTACGACGTCGAGGAGCTGCCCATCGCCGAGGCCTGGCTGTTGCGCCAATGTGAGCGGGTGGGCGCGCGGGCAAGGGCGCGTGGACTCGACGCACGTACGGTGTCGGTGAAATTGCGTGAGCCGCCCTTCCTGACTCATAGCCGGCAGGCACAATTGCCCGTTCCCGGCAACGCGACGGCCGATATCCACGCCGTGGCACGACGCTTGCTTCAGGTTTGGTGGAGCCAGCACCCCCGGCCACGGCTTCGCCTGCTTGGCGTGACGCTGTCGGGTTTCGATGCCCGGCACGGCGACGAGCAGCAGGACATGTTCGCGGCGCCGGCGTCGGACAAGCGTTCCGACGGTGTGCAGGACCTGATCAATGGGCGCTTCGGCGCCGGGGCCCTGGTTCGCGCGGGAGTGCTCAAGACCCGCGGCAGCGAGTGAGTGCGGCAGGATGGCGGACGGAACCTCGTACTGCGCTAATGTGTCCGTTTGTGACACGGAACGTAAGTGAACGAGGTGCGGTCATGTCGGTCGCCACGGACAAGGACGCAATATCGGGATGGGTGGAGAAGCTGATGTCGGATGACAAGGAAGATTCGCATACGCGCTATCGCCATGCGCGCATGAGGGTACAGACCGCGGTACTGATGAGCCGCGGCGGCGAGGCGCACCCGACGGACCTGGTCGACATCTCGGCCACGGGCGCGCTCCTGCGCCGTCCGCCCGGCTGGCGCGGTGAGCCGGGGCAGACCTGGATACTGGACATGATCTTCGGCCACGACCTGCACATCCACCTGGAAGCATCGGTGGCCCGCGTATCCGCGCGGCAGATCGGCATGGAATACACCCTCATCCCCGAGGACAAGCAGGCCTCGCTCTGGGAGTTGCTAGGCGGCTACGCGGACACGCTCGAGGCCTGGCAGGACGACTGACATCCGGGGTGCGGTAACCCTCCCGATTGGAACCGCCCTGGTGGGAGCCGACCTTGTCGGCGATCCCGCGGCAGCGGGCCAGGTTGCGGCAAGCACCCATCGCCGCTGAAGCGGCTCCCACAAGAGCCGGCTTCCCAAGAGGTTCGGCTTCTACCTCAAGCAGCGGTCGGGCGGGTCTTCTTTCGTTCCTCGTCGCGAAGCTCGCGGCGGAGGATCTTGCCGACGTTGGTCTTGGGCAGGGCATCGCGGAACTCGATCTGCTTCGGGCGCTTGTAGCCGGTGAGGTTCTCCCGGCAGTACTCCTTCAGCGCCTCCACGGTCAGCGAGGGGTCCTTGCGCACGACGAACAGCTTCACCACCTCGCCCGAATGCTCGTCGTCGATACCGACCGCCGCGACCTCGCCCACGCCCGGGTGGCGCATGACGATATCCTCGATTTCGTTCGGGTACACGTTGAAGCCGGAGACCAGGATCATGTCCTTCTTGCGGTCGACGATGAAGGCCTGGCCGGTCTCGTCCATGCGGGCGATATCGCCGGTGCGCAACCAGCCATCCGCATCGAGCACCTTGGCCGTTTCCTCCGGCTGTTGCCAGTAGCCCTTCATCACCTGCGGACCGCGAATGCAGAGTTCACCGACTTCGCCAATCGGAAGGACCTTGCCATCCTCGTCGCGGATCTGTGCATCGGTATCCGGGATGGGATAGCCGATCGAGCCGGTGTAGTCCTTGATGTCGACGCGATTGGCGAAGGCGACGGGCGAGGTCTCGGTCAGGCCGTAGCCCTCGATGATGGGATGGCCGGTGACCTTCTTCCAGCGTTCGGCGACGGCGCGTTGCAGTGCCATGCCGCCGGCCATGGAGAGGTGCAGGTGCGAGAAATCGACCTGGTCGAAGCCGGGGGTGTTCAGCAGTCCGTTGAACAGCGTGTTGACGCCGGTGATGGCCGTGAACTTCGTCTTCTGCAACTCCTTCACGAAGCCACGCATGTCGCGCGGATTGGTGATGAGGTAGTTGAGGCCACCGAGGCTGGTGAAGATGAGGCAATTCACCGTCAGCGAGAAGATGTGGTACAGCGGCAGCGCCGTGATGACCGTTTCCTCGCCCAGCGTGGCGTGGCCGGCGACCCACGGGCGGGTCTGCAGCATGTTCGCGACCATGTTGCGATGGGTGAGCATCGCGCCCTTCGCCACGCCGGTGGTGCCACCGGTGTATTGCAGGAAGGCGATGTCGTCGTGGCCGATTTCCACCGTGGGCAACGGGTGCGCCTTGCCACGGGCGAGCGCGTCGCGGAAACGCACGGCCTGCGGCAGCTTGAACGGAGGCACTTCCTTGCGCAGGGTCTTCACCACGAAGTTGATGATGTTGCCCTTCGGGAAGCCGACCATGTCGCCGACGGCGGTGGTGATGACATGGCGTACCTGGGTGCCTTCCACGGCCTGTTGCGCCGTGGCGGCGAAGTTGTCCAGGACCACCAGCGCCTGCGCACCCGAGTCTTCCAGTTGGTGATGCAGTTCGCGCGCCGTGTATAGCGGATTCGTGTTTACTACGGTGAGGCCGAGGCGTAGCGCGCCGAACAGGGCGATCGGGTACTGCAGCAGGTTCGGCAGCATGATCGCCAGGCGGTCGCCCTTCTTCAGGCCGAGTTCGCCGGAAAGGTAACCCGCGAAGGCGCGCGAGAGTTCGTCGACCTGGCCGTAGGTCAGGACCTTGCCGAAGTTCGCGAACGCCGGGCGGTCACGAAATTTCTTAAAGGAGTCTTCGAAGACGGCCGCCACGGAGCGGTACGCGTTGACGTCGATGTCGGCGGGAATGCCGGCCGGGTAGTGGTCGAGCCACGGACGCTCAATGCTCATGAATCGGACGAACTCCAGGAAGTGACGGATGCACGGCGCATCGTCATAAGGCCGTGGCATTGGAGCATACGCCCGCGTATAGCGGCAAGCCGCATTGCAGCGCGTTTACATGGGGAGAAAGCACGATGTGGAAAGCGGGAACGTTGCTGGTCGTCCTCGCACTGGCGGGTGTCGCCGGTTGCCGGCATGCGCCGGACGAGGAGCAGGTGCGCTCGGCGATAACGGCTGCCTCGGTAGGTGCGGAAGCGGG
This sequence comes from Luteibacter sp. RCC_6_2, assembly GCF_041360655.1. Taxonomy (NCBI): domain Bacteria; kingdom Pseudomonadati; phylum Pseudomonadota; class Gammaproteobacteria; order Lysobacterales; family Rhodanobacteraceae; genus Luteibacter; species Luteibacter sp. RCC_6_2. Next base: position 233,029 of record NZ_JBFUPQ010000006.1, on the reverse strand, counting down.
CAAGGCGGGGGATACCGTCGCTGCGTTGACGGATGACTTCGACGGCAACGCGGGACAACTCGACCGCACGTCGCTGGCGAACCTCGTCCGGGTCTACGCGCTGCGCGGGCAGAAGGTCCACGTGCTGATGGGCCCGACGGAAGTCGAGAAACGTGGCGAGCGGCTGGTGGCGACGTTCACCGTCACCCTGACCGCCGGGGTGGGCGTCTTGCCGGATAACGCAGGGGCTTACGTGGTGGAGACGGGCTGGCGCAAGGAAGGGCGCGAGTGGCGGTGTTTCACGGCGAGCTGGAAGCGCGCGTTGTAACCGTATCGCCGACAGGGTCGGCTCCCCACCAGGCCTCGCGAATCGCCGACATAGTCGGCTCCCACAAGGTGCGAAACCCCGTGTGGGAGCCGGCTATGCCGGCGATGCTTCTTAGGCTGCCTTCGCCAGCTGGCGAAGCACGTACTGCAGGATGCCGCCGTGGCGGAAGAACTCGCGCTCCTTCGGGGTCAGCAACAGCACCTTCACGGTGAACTCCTTGACCGAACCATCCGGACGCGTCGCCTTGACCGTCGCCGTCTTCGATTCGCCGCCATTCAGGCCAGTGATGTCGAACACTTCGTCGCCCTTCAGGCCGAGCGTCTGCGCGTTCTCGCCGTCCTGGAACTGGCAGGGCAGCACGCCCATGCCGACCAGGTTCGAGCGGTGGATGCGCTCGAAGCTCTCGGTGATCACCGCCTTGACGCCCAGCAGCAAGGTGCCCTTGGCGGCCCAGTCACGCGACGAGCCCGTGCCGTATTCCTTGCCGGCGAGGACGACCAGCGGGGTGCCGTCGGCCTTGTACTTCATGGCGGCGTCGTAGATCGCCATTTCTTCGCCGGTCGGGATGTACTTCGTGTAACCACCCTCGACACCATCGAGCATCAGGTTCTTGATGCGGATGTTGGCGAAGGTGCCGCGCACCATCACGTCGTCGTTGCCGCGACGCGAACCGTAGGAGTTGAAGTCCTTCGGCTCCACGCCCTTGGAGATCAGGAAGCGGCCCGCCGGGCTGTCCTTCTTGATCGAACCGGCCGGCGAGATGTGGTCGGTGGTGATCGAGTCGCCGAAGATGCCCATGGCGCGCGCGCCGTGGATGTCCTCGATGGTGCCGGCCTCGGCGGTCATGCCGTCGAAGTAAGGCGGGTTCTTGATGTAGGTGGAATCGTCCCAGGCGTAGGTCTTGCCATCCGGCGAGGCGATGGCGTTCCAGCGGCTGTCGCCCTTGAAGACGTCGGCGTAGCTGTCCTTGAACATCTGCGGGCTGATCGCGCCGGCGATGGCGTCGGAGACTTCCTGGTTGCTCGGCCAGATGTCCTTGAGGTAGACGGGCTTGCCGTCGCTGCCGATGCCGATCGCGTCCTTGGTCAGGTCGATGTTCAGCGTGCCGGCCAGCGCGTAGGCGACGACCAGCGGCGGCGAGGCCAGGTAGTTCATCTTCACTTCGGGATGCACGCGGCCCTCGAAGTTGCGGTTGCCCGAGAGTACCGAGGCCACGGCGAGGTCGCCATCGGCGATGCCCTTGCTGATCTCGACCGGCAGCGGACCGGAGTTGCCGATGCAGGTGGTGCAGCCGTAGCCGACCACGTAGAAGCCCACCTTCTCGAGTTCCTCGAGGAGGCCGGTCTTCTTCAGGTATTCGGTGACGACCAGCGAGCCCGGTCCGAGCGAGGGCTTCACCCACGGCTGCGAGGTGAGGCCACGCGCGGCGGCCTTCTTCGCCACCAGGCCGGCGGCGAGCATCACGGCGGGGTTGGAGGTGTTCGTGCACGAGGTGATCGCGGCGATCACGACCGAACCGTCGTTGATGCGGAAGGACTTGCCGTTCTTCTCCACGAGCACGCCTTCACCATCGACGGCGTTGGCTTCGTTGCCGACGGCGGTGCCGCCGCCTTCATTGTTGAAGCGGGCCACGTCGCCGTTCTTCGGCTTGCGGTTCGCGGTGAGCGGACCGACGGCATCGAGGAAACTGCCCTTGACCGATTCCAGGAGCACGCGGTCCTGCGGACGCTTCGGGCCGGCCAGCGACGGACGCACGTCGGCGAGGTCGAGTTCGAGCGTGGTGGTGAATTCGGCTTCCGGCGTGTTCACGTCGTGCCACAGGCCCTGGGCCTTGGCGTAAGTCTCGACCAGGGCGATCAGCGCCTCGTCGCGGCCGGACAGGCGCATGTAGTTCAGCGCTTCCTGGTCGATCGGGAAGATGCCGCAGGTGGCGCCGTATTCGGGGGCCATGTTGGCGATCGTGGCGCGATCGGCCAGCGGCAGGTTCTGCAGGCCGGGGCCGAAGAACTCGACGAACTTGCCGACGACGCCGAGCTTGCGCAGCATCTGGGTGACGGTGAGCACGAGGTCGGTGGCGGTGACGCCTTCCGACAACTTGCCCTTCAGGCGGAAACCGACGACCTGCGGGATCAGCATGGACGACGGCTGGCCGAGCATCGCGGCCTCGGCCTCGATGCCGCCCACGCCCCAGCCCAGCACGCCGAGGCCGTTGATCATCGTGGTGTGCGAGTCGGTGCCGAAAACGGTGTCGGGATAGGCGAACGACTCACCGTCCACTTCGCTGGTGAAGACGACGCGGGCGAGGTTCTCCAGGTTCACCTGGTGGACGATGCCGGTGCGCGGCGGCACGACCTTGAAGTTGTTGAAGGCCTTCTGGCCCCAGCGCAGGAAGGAGTAGCGCTCCTGGTTGCGCTCGAATTCGATGGCGACGTTCTGCTCGAGCGAGCTTTCCGTGCCGAACGTGTCGACCTGCACCGAGTGGTCGATGACCAGTTCGGCCGGCGCCAGCGGGTTGATCTTGTCGGGGTCGCCGCCCAGCTTGGTCACGGCATCGCGCATGGCGGCCAGGTCGACCACGCAGGGAACGCCGGTGAAATCCTGCAGCACCACGCGGGCGGGCATGAAGGAGATCTCGGTGTCCGGCTCGGCCTTGGCGTCCCACTTGGCCACGGCCTCGATTTCCTTGGCGGTGACGTTCACGCCGTCTTCCTGGCGGAGCAGGTTCTCCAGCAGGATCTTCATGGAGTAGGGCAGGCGCTTGATGTCGAACGTGTTGCCGAACTTTGCCAGGCTGGCGATGGTGTGGCGCTTGCCGTTGACTTCGATACTGTCTCGGACTGAGAACGAGTCTTTCATGCTGTACTCCTGGCGTGACGTTCTTTAGCTGGGGAGGCCTGGCGGACCCTTGCGGACCGCCAAAGGCGTCGATTATCGCGCAGTCTGCCGCTGGTGTGCGACCGCCGTGAGACCGGCCTCCGGCTAGAATGGTCGTTCGGTAGCGCAGGCCGCGCGAAATCTGGGCGGCGGAAGGATGAGGGCCGGAGCACGTGAGCGCAAACGTATTTGATGGCACGCAGCGTTCGATGATATCGATGGCCTTGTCGTCGGTGTCGCTGCGCGACCTGGCCCTGGTCCAGGCCGTGGCCCGGGAGGGCAGCTTCAACAGCGCCGCCCGGGCCATGTACATCAGCCCTTCCGGCCTGTCGCACCAGGTGCAGAAGGTGGAGCAGGCGCTTGGCACGCCCCTGTTCGAGCGCGGTGGCCGGCGGGTGGTGCCCACCGCCAGCGGGCAGCGCCTGCTCGGCTATATAGAAGAGGTGTTGGCCTCGGCCGAGCACCTGGAGCATGCGGCCCGGGCCGGGGACGTCGCTTTCGGCGGCGAACTGCGGCTGGGGGTGCCCTCCACGCTGGGGCCGTACCTGCTACCCCATTTCATCGAGCCGTTTCCCCAGCGCTTCCCGGGGGCTCGCCTGACGATCTCCGAAGGCAAGCCGCGAGGCTTGCTGCGCCGCTTGCAAGAGGGCGAACTGGACGCCGTGCTGGCGCCGCCGAGCGCGATCGTCACCGGACTGGAATCCATCCCCCTGTTCTTCGAGCCGTACGAGCTGATGCTGCATACGGGGCACCCATTGGCCGGACGCGCGTCCATCGCCCTGACCGAACTGGATGCGGCGGACGCCACGCTGATGGCCGAGAGTCATGGGAATGGCGTGTCGGACCTCGGCATGAGCGGCTCGGCACGGCCCGAGCGCATCCAGGACCTGAGCATCGAAAGCCTGGCCACGCTGGTCGCGCTGCGGGGTGGCTACACGCTGGTGCCGATCCTCGCGCACGAGCGATTGGGTTCGATACCGAACGTGGTGTTGGCGGCGGTGGAGGGTGCGCGGCCGGGGCGGCATATCTCGCTGTACTGGCGGAATGCCACGCCTTGGCGGGAGGATCTGGCGCGGTTCGGCGATTTGCTGCGGGCGCTGGCCGAGGCGATTCCTGGGCTGGATGCGGCGGCTTCGTAGGCCATCGCCGCCTAGCGGCTTCCCACCCAAAGCAAAAAACCAGGTCGCTAGGGCTCGATCAGCCGCCGTCGTCCAGGGTGGAGCCGGTGAGCAGGCCGCGGGCGAGCATCGCGCATTGCTTGCGGTAGATCAGCAGGTGCCATTGGCGGCCGCCGATCTGGTTCCACAGTACCGCCGAGCGCACGGCCGCCAGCAAGGCCGCCCGTACCTTGTCCACGTTCGCCTTCTGCTGAAGGTGCGACGGCGTGCCGGTGACCATGACGCGGGGCTTCAGCGTCGACAAGGTCGAGGTGTACACCTCGGCAAGCCTGGCCGCGACGTTCGGGTGGCCGATGCCGAAATGCTCGACCTGGCGCTGCGTTCCGACGATGCCCTCGCGCAGGCGGTCGAGCAGGCCGCGGTTGCGCGACAGCGAACGCTCGAGGCGCAGGACGGTGATCGCCATGCGCATCACCGCCACGTCGCGCGTCTGGTCCTCGAACTGCGCGACCAGCGTGCGCAGCCCCTTCCTCACTCCCGAGACGCCGCCATAGACGGACGCCACCGAATCGGCGTCGATACGGAACACGCTGGCGAGGCTGGCCTCGAAAGCCGCCTCGTCGCACCGCCCCTCGGTAGCCAGTTGCTGCGCGAGGGCGACACCCTGGAAAACCCCGGCAAGGGCGAGGACGCGTTCTTCATTCATGCGAAAAGCTCGGGAAATGTAGGGGGAATGGACGGATTCACGCCAGGCCGCCGTAGGGCGCGTCGGTCGCGGCGATCACCGCGCCACCCAGGCAGGTCTCGCCGTCGTACAGGACGACCGATTGCCCGGGCGTCACCGCGCGCTGTGGCTCGTCGAACGATACATGCAAGATGTCGCCGCGCACTTCCACGGTGCAGTCCTGGTCGGACTGGCGATAGCGGGTCTTCGCGGTGCAGCGGAACGACACGGCCGGTGGCTCGCCAGCCACCCAGGTGATGTCGGTGGCGGTCAGGCGGTTCGATTGCAGCCAACGGTTCTCGCCACCTTGCGCCACGACCAGTGTATTCGTGGCGACATCCTTGCCGACGACGTACCAGGGCTCGTTGGGCGCATCCGCGCGTCCGCCGATACCCAGGCCGTTGCGCTGGCCGAGGGTGTAGTACATCACGCCCTGGTGTTCGCCGATGACCCGGCCTTCGGGGTCGACCATCGGACCGGGCCTGGCCGGCAGGTATTGGGCGAGAAAGGCGCGGAAGTCGCGCTCGCCGATGAAGCAGATGCCGGTGGAGTCCTTCTTCGCATGCGTCGGCAGGGCGGCTTCGCGGGCCATCTCGCGTACCCGTGGCTTTTCGATCTCGCCCACGGGGAACAAGGTGGCGGCGAGTTGCTTCTGGCCGAGCGCATGCAGGAAATAGCTCTGGTCCTTGGCGGCGTCGACGGCCCGGAGGAGGCGGTAACGGCCATCGCGGAAGTCCACGCGCGCGTAGTGGCCCGTCGCGATCTTTTCCGCGCCGAGGGCCTGCGCGTGCTCCAGGAACGTCTTGAACTTGATCTCGCGATTGCAGAGGACATCCGGATTGGGGGTGCGTCCGGCGGCGTATTCGGCCAGGAAATACTCGAACACCCCGTCCCAGTACTCGCCCGCGAAGTTCCGTGCATGGAACGGAATGCCGAGGCGGCCGCACACGGCGACGGCGTCCTTGCGGTCGTCGTCGGTGGTGCAGGGGCCGGAGCGGTCGTCTTCCTCCCAGTTCTGCATGAACATGCCCTCGACCTCGTGCCCCGCCTGCTGGAGCAGGAGGGCCGCGACCGAGGAGTCCACGCCGCCGGAGACGCCGAGGATCACCTTCACCCGGATACCTCCGGCAAGAGGCTCGACACCGTATCCAGCGGGAACCGGCGGCCATCCAGCCAGGCGTCGATCGTCTGCAGGATCAACGGGGTACGCAAGCGTGCGCCCAGCGCCTCGATTTCGTCGCGACGCAGCCACAGCGCGCGCCGCACCCCGGTATCGAGCGGCCGGTCGGCATCGTGCGAAGTGACATGGCCGGCGAAGGCGAACCGCAGCACCTGCTCGCCGTGCTCGGGATTCACCCACTGCCAGGCACCGATGAAGCTGTCGAGGTCGATGCCATAGCCGGTTTCCTCGAGCGTTTCGCGCACGGCCGCCGCCTGCAGGGTCTCGCCCGGGTCGAGATGCCCAGCGGGCTGGTTGTAGGCGAGTTCGCCGGCGACCTCCTCCTCGACGATGAGGTATCGATCGCCGCGCGCGACCACGCAAGCCGCCGTTACCCGGGGGCACCACACGTTTTCGGCGGAAGAAGAGGTCGGCGGCATCGGCTTAATGAGATAGGTGGCTCTGGAAAAAGGCATATTGTGCCATTACCTGTGGGAATCGACCCGGAAAGCGGGCCGGATTCCGGTGTATAAACAATTCGCGTATCGAAGGCTCCGAACTGAATGTCCCACGAACACGAACACGACCAGGAAAGTGAGCGCGGGCACGGCCTCGCCATCGAGACCTCCCGCCCCGAAACCGCCAGGCCGCCGCTGTTCCAGGTCGTCCTGCTGAACGATGACTTCACGCCGATGGATTTCGTGATCGAGGTATTGCGTAGTTTCTTCGGCATGGACCAGGAGCGGGCGGTGCAAGTGATGCTTCATGTACATACGCGAGGGAAGGGCGTCTGCGGCGTGTTCACCCGAGAGGTGGCAGAAACGAAGGTGACCCAGGTCAACGAATACTCACGGTCTCATCAGCACCCGCTCTTGTGCACTATGGAAAAGATGTAGCCGATCCCCCATCTGGAGTTCATGCGGCATTGACAAGGGGCTGGTTCCCCGCCGCCCACAGCTATCGGAGACGGTCCGTATGTTCAGCAAGGATCTAGAAGTCACCATCGGGCACTGCTACAAGCAGGCCCGTGAGCAGCGCCACGAATTCATGACCGTGGAGCACCTGCTGCTCGCCCTGACGGAAAACACCTCCGCCCTGGCCGCCCTGCGCGCCTGTGGCGTCGATCTGCCGCGCCTGGCGGCCGATCTCCAGCGGATCATCGCCGAGACGGTACCGGTGCTCCCCGCCGGTGACGAGCGCGATACACAGCCCACGCTGGGCTTCCAGCGCGTGCTCCAGCGCGCCGTGTACCACGTGCAGTCGTCCGGCCGTAAGGAAGTCACCGGCGCCAACGTGCTGGTGGCCATTTTCGGCGAGAAGGACTCCCATGCCGTGTATTTCCTGCACCAGCAGGAAATTACGCGCCTGGACGTGGTCAATTACATCTCGCACGGCATCGCCAAGATCGGCGACGAGTCGGCCGCCGCGGCGCCGAACGCCGAGCGTGACGGCGAAGAAGGCGGCGAAGGCAAGGGCAACCCACTCAACGAATACGCCGCCAACCTGAACGAACTGGCCATCCAGGGCAAGATCGACCCCCTGATCGGTCGCCAGGACGAGGTCGAGCGCACCATCCAGGTGCTCTGCCGCCGCCGCAAGAACAACCCGCTCTACGTGGGTGACGCTGGCGTGGGCAAGACGGCCCTGGCCGAGGGCCTGGCCAAGCGCATCGTCGAGGGCCAGGTGCCGGAAGTGCTCGAAGACTGCACCATCTGGTCGCTGGACCTCGGTGCGCTGGTCGCCGGCACCAAGTACCGCGGCGACTTCGAGAAGCGCCTGAAGGCGGTCATCGCCCAGCTGAAGAAGCAGCCGAACGCCATCCTGTTCATCGACGAGATCCACACCATCATCGGTGCCGGTTCGGCATCGGGTGGCACCATGGACGCCTCGAACCTGATCAAGCCCATGCTGGCGTCGGGTGAGCTGCGTTGCATCGGTTCCACCACGTTCCAGGAATTCCGTGGCGTGTTCGAGAAGGACCGCGCCCTGGCTCGTCGTTTCCAGAAGATCGACGTGGTCGAGCCCACCGTGGCCGATTCGATCGAGATCCTGCGCGGCCTGAAGAGCCGGTTCGAAGAGCACCATTCGGTGGAATACACCGGTGAGGCCCTGCGTGCCGCCGTGGACCTGTCGGTCAAGCACATCCCGGATCGCCTGCTGCCCGACAAGGCCATCGACGTCATCGACGAGGCCGGCGCCCGCCAGCGCCTGCTGCCGGAGGAAGAGCGTACCGGCAAGATCGACGTGCCCGAGATCGAATACATCATCGCCAAGATGGCGCGCATCCCGGCCAAGCAGGTCTCGGCCTCGGATCGTGATGTGCTGCGCAACCTCGAGCGCAACCTGAAGATGGTAGTCTTCGGTCAGGATGCGGCCATCGAAGCCCTGGCGTCCTCGATCAAGATGGCGCGCTCGGGCCTGGGCGATCCGTCCAAGCCGATCGGCAGCTTCCTGCTCGCCGGCCCCACGGGCGTCGGCAAGACGGAAGTGACCCGTCAGCTCGCCATGCAGCTGGGTATCGAGATGGTCCGCTTCGACATGTCGGAATACATGGAAGCGCATTCGGTGTCGCGCCTGGTCGGTGCGCCCCCGGGCTACGTCGGTTTCGACCAGGGCGGCCTGCTCACCGAGCAGATCACCAAGCATCCGCATTGCGTGCTACTGCTGGACGAGATCGAGAAGGCTCATCCGGACGTCTACAACATCCTGCTCCAGGTCATGGATCGTGGTGTGCTGACGGACACCAACGGTCGCGAGGCGAACTTCAAGAACGTGATCATCGTGATGACCACGAACGCGGGCGCCCAGTTGGCTTCGCGCCGGGGCATCGGCTTCGTGAAGCAGAACCACGCCCCGGACGCCATGGAGACCATCCGTCGCATGTTCACGCCGGAGTTCCGCAACCGTCTCGATGCGGTCATCCAGTTCAATGCGCTGGACTTCGACCACATCCTGCGTGTGGTGGACAAGTTCCTGATCGAGCTGGAAACGCAGCTGTCGGAGAAGAAGGTGAGCGTGGACGTTTCGCCGGAAGCCCGCCGCTGGTTGGCCGAGCACGGCTTCGACCCGCAGATGGGCGCACGCCCGATGGCCCGCGTGATCCAGGACAAGGTCAAGCGCGCGCTGGCGGACGAACTGCTCTTCGGCAAGCTGGCCGAGGGCGGCAAGGTCACCCTGTCGGTGGAAGGCGACGAGCTGCACGTGGAAACCGAGTCGGCCGAACCGGCGACGGTTCCCGCGTAAACGAAGGGCGGGGCCTCGCGGCCCCGCCCGCCGTTTCGTCGTCTTCTCCTGTCCCGTGGGAGTGTGGGAGCCGCTTCAGCGGCGAAGCCGAGCACTGCACCAGGCGAACCCCATGCGTGAGGAAGAGCCACAAAAAAAGCCGCGGCCATGCCGCGGCTTTTTCATGTCCCGATGAGGCCGGCGCGTGGCGCCCTTACTTCATGCGGTACGTGATGCGTCCCTTGGTCAGGTCGTAGGGGGTCATTTCGACCTTCACCTTGTCGCCCGTGAGGATACGGATGTAGTGCTTGCGCATGCGGCCGGAGATATGGGCGGTAATGACGTGCCCGTTCTCGAGCTGCACGCGGAACATGGTGTTGGGCAAGGTCTCCTGGACCGTACCTTCCATTTCGATGACGTCGTCTTTTGCCATGTGTTCCGGGTCGGCGTGAACGGCCGGAATGGCCGCATAAGTCCCTTAGTATGCCATAGCAGGCTGGCCCAGGCCACCCAAGCCTGACGGCCGTCCGGGCCGTCAGCCGAACTGCTCGTCCAGCTTCCTGCGGATTTCGTCCTCGATGGTGCCGCGCAGCGGCGAGAGCAGCATGCCGAGCTCGGCCGTGACGTGCACCTCGCTGGCCGAGACCGCGATCGCGCCCTTCACGCCCGAGCGGGCGAAGGTGAGCGTATCGCCCTGCCACGTGCCCTCGGTGCCGAACTTCTCGCTCATGCGCGCGGCCACCTTGTCGACGACGGCGCGGGCTCCCTCGATGGTGGTCCCGTGGGGGCGGCGGATGTCGATCTTCGCCATCGTGGATGTCCTCGCGAGTGAAAGCGGGGAGTTTAACAGGCGTTCCATACTGAAGGCAGCGACGCCTTTGCGTTCAATCAGATACCGCACTCTGCTAAAGTCGCGTCGTCAACGTCCCGGTTCTTCCATGCGCATCGAATTCGTCAGCTCGGCTCGCGGTGATTTCCACTGGTCACGGCCCGTGCTGACCATCGGCCGTGCCGACGACAACGACCTCGTCGTGTCCGAAGCCCAGGTCGCCGCCCGCCATGTCACCCTGCATCGCGACCGTCGCGGCCTGGTGCTGGAAGTGGCCCCCGATACCGGGCGCGTCTACGTCAATGCGCGCCCCGTGCGCGAGCGCGCCTTGTTGCGGCCAGGCGACAGCCTGTCGCTGGGTGACTGCCGCATGCTGATCCGCGAGGACGCGGACCTGGAGGCGCGGGAGGTACGGGAACCCACCGAATCGCGTTGCACCGTGGCGCTGCGGCCCGTGGCCGGGCCGCTGTCGGGCCGGGTGATACCCGTGGGCGATCGCCTCGAACTCGGCGCCAGCCACGGGGCGATGCCGCTCGAGTTGCCCGGCAACGACGCGGCCTTGCTGGTCCTCGCATGGGATGGCGGCGAGCTTGTCCTGGATGCGTCCCGCGTGCCTGCAAGGCATGCCGTGCGGGTGAACGGGGTGAAGGTGGTTCGCGCCTCCTTGCAGCCCGGCGACCAGTTGGGTATCGCCTCGCACCGCTTCGTCGTCGACGGTCCCGGCTGGGCCGCGGAGCCGAAGGTGGTCATGCCGGAGCCGGAGCCCGAACCGCTTCCTGAAGATGCCGCGGGTCCGCGTGGCGACGTATGGTGGCTGATCCTCACCGCCGCGGTGCTCGCGCTCGGCATCGCATTGGTCTTGTTCGTCCAGTTCTGAGCGGCCCCGCGGACGGCATAATGGCCGTTCCCCCCGGCCGAGAGAATCACGTGAGCAGAGTCTGGAATTTCAGTGCGGGTCCCGCGGCGTTGCCGGAAGCGGTACTGCAACGCGCACAGGCGGAAATGCTCGACTGGAACGGATCGGGCGCCTCCGTCATGGAGCTGTCCCATCGCGGCAAGCGCTTCATGGAACTGGCCGCCGATGCCGAGCGCCGGCTGCGTGGATTGTTGTCCGTACCCGCGGGGTACAAGGTACTGTTCCTGCAAGGCGGTGCGACCCAGCACTTCGCGCAGATCCCGATGAACCTCGCGCCCGAAGGTGGCAGCGCGGACTACATCGTGACCGGCCACTGGAGCGAGAAAGCCGTGCGCGAGGCCTCGCCCTATATCGAGGCGCGCGTGGCCGGCAGTTCGGCATCGGCGAATTTCGTCGACGTGCCGCCGCGCGACACGTGGACGTTGAACCCCGGCGCGGCCTATGTGCATTACACGCCGAACGAAACCATCCAGGGTGTCGAGTTCCACGACATCCCGGACGTGGGCCAGGTGCCGCTGGTGGCCGACATGTCGTCGAACATCCTGTCCGCCCCGCTGGATGTGTCGCGCTTCGGCCTGATCTATGCCGGCGCGCAGAAAAACATCGGCCCGTCGGGCCTCGTGGTGATGATCGTGCGCGACGAACTGCTGGCGCGTCCCGGCCGGCCGATGGCGAAGATCTTCCGCTATGCCGAACACGCCGCGAACGACTCCATGCTCAACACGCCCAACACCTGGGGCTGGTATCTGGCCGGCCTCACCTTCGAGTGGCTGGAACAGCAGGGCGGCCTCGTGGCGATGGGCGAGCGGAACGCGCGGAAGGCGAAGACCTTGTACGACGCCATCGACGGTTCGGGCGGCTTCTATCGCAGCCCCGTCGCCGTGCGCGCCCGCTCGCGCATGAACGTCCCATTCACCTTGCATGACGCATCGCTGGATGCCGCCTTCCTTGTGGAATCGGAAGCGGCAGGCCTGCTGGCGCTGAAAGGCCACAAGGCCGTGGGCGGCATGCGCGCGTCGTTGTACAACGCGGTGCCACAGGCGGCGGTGGACGCCCTCGTGCAATTCATGCGGGACTTTGCCACGCGGCACGGTTAAAGTCGGAGGTCGCCGCGCTGCAGCATCGCATCGCGGCGATAACCGTTTCAATTGCAACCACTTAGCCGCCTGGACGTCCATGAGCAAGACCCCCGCCGACAAGGCCGATAAACAAGCCACGCTGACCGAGGCGCGTACGCGCATCGACAGCATCGACCAGCAACTGCAGTCGCTCATCAGCGAGCGCGCCCGCTGGGCGCAGCAGGTCGGGCGGGCCAAGGGCCCGTTGAAGGCGGCGGTGGAGTATTACCGACCCGAACGGGAAGCCCAGGTGCTGCGTGGCGTGATCGACCGCAACGACGGGCCGCTTCCGAACGCGGAGCTGGTGCGCCTGTTCCGCGAGATCATGTCGTCGTGCCTGTCGCAGCAGCAGCCCTTGAAGATCGGGTTCCTGGGTCCCGAGGGCACCTTCAGCGAACAGGCGGTGCGCAAGCATTTCGGCCACGCCGCCTATGGCCTTCCGTTGGGAAGCATCGAGGAAGTGTTCCAGGAAGTGGCCGCCGGCAACGCCGACTTCGGCGTGGTGCCGGTGGAGAACTCGGGGCAGGGCATGATCCAGATGACCCTGGACATGTTCCTGGTGTCCAAGGCCACGATCTGCGGTGAGGTGGAACTGCGTGTCCACCAGAACCTGCTGTCGCTGTCGGGCGAATTGAAGGACGTGAAGCGCGTCTATTCGCATCCGCAATCGTTGCAGCAGTGCCAGGGCTGGCTGCGGGTGAACCTGCCGCACGTGGAGCGCATCCCCGTATCGAGCAACGCCGAGGCGGCGCGCACCGCGCGGCTGTCGCCGGAATCCGCCGCCATCGCGGGCGAAACCGCGGGGCGCGTCTACGGATTGAAGACGGTCGCAGGGCCGATCGAGGACCGTTCGGACAACACCACGCGCTTCCTCGTCATCGGCCGCTCGATCTTTCCACCCTCGGGCAACGACCGTACGTCGCTGCTGGTATCGGTGCGCGACAAGCCCGGCGCGTTGTACGACGTGCTGAGCCCGCTCGCGCACCACGGCATCAGCATGAACCGGATCGAGTCCCGCCCGGCACATACGGGCAAGTGGCAGTACGCGTTTTTCATCGACGTATCCGGCCATGTGGAGGACGCGGCCCTGCAGGCCGCGCTCGAGGAAATGAAACCTGCCGCCGCCGACGTGCGCGTTCTCGGCTCTTACCCTGTCGCCTTGCCATGACCTCACATTTCGATGCCGCCGCGCTCGCCAACCGGGCGACGTCGGCACTCCGTGCCTACGATCCCGGCCATGATCTTCCCGCGCTGCGCCTGCGTTTCGGCGCCGTGCTCTCCGAACTCGGCTCGAACGAAAACCCGCTGGGGCCGAGCAAGCTCGCCATGCGTGCCGCCACGCGTGTGCTCGAGGACATCTGGCGCTATCCCGATCCGCTAGGCGCCTCGCTGAAACAGAAGCTCTCGTCGGAGCTGGGCGTTCCGGTTCAGGGCATCACCCTGGGCAACGGCTCGCACGAGTTGCTGATGCTGATGGCGCAGTGCTTCGCCGATGCGGAACACCCGGTGGTGCATTCGCAGTACGGCTTCGCGGTGTTTCCCATCGCCGCGGCGGCGGCCGGTGCGCCATCGATCGCCGTACCGGCGTTGCCGGCGGACCATCCGCACGCGCCGTACGGCCACGACCTCGACGCGATCGCGGCGGCGGTCACGCCGGATACGCGCCTGGTCTACCTGGCCAATCCGAACAATCCCACGGGCACATGGTTCACCGATGCCGCGCTGGAAGCGTTTCTCGAAAAGATTCCGGCGCGGACGCTCGTGGTGGTCGACGAGGCGTACCACGAATACGTGGACGCCGAGGGGCTGAGCACCGCATTGCACCTGACCGGTCGTTTCCCGAACCTGGCCGTCACGCGCACCTTCTCCAAGGCCTATGCGCTGGCGGGTTTGCGTATCGGCTACATGCTGAGTCATCCCTCCGTGGCCGCGGTGTGCGAGCGCTTGCGTGAGTCGTTCAACGTCAACGCCGTGGCCCTGGCCGCGGCGGAAGCCTCGCTCGGCGATCATGAACACCGCGCCCGCGTGCGCGATACGAACCGTCGCGATCGCGCGTGGCTTGCCGAGGAACTGGCGGCAAGAGGCCTGCGTGTGCTGCCGTCCCAGACCAACTTCCTGCTCGTGGACCTGGGCCGCGATGCCGCCGCATTCGAGGCGCACCTGTTCGAACGTGGCGTGATCGTGCGGCCGATGGCGGGATACCGCTTGCCGCATACGCTGCGGATAAGCATCGGCAGCCGCGGCGAGTTGGAACGCCTGCTGGAGAGCCTGCCATGAGCCGCGTGGATTGGGTGAGCGCCGCAGGTGGTCCGCTGCGCGGCGAGATCGCCGTGCCGGGCGACAAATCGGTGTCGCACCGTGCGCTGATGTTCGGCGCCATCGCGGAAGGCGTGTCGCATATCCGTGGTTTCCTCGAAGGCGAGGACACGCGCGCCACGGCCGCCATCCTCGGCAAGCTGGGCGTGCGTTTCGAGACCCCCGCACCGGGCGAGCGGATCGTCCATGGCGTGGGCCTGCATGGCCTGCGCGGCAGTCCCGATGTCTTGGATTGCGGCAACGCCGGGACCGGCATGCGCCTGCTGGCGGGTCTCCTGGCGGGCCAGGCGTTCGATTCCGTCCTGGTGGGCGATGAATCGCTGTCGCGCAGGCCGATGCGCCGCGTCACCGATCCCCTCGAAGCGATGGGTGCATCGATCGAAACGAACGATGGCAAGCCGCCGCTGCGTATCCATGGCGGGGCAGGGTTGAAGGGCATTGCTTATGAGCCGCCCGTGGCCAGCGCCCAGATCAAGTCCGCCTTGTTGCTGGCGGGCCTGTACGCCGATGGCTTCACCGAGGTCGTGGAGCCGCATCCGACGCGTGACTACACCGAGAGCATGCTCAAGGCCTTCGGTTGGCCGATCGAGTATTCGCCCGGCCGCGCGCGCCTGGAAGGTGGTCACGCCTTGCGCGCCGTCGATGTCGACGTGCCGGCGGATTTTTCGTCCGCGGCGTTCTTCATCGTCGCGGCGTGCATCGTGCCGGGTTCCGAATTGCGCCTGAAGGCCGTCGGCCTCAATCCACGCCGCACCGGCTTGCTCGCCGCGCTCGAACTCATGGGTGCGGATATCCGCGTGGAGAACGAGCGCACCAGCGGTGGCGAGGACATCGGCGACCTGGTCATCCGTCATGCGCCGCTGCACGGTGTGGCGTTGCCGCTGGAGATCGTGCCCGACATGATCGACGAATTCCCGGCGCTGTTCGTGGCCGCGGCGGTGGCCGAGGGCATGACCACGATCCGCGGCGCGGCCGAATTGCGCGTGAAGGAATCCGACCGCATCGCCAGCATGGCCCATGGCCTGAAGGCCTGCGGCGTCCTCGTCGACGAACTTCCCGATGGCGCGATCATCCGTGGCGGCACGATCGGTGGTGGCAGCATCGACAGCCACGGCGACCATCGTATCGCGATGAGTTTCGCCATCGCGGGACTGGTCGCGTCGGCGCCCATCGCGATCGGCGATTGCGCCAACGTGGCGACCTCGTTCCCGGGATTCATGGAACTGGCCAACGGCGTGGGCTTCCGCCTGCGCTCCGCTGCCTGACGCGTTCCGCCGCTGGCGGGAAGGCGCTACGCTTCGGTTTCCTGTCAGCGGATATGGTCATGGCCGAAAAGATTCCCCCGTTCGTCGTCGTGGTGCCCGCGCGCTTCGGCTCCACGCGGCTGCCGGGCAAGCCGCTGCTCAAGATCTCGGGCGAGTCGATGATTCGTCGCGTGGCGGCGCGGGCGGGGCAGGCCGGGGCGGCGCAAGTCGTGGTCGCCACCGATGACGAGCGCGTCACCCGCGAACTCAGGGGCTGTGGTGACATCCTCGTCTGCATGACCCGCCCGGACCACGCCTCCGGCAGTGACCGCATCGCCGAGACCGCCGCCCATTTCGGCTGGCCGGACGACACCGTGGTGGTCAACCTGCAAGGCGACGAGCCCTTCGCCCCGGCCGCCGGCATCCGCGCCGTGGTGGCGACCCTGGCGGGCGACGATGCGCCGATGGCGACCCTGGCCACGCCGATCGCGCACGCCGACGAGTTGTTCGACCCGAACATCGTCAAGGTCGTTCGCGGACAGAACGGCCGGGCGCTGTATTTCACCCGTGCGCCCTCCCCGTGGGCCAGGGACGCCTTCGCCGCGAACCGGGATGTCTTGCCGCCCAACGTGCCGTTCCTTCGGCACATCGGCATCTATGCCTACCGGGCGGGCTTCCTGCGTCGCCTCGCGGCATTGCCGCGCACGCCCCTGGAACAGGCCGAGTCGCTCGAGCAGTTGCGCGCCCTGGAACACGGCTACGCCATTTCGGTCCGGCCGACGCCGGAACCTTTCCCGCCGGGCATCGACACGCCGGAGGACCTGGCACGGGCGGAACGATGGCTCGCCGCGCAAGGATCGACGGGGTCGTAAGGATTCCCCCACGGTCGCCACCGGGCAAGCCTGACACGGTTTCCCGGGCTTCGCCGGGCGCGCCGGAGAGGGCGGCGACGTAACCTATCCCTGTCGCCACACTCACCCCCTGAAGGACAGGCGACGCTCCCACGGAAGGTCCTCGCCGGCATGGCCCATCTCCATGCCGGCGTTTTCGCGTTCGTCGCCCGCCGACGGGGTAAAATGACCGGATGGAGCACACCGAGTCGCATCCGTTCGACGGCAAGGCCTTCGTCCGCCATCTCACCACCTCGCCCGGCGTCTACCGCTACTTCGACGCGGAGGACGAGCTGCTTTATGTCGGCAAGGCGGCCAACCTCAAGAAGCGCGTCGGCAACTACTTCCTGAAACCGCCGATGGACCCGCGCATCGCTTCGATGGTGTCGCAGATCGCCCGTGCCGAGGTCACCCTCACGCGCACCGCCGGCGAGGCGTTGTTGCTCGAGTCGCAACTGATCAAGTCGCTCAAGCCGCGTTACAACATCGTGCTGCGCGACGACAAGAGCTACCCCTATATCTACCTGTCGGGCGGCGAGGACTACCCGCGCCTGGCCTTTCACCGTGGCGCCAAGACCGGCCCGGGGCGCTACTTCGGCCCCTATCCGAGCACCTTCGCCGTTCGTGAAAGCCTTGGCCTGATGCAGAAGCTCTTCAAGGTGCGGCAATGCGAGGACAGTTATTTCAAGAACCGGTCGCGACCCTGCCTGCAACACCAGATCGGCCGTTGCAGTGCGCCGTGCGTGCGCCTGATCGAGGTCGAGGACTATAAGAACGACGTACGTCATGCGGAGATGTTCCTCGAAGGCCGCAGCAGTGCGGTGATCGACGAACTCGCCATCGCCATGGAAAACGCCTCGAAGGCATTGAACTTCGAGCGCGCCGCCACGTTGCGCGACCAGGTCGCCGCCTTGCGCCGGTTGCAGGCCCAGCATTTCGTGCAGGGTGCCAGCGCGGACATGGACGTGATCGCCTGCTGCATGGAAGGGGGCATGGCTTGTGTGAGCGTGATGTTCTTCCGCAACGGCGTCAGCCTGGGTTCGCGCGATTTCTTCCCGCGGCTGCCGACCGATGCCTCGATATCCGACGTGCTTTCGCAGTTCATCGCCCAGTACTACCTGGAACGCCAGGTTCCCCGTGAGCTGGTACTGAGCGATCCCGTGGAAGACGCGGACGTGCTGGCATCGGTGCTGTCCGACCACGCGGGCCATGTCGTCTCGCTCAAGCCCAGTGTCCGTGGCGAGCGTGCACGCTTCCTGGAAATGGCCCAGCGCAACGCCAGCGCGGCCCTGACATCGCGGCTCGCCAGCCGGCATACACTGCTGGCCCGCTTCGACGACTTGCAGAAGGTGCTGGATCTCGACGCGACACCGCGTCGCATCGAGTGCTTCGACATCAGCCATACACGCGGTGAACTGACGGTCGCCTCATGCGTCGTCTTCGGTCCCGAGGGACCGGAGAAGTCGCACTACCGCCGGTTCAACATCGCCGGCATCACCCCCGGCGACGACTACGCCGCCATGCACCAGGCCTTGACCCGCCGGTTCAGGAAAGTGGTGGAGGGCGGGGTCAAGCCCGACATCCTACTGATCGACGGCGGAACCGGGCAGGTGGCGCAGGCCGTGGACGTGTTGCGCGAGTTGGGCGTCGAAGGCATCCGCGTGGTCGGCGTCGCCAAGGGCCCCGGTCGGCGTGCCGGCGAGGAGACCCTGGTGCTGGCCGACAGCGGCAAGACCCTGCACCCCGGCACGTCCTCGCCCGCGCTGCACCTCGTGGCAGCGGTACGTGATGAAGCGCACCGTTTCGCGATCAGCGGGCACCGCCGCCGGCGCGAAGCGGCGCGCGAGCGGAGTACCCTCGAGGACGTGGCGGGTGTCGGCGCGCGCCGTCGCGCGGCGCTCCTGAAGGCCTTTGGTGGCTTGGCAGGCGTCGAAGCCGCCGGCGTCGAGGAACTGATGAGCGTGAAGGGGATTGATCGCGGCCTCGCCGAACGCATCTATGCCATGCTGCATCCTTGATTGAACCCGGGCGAGCCCACGTGGCACGTCTCCCGTACCGGCCGACCTATGCGAATCAATCTCCCCACCTGGCTGACCCTGTTCCGCGTGCTGCTGCTGCCGGTGATGGTCATCGTCTACTACCTGCCGTTCCGCGGCGCGAACCTCACCGCGGCCCTCGTCTTCGTCCTTGCCGCCTTCACGGACTGGCTCGACGGCTACCTGGCCCGGCGCCTCAATCTCACATCCGCCTTCGGCGCGTTCCTGGACCCGGTGGCGGACAAGCTGATGGTGGCGGTCACGCTGTTCCTGCTGGTGCAGTCCCACCCGGGCGGCTGGCAGGGCATCCTCATGGCGGTGACCGCCTCGGTCATCGTCGGCCGCGAGATCAGCGTTTCGGCCCTGCGCGAGTGGATGGCCCAGATCGGCGCGCGGTCGAAGGTCAAAGTGGCCTTCCTGGGCAAGCTGAAGACCGCCACGCAGATGGTCGCGCTGGTGGTACTCCTGCTCCAGCACGACGCTGAAACCCTGCGCCTGTACCACATCGGCGAAGCCCTGCTGGTGATCGCGGGCGTGCTGACCATATGGTCGGGCCTGGACTACCTGCGGGCCGCCTGGCCCAGTTTGCGCGGGGACTCGGATTCAGACGAGGTGAAAAAAAGTGAAAAAAATACGGTGCAAGGTGGTTGACACATTTCCCATCTGATCTAAAATAGCCGGACAACGACGCGGGAATAGCTCAGTTGGTAGAGCACGACCTTGCCAAGGTCGGGGTCGCGAGTTCGAGTCTCGTTTCCCGCTCCAAGTAATTCCACAAAACCTCGGACATCCGGGGTTTTGTTTTTTAAGCGCCACGCGGATACTCTTCGCGCTGCGCAAGCGATGGCCGGGTGGCAGAGTGGTCATGCAGCGGACTGCAAATCCGCGTACGCCGGTTCGATTCCGACCTCGGCCTCCATCGCATTCCAAGGCGCACCCGCTCACGCGGAGGCGCCTTTTTTCTTTCCGCCCGGATGGCGAAACCGGTAGGATTCGGTAACGAGTCAAGCCAGCCCGAGTGGTGAAACTGGTAGACACAAGGGACTTGAAGCAATTTGAGCCCTCCGGAGGAAACTCCGAAGGTGAAGCCCGTCAAATTCGGTGAACGCCCTGGACGCGCAAGCGTCCGAGCCAACGCCGAGCCAAACCCTGAATCGAAAGGTTCGTGGGAAGGTGTAGAGAGCAGACGGCGGGCACCTAAGGTCGCAAGGCTATGGTGAAGGCGTGCTCCAGACCACGAACAGCGCATGCGCTGGCGGCGAAAGTCGAAGTGGTAAGAAAATCCCTCGACCTCACGGTCATGCCGGTTCGATTCCGGCCTCGGGCACCAATTCGGAAGTCGCCCCTGTCTCTGCAGGGGCGGCTTTTTTGTTAGCGGCGAGCCACTGGTGGCCCTTCTTGGGAAACCTGGAAGCAACTGCGTCGGGCTCCCATCGATACCCGACAGCAGCACGCACGTGAACTACCCAAGATGGCTCGGTGCCGCCTCGTCTATCGATGGTCGAAGTCAGTTGGAATAGAAGCCCTGCGTAATGGGTCCGACCACGTACTGATATTGCGGATTGGGCTGATCACCAAGGCATACGTCGACGTACGTGGTACAGAATGTCGCCCTGATGTTGGGCGATACGCTTGCATATACGACGCTTGCCCCGACCCCATCGCAGGAATAGAGCACTTCCACCCAGTTGCCTGAACTCTCCACCGCCTGGCCCCAGTGCTGAGTATCGGCACTGCAATAACGGAGCGACTCTCCGATGATCTGGTCCGCCGAATTGAAATAGACGCGTTGGACCGATTGGGTGGGGAAATTCGCTGCCGCGAAAGCGTCGGAACCCCATACGGTGAAGGCCATCAGAACGGCCATTTGAACGGCTTTCATCATCAAACTCCTTTTGCGCATGATGGAAAAGACAGTCATCTTCGCCACTCCGCCGCCGACGAGCTGAACTGCATCAACAGGCGAAGACTACTGGGATAGGTCGGCTCGACGATGGCCCCTGGTTGCCGCGAACGGCATGTCCTTGGCCGCGTCCCGAGTATCGGCCGTTCGGTGGCGCCAATCTGTAGGGGAATTCTGACGCACAAAAATTTGAGAGGCCTGTCGCAATAAGCAAGTTATTGCGAATCGACATCGAGTTTCCACAACTCGGTGTAGACAACCCTGCACAATAAGCCCGGAACCGCCGTGTCCCGGAGTTCAACATCGTAGGTCTGCGGCTATCAGCGTCAATCACGGTCTTGGTAAGTTTGATCTTCGCCATGAGGTGCTCCTGAAAGGCCCAGATTTCCAGGGGCCGACCATGAGCCGAGCGAAAGGGAACCGGGCGATTTGCATCGCGCACCGGGATATGATCGAACGCTTGGCTCTGGAGGAAAACCCGCCATAGCGAGTTGTATCCAAGCCAAACAATACCCGGCGCGGACACTATCCTCAGGCTGCGATCACGCGGTGCGCGCGATGCGACTGCTCGCCTGTTGGGTTTCCCATCTATGACTTGGTCATTAGTTGAGAAGCAGATTAACAGCGGATGTCACATTCGCCGCACCACTACAGAATGCGGTGTCGCCGGGAGAGCTATTGCACTGCAGAGAACGGATTTTCAAACCCTCGGCCGTGTAGGCGGCACGCGTGGCGGGAATGTCGCGAACACCTTTGCAGCTCGCGTTTCCGCCAAGGCCCGAGAACCAGGCAAAGGGTGCAAGCCACGTCACGTCTGGATCGTTCTCGATGGCGGTGAAGAATCTCTGGGTCGGGTCAAGGTCAACCAGGTCGCAACTTTGCATGGCGCCTGGGACGACAATGTACTTCTTGCCGGGCGCGTACTGTTTGAGTGCGGCGAAGGTTCGCGCCCACTTGCCGTCATCGTCGCCGTATTCATCGAATCCGACCCAATCGAGCATCTTCATGCCTGCGAAGAATCGGTCAAACCCTTTGCCTGCGAGAATCGAGGCAATGGGCAGGCTAGCGGTATGCGCGTCTTGACGAACGGCATTCATACCGTTGATGAAACTCGGATTCGCCTGGCCATTCACATCGTTCAGGCAGGTGCTTGGACCGTTCGGTTCATCCACGATGTACACGGCAATGACCGTGCTATGTACCGGGTCACCCGGAATCAAGTAGCCTTGATCTACCATCGCCTGTGATAGCGACGCCCAGGATGCTGCAGCTCCCGGATCGTTGTTCCAGCAGCTGATGTCGCCATTGCTGGCCCTCACGGCCTGGAACACAAATGGATAGGCCGGAACGATCGCGTGCACATGAGCGGCTTTCGCCGCCGCAAGCTTTTCGAGTACCTGCGACTGCGTCACAGCTCTTCCCGAGGGCGAGGTGTCGCCCGGCCACGCCATGATCGCATATAGATTGCTATGGCCCTTCATCTCGTTGAAGCCGATATCGGAGGGCGGTGACGTCACCGTATTCACGGTGTCGCCAGCAAAGTATCCGAAGTATTTCTGGGTCGCAGTCTCCGCCGTAGCGGCCAAGCTTAGGGTCAGCCCTGCCAGGAGCGTGACAAATCGATCGATTTTCACAATGCTGAGTCCTTTGGGGTCGGCGCGATGCGTTAGGACGGAATGACGCCGAAGTTGCTGATCATGCAGCCGCCATTTACCACTTCATACTCAATATGCATCTTTCCACCCATGGCTTTCGCGGCGAGGACCATGGCGACAAGTCGGTTCTGGCGATCCTGGGAGTCGCTTGCGTTAAACATGATCTGGCCGTTTCCACAGGTGGACGGCGTGTACCAAAGGACGACACCTTGGGGTGCGGGGTAGTCCTGAACAAGCCAACCGCTGACAGGTGCATCGAATCCGGTTGAGGCATCTGCGGCGCTAGCGAATGCAACAGCAACGAGGAAGCAGGCGGATATGCCTGCTCGGCGGATATTCTTTTTCATGGCGGCCCCAGATTTTTTTGCCAATATTGGCTCGGGGATCATGGTGGAAGAGAATCGGTCGAGTATGTAGGCGACGTCCTGTCTGGTTGTAGGGGATGCCCTACAGGCTCACGTTGGGCCACGTGTGCGGTGTTCGGTTCCACTGGACGGGAACACATCCTCAGAACGGCTATATGGAAACCCATCGCACACGGAATCGATTTGCGATGGATAATGAAACGACAGGGCTTTCTGACATATAACGAGCACGCGCCACAGTAAACGACGGTGAACTACTGTTGAGAAGAGTGGGTATCAAAGAACCTCCCCGCCATCCGTGAACCCTCGTCGCACTCACCTGACACTCACCTTCGCAAGCAGGGTGAGGACAGGCACCACGCCGCACGGTGAATGCGGATCAGGGGCTTGCTGCCCCGTGACTGCGCAGCAGTGCGGAAATCTGGGCTGATGTAAACGCTTTAATCTCAACGTACGCGGCGTCTGTCAGGCGTTTCTCGCCCGTTCCTTCACCGTATAGCTGATAGCCGCCGTCCTTCGGTGTAAGGATGAAATAGTACGGGTTGGCCGGATTGCTCTCCGCACTGAAGAACGCGAGCGTCTTGCCGTCAGAGCAGCCATACACCAACCAGTCCGTGCCTCCATAACGCCCGACGTCGCCGCCGCGGTCGCAACTGAGCTTTGGCTTGTCCGCGGCATCAACCGTCGTGACCTGGAAGGCTGCGCCGACCGCGATGCACATAAACCCGATGCGTCTATTCATGGCGGCTCCTCGATGATTTCGGGAATCCTAGCATCCGCTTGTCGCTGTCCCACCTCGCCGATGGTTTGCATGTAAGGGAATTCCTACAGACGCAGGCCGAGCTTTATATGATGATCCCGCCGATCTGGCGCGTGGTCCAGCGCTGTCTTATATGACGCATGGGAACAGGGGGCTATGAAGAAGCTTTTATTTGCAGTGGTCGCATGCTCCACGACCATTCCGGTCGCGTATGCAGCCGACCAAGGAGCATTTATCTCGCTGTCTGCCGGACAGAGTCGGTCACAGATCGACCGTGACCTGGCACGTGACCGAAATGATCGAGCCTTTGCTGCACTAGTTGGTTATCGTTGGGCAGTTGCTCGCACGCTTAGTCTGGGCGTCGAGGGCGGGTACGGAGACCTGGGCAAGGCGAGCGAGCACTCTCACGACGAATATGTGTTTACCGACGTAGATGGGATTGATCACCCGAGCACTTGGCGCGAGCGTCGGTCATACAAGGCGAAGGCGTACATGCTCGGCATCAATGGGCAGTGGGACGTGACGGATAGCTGGAATGTGTCGGCACGCTACGGCATGGCGCGTTACCGAACGAACTTTGTCATCAAGAGCGTCGGAACCTTTGATGACCTGTCCGATACCTACAGAACCGATATCAAGGATCGGCACGATGGCCGCTATTTTGGTGCTGGCGTCGGATACAGGCTAACGAGTCACATCAATCTGTCGGTTACTTTAGATCGCTATAAGCCATCATTTCGTGATGTACCCGGAAACACAACTGCGTACTCAGTCAATGTATGGGGAGCCAGAGCGGAGTATCGCTTTTAGCCAAGTTTACAGACTGGGCCCAATCCTATCTTTGAATTGCTACGGGATAAGTTGTGGGCGGGGGGCAGACAGGCGCCCCCGCCCATGCTGCTAGTTCGAAAGTAGCTGGAGGACAGCGGGGCTCAGCGGTGTTTGTGCATTCCGCACCAATGCTGCGGAGTCCGAGGAATGGCTCTCATTGTCACCACCATACCTGGCAGAAAAGGTGTATTGCTTCTGCCCTGCTGGAAGGACATAAGGGAATCGCTGTATGGTCGAGTCTGCGAATATCAATGTGCAACCGCACCCTGAATCGTTTTTGCGGGTTATTCCAGTTGACCAGGCAACCACAGCCATATTCTTGGTGATTAGTTCACCGTTTACATAGATATTGATGTTGCCACCAAACGCATTGGGTCCGGGTTCGTACACCAGGTGCTTACCCGTAACTTGAACGACCAGCATCACGGATTTACCGGGTATTGCCGAACCTTCCACTGAAATAGAAGTCCAAGTCGTCGACTCTGCGAGCGCCGCCCCCGAGAATGCGAAGAGCGCTAGGGCCATCGCCAATCCGCTCGGACTGACGAAGCTTCCTGCGGGTTTGACCTTCACGATAGCCCCCTCAGTTCGGGTTGACGGAGAAGGATCGGATGATGCAGTTATCGGCATTGAAGTCGTAATCGAAGCCAACTTTTGATCCGGTCGCCTTGGCCGAGAGAACTGCGGCCCAAAGCAGCTTTTGCGTGTCCACGTCGGCAATCGGGTCGAGATTTAGATGCTGATTGCTGCAAACGGAGCCCGTATAGAAGAGAACCGGGCCGACGTTACCGTAGCTCTGAATCTGGATCGCGCTTGCAGACACTTCGGTGTGTGCGGTAGCCATGACCGAGGTGCTTGTACCTAGAGCCAAGACGCACGAGAAGGCGACAATACTCTTGCGGATCGACTTCGAAAGCATGTGATTCCCCTTTAAAATTTTGCCCTACGGAAATTCGAAGAGCGCGGGGATCGTACCGGGGCCGAATCGGCGGAGTATGTAGGCGACCGTCCCTACCCCTGTAAGGGAAACCTTACATTTTGTGACGGGGCAACAGCAGAAAACACAGGGGACTACCAAGCAGATGAAGACGCGCTTTCTCGGAGGCTGCTTAATTTTTTAGGGTGGCTGGTGATCTCGCTTGCCTTTCCTAGGACTTCTGCCGAATACGTGTAGGGCGTTTCTCTATTTTGCTTCCATCCGGCTGGCCGCAAGTTCTTGCCGATATAGTCGCTCCGCCTCAACCCGAGGCAATCGATAAGGGGAACGGCGTATGTTGCGTAGTTGGAAGGCTGCCCTTGCCGCACTTGTTCTGATGGTCTCCGCTCTGCCCATGACCGCGATGGCTCTTCCGGCCGTCGGACGTAGCGTGATCTACTTCGACGCGAACGATCAGGTGATTGGCCAGCAACTGCTGTACTGCAATAACGTGGGTTACCATGCGGGCATTATCGATCCGGGTAACCCATTCCGAATCGAAGAGAGTGTCGAGTGTAACAACGGTCCTAGCTGTCCGCCCGATGCAAGTTCGGCGTGGCAATGCAGTTTCAGCGGAGGAGCTGTCATGACGGTCGACTATTTCCGTAGCGCGACCGGTCGTTCCATACAGCAGTACTGCAACGATGTGCAGTACGCGGGAGGTCCGTTCTGGCATCACCCTGGTTGTGGATTGCCCGCACCGTCGCAAGTGTCAGGCCTCTCCCCTTCGGGGAGTGGATTCAACCCATAAGCTTTGATCGGGCCGGATGACGGAAAAGTTCCGTCAGCTCTCACTGTCGGGACTATTTCGTCTGGCAGTGAGAGACAGGTTTCCTCGTTCTAGTGCCGAGCGGCCGGAGCGGCAGATGGCACCGCAGAACAGAGTGGATTGCCTGCTTTTGTCCGATCAAGCTGCGAAATAGCGCCGCCGCGGAAATGCGGATCGTGTTCGTGGAGTTCACGAAAAGACGGGCCTACGATAACGACGCTGCATTTATATTCGGTGGCCCGCCCATGAGGAGATTGAGCCATGTCCATACCTACGACGGGGTCACTTGGCGAAGACAATCCTGCGGATCGCACCATTCTGTTCCAATCCGCCCCAGACGAACCCGAGAAAAAACCAAAAACCCCACGCGACTACGACAAGAACGTCGGCGACCGCGTCGAAAAGAAACCGCGGAACCCTGAATCCCCGCAGCAGACACACGAAAACGAGGACCACGGCTGACACTCCGCCGAACCTCCCCGCTCATTCGACCCAGGGCCGTGCAGCGATGCACGGCCTTTTCCATGGATATCGACCTCTCATGCGGGCACCTGTGTAATGGTATGGCGAAGAATCCAGACATCCCAAGGAGCAATGCATGGTGAAGCCCGTGACCGCGCGCGGCCTCCACAACCTGGTGGTCCAGCAGCTGGGGCGGCTTATCGTCAGTGGAGAGCTGGCGCCGGGGGAGGGGCTGCCACGGGAGGAAGTCCTGGCCGAGCGCTTGAACGTCAGCCGCACCGCATTGCGCGAGGCGATGAAGGTGCTCGTGGCCAAGGGCCTGATCGAATCGCGGCAGCGCACGGGCGCCCGGGTGCGGGAGGCCATCCATTGGAACCAGCTCGATGCCGACGTGCTGGCCTGGCGCTGCGCCTCCATGCCCACGGAAAGCTTCGTCGAGAAGCTGGTGGAAATGCGCGAGTTGATCGAGCCGGGCGCCGCGGCCGCTGCGGCGAGGCGGCGCACCGATGCGCAGCTGGTCACCCTCAAGGCGGCTTATGACGCGATGGCCGCCTCGGAGGATCTCGATGCCTGGGCCCAGGCCGACCTCGCGTTCCACGAAACCTTGCTTCGCGCGACCAACAACGAGCTGATGGTCTCGCTGTTCTCGGTCATCGAGACCGCCCTGGGCACCTTCTTCCTGCTTTCCGCACGCAATGCGGCGAACTTCAAGGCTGCCTTGCCGCACCACGAGAAAGTCTATGAAGCGGTGCGTCGCCGCCAGCCCGAGGTGGCGCGCCAGGCGATGCTGCGGATGGTCAGTGAATCGCGCACCAATATCCGTGGCCGCGGCCGCAAGAAAGCTTGACGCCACCGACGCAAGATCCCGGAAATGTGAAGCGGTTGGCATTCGTGCTGCCGCATCCTCCGTTCTCCTGTTGAACGGAGAGGGCACGTAAACGGCGTCACCAGGCCGCCCGGCTGCCGTATCCGCTTATGCTGCGCCGCAGCTTGCGGACATATAATCATAAAATACTACAATTGACCCACGGACGTTCCGCCTGGCGGGTGCAGGCCATGGACGTCCATTCGGGGTGCGGATCGTTGCGCACCAGCGGGGAAGAGTCGGGATCAGCGAAGTCCATCGATGCACGGGAGCAAGTCCGCTTGCCCTCGAAGGCAGCGTGCGGCCTTCGTGAGCCATCCATCATGAGAGGGGAGTAGGAATGCAGCGGAAGTTACTCGCGCTGTCGGTGCGCAACGCATTGGCTGGCATGCTCGGCATCTGTTCCATCGGCGGGTCCATCGCACACGCGCAGGATGCATCGTCCTCCACCCAGGGCCCGGCGCCCACCGCGGCGCCCCAGGCACAGGACGGCAAGGGGCAGAAGGACGGCAAGGCGGTCACCGACCTCAATGGCGTCGCCGTGACGGGCCAGTTGCAATCGCTGTTCCTCTCGCAGTCGACCAAGCGCGATGCGGTCAATACCGTGGATTCGGTCTCGGCCGAGGAGGCGGGCAAGTTTCCCGACCAGAACGTGGCCGACGCGCTACAGCGCGTCCCCGGCGTGTCGGTGAACCGCAGTGGCGGCGAATCGAACCAGATTACGGTACGCGGCTTCGGGCCCAACTTCGTCAACGTGCTGCTCAATGGCCGCACGATGGCGACGGCCGCGACCGATCGCGCATTCGATTTCGACGTGCTGCCTTCCGAGGTGATCCAGCAGGCGGTGGTGCAGAAGACCAGCACGCCGGACCTGGAGGAGGGCGGTATTGGCGGCACGGTCAACGTCATCACCGCGCGGCCGTTCGACTTCAACGGATTCCACGCGGCGGGAAGTGCCGCGGGGGTCAACGACAGTATCGATGGCGGCTTTGCGAGCAAGACCACGCCGAAGGTGTCCGGACTCATCGGCAACACCAACAAGGACCATACCTTCGGTTGGCTGGCTTCGGTGGTCTATTACAAACGGGACCACGTCGAGCAGTCGATCGATACCCTGGGCTGGCTGACCAACCAGAACTTCTCGCGGATCAACCCCGCCTACACCAGCGTGGCCTTGCCGCAGACACTGCAAGGGCAGGTGATCAACGAGACACGGACACGTAAATCCTTCAACGGTGCGATCGACTGGGCGCCCGTCGAGGGTGTCACCGTGAAGCTGGATGGCCTGTTCTCCGAGTACAAGATCGACTCGAAGTACAACGCTTTCGGCGCCTTCACCAACACCGGCATCATCCAGTCGATCACGCCGGGGGCCAATGGAACGGCCCAGCAGTTCGTGCTCGACCCGTCCGGCGGCATGTCGAACGATTATGCGATGCAGTCCAATCCGCGCGATGCGTTCAACGAGCAGATCGGCGGCCACATCAACTGGCAGATCGATCCGTCGTTGCAGTTGGATTGGGACAGCGCGGTGTCGCGGGCCTGGAACAAGGAATCGCAGAACGGCTATTTCGTGGTGCTGGGAACGCGCAACATCGGCGTGAACCCGGTCTGGACGAATAACGGCGGCGATCACCTGCCGACCTATACGGGACTGTTGCCGACCACCGATACCTCCACGCTGCACGCCCACGTGACCAATCAGGGCACGCAGAGTCCGAACGTCAGCGACAAGATCTTCGAGAATCAGCTGCACCTCGGGAAGAGCTTCCTCGACGGTACGCTCTCGCGCCTGGACTTCGGCTTGTCCAATTCCAACCGCACCAAGACCGAGGTCACCTACAATACGCCGAACAGCTTCGGTTGCGCCGAGTATTGCGGCTACGTCGCCACGGTCCCCGCCGATGCGGTGGGTGCGCACGTCTATCATGCGGGCAGCCTGGTCGGTGGTGCGGCCCCGGGGTTCCCCAGGGACTGGGTCGTCTATGACGTGAATAAGCTCTTCGCTTATCTGGCCACCCCTGCCGCGTACAACCAGTTACCCAATCCCGATGCGTTCAAGGCGCAACTCGACGCGAATGGCGGCGGCTTTACGGCACACCCCGATCCGAACACCTACAGCATGATCAAGGAACGGATCAGTTCGGCCTATGGCATGGCGACGCTGGAAGGCGATGGCGACATGCCGTGGACGCTGAACGCCGGTATCCGCTACACCAAGACCAATACGACCTCCTACGCATACTCGGTACCGATCGTCGGCATCGCCGTGAACCCGAACGACCCGACCAATGCGATCCCCACTTACGGCGCCCTGAGCCCCATCTCGCAGAACGGCAAATACCACGAGTGGCTGCCGTCGGCGAACTTCAAGCTCAACCTGCGCGACGACCTCGTGTTCCGCGCCGCCGCGTACAAGACCCTGACCCGGCCCGACCTGAGCAACCTCGCGGCGTCGGTATCGTATAACTTCCGTCCTCAGGACCAGACCATCACCCGTGGCAACGCCGCGCTCAAGCCTTATATCTCGAAGAACTACGACGCCGGCGTGGAGTGGTACTTCAACGAGACCAGCTACGCCGCGATGAACCTGTTCTACAAGAAGGTCAGCAACTTCAGCACGCTCATCACGACCAACGCGACCCTGCTGGGCTTCCCCTTCCAGTTGACGGAGCCGGTGAACCTCAATACGGCGACGATCAAGGGTGCCGAACTCACCTTCAACTATCAGTTCACGAAGCTGCCCGCACCGTTCGATGGCCTGGGCGTGGCGACGAACTACACCTATGTGACCAGCGACGCCTCGATCAGCGCGGACAAGATCGCCAATGCCGGCAAGTTCGCCGTGCCCGGCATCGGCAACTCGTCGAACGTGAGCCTTTACTACCAGAAGGGTCCCGTCGAGTTCCGCGCCGCATACAACTGGCGCGCGAAGTACCTCGCGTCGATCGCCGGCAACCAGAGCCAGCCGACTTCGGTGAAGGCCTATGGTCAGGTGGACCTGAGTGCGAGCTACAAGCTCAACGAACACGTGTCGTTGTTCATGGATGCGAGCAACCTCAACAACGAGAAGATCTACCAGTACCAGGTCTTCGACGATCGCCAGAGCTACGCCGAGGCCAACGGCCGCACGTTCTTCCTCGGTGTGCGTGCCTCGCTCTGACATGTTGCAGCTGTGCAACGACCGGTTGAGCGTCTGCCTGCTTCCTTCCGCAGGCGGCGCCATCGCCCGCTTCGATTGGCTCGGGCAGGGTCGTCGGGAGTTGCCATTGATGCGGCCTTGCGATGGATCGCCGGAAGTCTCGCCAGGCCGCTACGAACCGAACCGCCTCGCCTGTTACCCCCTCCTGCCGTGGAGCAATCGCATTGCCCACGGCGGTTTTTTTCATGGGGGGAGGCGGATCGCGCTGGCGCTCAATCGCAAGGACGATCCTTACCCGATCCACGGGAGCGGTTGGCAACGGGCGTGGTCGGTCCGTGAGCACGAAGCCGATGTGGCGGTGCTGGTGGTGGACGAGATCGCACCCGAGGCTCACTCGTACCGCGCCAGCTTGGAATACCGGCTGGAGCGGGACACGCTGCGGGTCGCTTTGCGCGTCACCAATACGGGAAGCTT
Organism: Luteibacter sp. RCC_6_2; assembly: GCF_041360655.1. Taxonomy (NCBI): domain Bacteria; kingdom Pseudomonadati; phylum Pseudomonadota; class Gammaproteobacteria; order Lysobacterales; family Rhodanobacteraceae; genus Luteibacter; species Luteibacter sp. RCC_6_2. The sequence continues at coordinate 202,074 of NZ_JBFUPQ010000006.1, read as the reverse complement.
CGCGCTACCGTTCGGCCTGGGCCTGCATCCGTTCTTTCCCCTGCACGGCGGTGTCCGGTTGCGCGCGGCCGCCACCTCGGTCTGGCTGAACGACGGCTACGATCCGTTGCCGGTCCGGCGAGCGCCGGTGCCTACCGAGTGGGATTTCTCGTCGGACCGCGAACTGCCGTCTGGCGGACTGAACCATGCTTTCGTCGGGTGGCGGGGGCAGGCAACGATCGAGTGGCCCGCGCTTGCGTTGCGCCTGCATGTCGAGGCGGACACGGATGGTTACATTCTCTACGTCCCAGAGGGCGAGGACTTTTTTTGCATGGAACCCGTGGATCATCCGATCAATGCCGTGCACCTGCCGGGGGGTCCCATCGCCAACGGCATGACCGACCTGGCACCGGGTGAAACCCTAGAACGTGCCTTCGCCTTTCGTGCGGAGGCTTCGGATAGTCGGAAGGAAGAGAGGTCGCACAGTTGAAGCTACGAGCCCGCACGATCCGCTTTGCCACGTTGCTTGCGGCAAGCCTGCTCGCCGCCCCGGTCGGCGTCATCGCCAAGGCTTCGCCGGAACGCACGGTATCGCCACGCTACGATCCCGCGCACCGCGTCTTCAGGCTGGACGCGGGTGACGTCACCTATGCGATGGGCGTGAACACCGACGGTATCTTGCAGACGATTTACTGGGGCGCACGGCTACCGGTGGCCGATCCGCTCGGTCCTGCCGTCCCGGCGCCCGAACGCTCGTCGTTCGATCCGGCGGGTGCGCTCACGCCACAGGAATACGCCGGTTGGGGCGGTGCGATGACGGCCACCCCCGCGTTGAAGATCCGCCTCGACGACGGCAACCGCGACGTGGTGCTCCGCTACGACAGCTACCGCGTGGATGGCGAGCATCTGTCGATCCTGCTGCGCGACGCGCAAGCGGGCGTGGCGGTGACCCTCGATTACACCGCCGATGCCTCGACCGGCATCATCGGCCGATCCGCCCACATCGAGAATGCGGGAAAACAGGCGCTCACGATCGATGCGGCCGCCTCGGCTACCTGGAACCTGCCCCGCGCGGACGACTATTCGTTGCGCTATCTCACCGGTACATGGGCGGGGGAATGGCACCTGCAGACACGAGCCATCACGCCGGGTGCCACCGTTCTCGAAAGCCGCCGCGGCAGCACGGGCGACGAGAACAATCCCTGGTTCGCGATCGGCCGCGGCGGCGAATGGAACGAGGAACACGGCGACGTGTGGTTCGGTGCGCTGGCCTGGAGCGGTTCATGGAGCATCCGTGTCGACGAGGACATCCTCGGCCAGGTCCGCGTCGTCGGAGGCTACAACCCGTTCGACTTCGCCTATCGATTGAAACCGGGCGAGGCGCTGGACACGCCGGTTTTCTATGCGGGCTACACCCGTGACGGTATCGGCGAGGCGTCGCGCCTCCTGCACCGGTTCGAGCGCGATCGCATCCTGCCAGGCGGTGCCCGCGCGGCGCTGCGCCCGGTGTTGTACAACTCCTGGGAGGCCACCGAATTCAAGGTGGACGAGCCGGGGCAGGAACGCCTGGCCGAGAAGGCCGCGGCGCTGGGCGTGGAACGTTTCGTCGTGGACGACGGTTGGTTCGGCGCGCGTGACAACGACCACGCCGGCCTCGGCGATTGGGTGGTCAATCGCCGTAAGTTCCCCAATGGCCTGAAGCCGCTGATCGACAAGGTGCACGGGCTGGGCATGAGCTTCGGCCTGTGGGTCGAGCCGGAGATGGTCAACCGCGACAGCGATCTCTACCGCGCTCATCCGGATTGGGTGCTCAACTTCCCGGGCCGCGAGCGCAGCGAAGGACGCCATCAGCTCGTGCTCAACCTCGCGCGCGAGGACGTGAAGGCGCACCTGCTCGAGGTGCTCGACCGTCTGCTCAGCGAGAACGACATCCAGTTCCTGAAATGGGATTACAACCGCAACTGGTCCGAACCGGGCTGGCCGCAGATGTCGCCCGACGAACAGCAGAAAGTCTACGTGGCCTACGTGCGCAACCTGTACGACATCCTGCGGCAGCTGCGCGCACGCCATCCGAAAGTCGAGATCGAATCGTGTTCCGGCGGTGGTGCGCGAGTGGACCTGGGCATCATGGCGCTGACGGACGAAGTGTGGCCTTCGGACAACACCGATCCCTCCGATCGCCTGTCCATCCAGGACGGTTTCACGTACGCCTATGCCCCGGCGACGATGATGGCGTGGGTGACGGGCTCGCCGAACTGGGTGAACAACCGCGTCAGCTCCCTGGATTTCCGTTTCCTGTCGTCGATGCAAGGTGGCCTCGGCATCGGTGCGAACCTGCTGGACTGGACGCCCGCGGAAGAGGCGACGGCGCGGGGCTATGTCGCCGAGTACAAGAAAATCCGCGCCACCGTGCAACGGGGTTCGCTGTACCGCCTGCTATCGCCACAGGAACGCGCGCCGTGGTCGGCCACGGAGTCGGTAGCCGACGACGGTGCGCAGGCCGTGCTGTTCGCTTTCCAGCGCCAGGGTGAAGAAGCCCGTCCCTTCCCTACACTGCGCCTGCGGGGGCTCGACGTGAAGGCGCGCTATCGTTTCCGTCTCATGCACGGCAAGGTCGCCCCCGGTACGCCGGACGTGGCCAGTGGCGCGTACTGGATGCAGCGCGGCATCGACCTCGTGATGAAGGGCGACCTGCAGGCCGCCGGCGTGGTGTTCGAACGCGAAGGCACAGCTTCCCACCAAGGAGTCACGCGATGAACGGTTCGGTTCCGGCATTTTCCCGTCTGGCGCTCGCGTGCGGATTGATGACGCTCGCCAGTGCGGCATCGGCGCAGGTCAACGGCGTGGGGCAGAGGCCTTACCTCGGATGGAGCAGTTTCAGCCAGCAGACCTTGGATCCCGCCTTCCTCACCCAGGCCAATATGGTCACGCAATCGGATGCGCTCGCCGCGTCCGGCTTGCAGGCGCACGGGTACACGTACATCAACCTGGATTCCGGCTGGCAGGGTGGATTCGATGCCAACGGCCGTCCCACGCCTGATCCGCGCACCTTCCCCGACATCAAGGCATTGATCGATCACATCCACGGTCATGGACAAAAGGCGGGCATCTACTGGATTCCCGGTGTGGAAGAACCGGCGGTCCAGGCCAACTCGCCGATTCTCGGCACGCCGTACCATGTCCAGGACATCCTGGCGTTGCCGCATCGCGCCGGTAACGCGTTCGGCGCGCCGGGTGAATCGCCGTACCACTACAAGATCGATTTCAGCAAACCCGGCGCGCAGGAATACATGGATTCGGTGGTGGCGCTGTTCGCCTCGTGGGGCGTGGATCTCATCAAGCTCGACGGTGTCACGCCGGGCTCGTATAGCGACGACCTGAGCATCGACAACCGCGACGACGTCGCCGCGTGGTCGAAGGCGATCTCACGCAGTGGCCGTCCGATCTGGCTCACCGTCTCCTGGGCGGTGGACAAGGATTACCAGGACGTGTGGCAGGCCTATTCCAATGCGCGCCGCATCGACGACGACGTGGAATGCGAAAGCCGCTGCGCCACGCTCACCAACTGGCCACGCATCGAAAAACGGTTTCGCGACCTGCCGGGATGGCAGGATGTGGCTGGCCCGTCGAAAGGCTGGAACGACCTCGATTCACTCGACATCGGCGACGGTGACGAGGATGGTTTGACGGTGGACGAGAAACGATCGGCCGTCACGCTCTGGGCGATGGCGAACGCTCCCCTGTACCTGGGCGGCGACCTTACCAAGCTCGATGACACCGGCAAGCAGTTGGCGGGCAACGACGAGGTCATCGCGGTGAACCAGTCCGGCAAGCCCGCCTTGCAGGTCATCGGTGGCGACTTGCCCGTATGGGTGAGCGACCTCGGCGGCGGCCGCTACCACGTCGCCTTGTTCAACATGAATGCGACGCGCGCGGTCGTCGAATTGCCCTGGCGCGTGTTGGGGCTGACCGGTGCCCGGCGCATGCGCGATCTCTGGCGTCACCAGGAACAAGGGCCGTCATCGGGCAGCTACCGTGTCGAATTGCCCGGCCATGGCACGCAGCTGTTGCTGGTCGAGGCGTTGCCCGGCCATGCGACAGCCGTTCCGTCCACGAATTACGAGGCCGAGGCGGGCACGCTCGCCGGCACGGCGGCGCCGGCTGCTTGCACAGGTTGCTCCGGCGGTGTGAAGGTCGGTGGCCTGGGACTCGGCGTGGGTAACACGGTGAGCTTCGATCGGGTCTACGCACCGCGGGATGGCGCCTATCTCATGCGGGTCGATTCGCTCACGCTCGGCCTGCGCTCGTATCTGTACCAGGTCAACGACGGACCGTTGCAGACCTTCAATGCCGGTGGTGGAAGCTTCCAGCTGCCGTCGCAAAGTACGCTGCCGGTATGCCTGCGCAAGGGATTCAACCGCATTCGTTTCGGTAATGCGGCCAGCTACCCGCCCGACCTGGATCGCATCGTCGTCGGTGGGGCCGGTGACGCCGCGCTTCCCGCATCGGCCACCTACGAGGCGGAGGCCGCGGTCCTGGGCGGTACCGTGACCGCGGGCTTCAGCAACTACTTCTCGGGGTTGGCCAAGGCGGGCAATATCGGTGTCGGGTCCGCGAACACCGTGATCTTCCCGGCCGTGACCGTGCCCACGTCGGGGAGCTACCAGCTGGAGATCGACTACGCCACCAAGGGACCGCGCACGCTCTACCTGACGATCAACGGGCAGGCGCCGATCAGGCTGGATCTCGACGGCAGCAGTTTCGATGATCCCGTGGCCAAGGTACTCGATGTGTCGCTCAAGGCCGGGGCCAACACGATCGGGCTCGGCAATGCCGACGCACCGGCGCCTGACCTGGATCGCATCGTCGTGGCGCCCCGGGTCTTGCCGGCGTGGCTGGGAGCTTCCGCGACTACGTGTCAGCGGTAAGAGGACGGTCGGTCAGGCTGGCGGGCCACGCGGGAAGCATGCAATGACACCGTTCGGCGAACAGCACCGCCGGTCGTGACCAATCCGAGGCGTCCGATATCCGCTGCAGCAGGGTGCAGGCCTCCGCGATGTCGACATAGTCGGCATCGCGCATCGCCTTGAGCCGGCGGTGCGCCCGCCAGAGAAGGGTGATCGCTTCAGCGACGCCGCGATACGGCGCGATGTCCTCGAGGTAGCGGCAAGTGTGTCTCAGGTCGGCCATTCGCATGTCGCCGGCCGATCGTGGCATGCGCTCGTCCCATTCCGCCTCGGCGGCGTAGAGGATATCGAGGGCGTAGCCTAGCTCCTCGCATGCCTCGTCGACCGCATGCGCGGTGACCTGGCAAGGTCCGGGCAGCGATCGACGGGGGGCGAAGCTCATGCACTTACCTGTTACTGTTAGGGCTGTTTCCCCGTCCGGCGTTTGGCCGGCTCGCGCGGTGTCTCGGGAAGCTTGCCGCGGCGCTCATGGGAATAGACGTAGGAGACGAACGCTGCCGACGAACGGTCGGTGGGCGCGCCGTTTGGAAAACGCGCCGGTGGCTTCTGCGTGGGCATGACTTGTCCGGTTGGGTGACTAGGCCCCTCGTATGAGGGAGGGTGTCCCACCATGCGCCTTGGGTTGTTATGCGCATGTAAGTGGGATCGCCGTGCAGCCCCTTTTTTCGTCACGCGGGGGTAACGGGCGAGGTGTCAATTGTGGTCTTTAGCGGGGAACGGCAATGGAAATGATGAAACGCAGCGCGCGGCCTGCCGATGCCACGAAAATCGATCTCGAGTCCCGGACCGAAGTCAACTGGTGGGTGCGTTCGCTGGGGGTGACGGAGCAGTCGCTCCGCGACGCGGTGAAGCGCGTCGGCCAGGTGCCGGGCGATGTACGCGCCGAACTCCGGCGCCGCCGATGATGGACATCTCGGATCGGCCCTTGCGTATCTTCGTGTTCTTCCCGCCCATCAACGAAAGGACATGGACCGTGCTGTTGCCGGGAGCGCACAAGCACCTGTTCCGCACGGAAGGGTTGGCCGTGGAATTCGCCCTCAACCAGGCCGTCGCCATGAAGGGTCGGGGCAGGGCGGTGCAGGTGTTGAAGGAGCGCATCTCGGGAAGCTGGATCCCCGTGCACTTCTGACCAGGCGCCTTGCCGGGTTCAACGCGACGCGGGCGATTTCGATGGCGCGCCCGGTTTTTCCGCGCAAGCGGCACGGGTAAGCGCGCGATCGGCTTCGCCGTCGTTGGGCCGCGCAAGGCGGGCCATGCAGGTGTCGAAGGTTTCCGGCTGCGGACGCGTGGCGAAATAAGCGGTGCCCACGGCGATCGCCAGCGCGATGGCGATCCAGGGAAGGCTGTCGTTGAGTGTCTTTGGCATGGCGGTAGCGGTGTTTACGACACCATTATAGATCGGCCTGCCACCGCCGGTGCCGTGCAGGCGACCTCGGCCCCTTCTTCACGCGATCCCGATGCCGGCGCGGCGACGCTTTGCGCATCGCGTAACGAACCTCGGGGAGAGTCGCCATGACCAAGGTCTTATCGGATTCCCACGTCAATACCCTGGGCGCGATGGCGGCGGGCAAGTTGCTCGCCAAAGCCACCGGTGGTCGGTGGGGGCCGGCCATCCTCATCCTCGGAGGCATCCTCCTGCTGCGAAAACGCGCCGCCGCACGGGCGGCGCGCCGTGTTCGAGCCGACATCGATGCCGGCGGCCCGGATACCCCGCGCTAGGGGGAAAGGCTACTTCCTCTGGTGATTGTCCTCGCCGGTGTCATCCACCGGATCGCCCGAGGAATCCGTGCGTGGCTGTTCGGTAGGGCCTCGCCGGTCTTTCGGCGGCTGATCCTGTCCCGGTTGTTGCGGCGGACGATTTTTCTCATTGGCCATGGGCATCTCCTTCATCGGGAGGCTCCACCTTGGCGCCTTCGTACTGACGGATTCGTGCGAACCACGTGAGCAAGGCGTCGGTGCGCTCCAGGGCCCTGCGCCTGGGCCCGGCGGCTACGACAGGGGGTGCCGTGAGGCCGGCGTGTGCGAGCGGCTGGCCTGTTCGGTCAATAAAGGTGTCACGATCGCCATCCATCCTTCAGCGAAGGAGCGGACATTTCGCGGGCGCCGCTCCGGTGTGTAACGGGACATGGCTTCCGCCAGCGCGGCCACCAGTGCCGCGGGTTCCGGATGGGTCGAGATGGCCGCTTCCAGGGCGGATTCCAGGGCCGCGAGTTTTCCGAGGAGGTAAGTCCGGTCTTCCATGAATGAGGTGTCCTTGCTGAGTCCTTGGATGGACGGAGTGCCTGGTCTGTGGCCTCCGCGATTCCGTATGTGGCACACCTTCCGGTGTCGTCGGGCAGCGCTGCCGAAATCGTGCTGAGGCATTCACCTACAAGCAGCTGCGCCTGACGATGACACGATCATCAGGCCATGTCACCTCACATGCCAAGGCGGATACCGCTACAGGCGGCGGAGCGGCGGCCGGATCATACGTGCACGCTGGTTGTCTCGCCTGCACATCTGGCATTGTATGCATTCGCAGGCGCGCGCGGCCGATACGCGCGCACAGAAGTACAGTCGGCCCAGGGAGGGCATTACATGATTAACGTTGTTTTGGTCGACGACCACGAGTTGGTCAGGACCGGTTTCCGGATGATCCTGCAGCAGCAGGCCGATCTCCGGATCAGGGGAGAAGCGGGTTCGGCCGAGGAAGGCCTGCGCCTCATCCGCTCCCAATCACCCGATATCGCGCTCGTCGATGTCCACATGCCGGGCATGAGCGGCGTGGAACTGACCGAGCGCGTGATTCGCGCGAAGCTGCGCACGAATATCGTCATCCTCACCGTAGTGGATGACGCGCGTTTTCCCAAGCGTCTGCTCGACGCCGGTGCCCTCGGTTATCTCACCAAGGGCTGCTCGTCCGAGGAATTGCTCAGCGCCGTGCGCCAGGTAGCCTCGGGGCGGCGTTACCTCGCTCCCACGGTGGCGCAGCAGCTGGCACTCGCCACGCTCGACGGTTCGGATTCGCCGTTCGACACGTTGTCGACGCGCGAGATGGAGGTGTCGATGATGCTCGTCCGCGGGATGCCACTGACCTCGATCGGCGAAAGGCTGAACCTGAGTCCGAAAACCGTTTCGACCTACAAGCAGCGTCTCATGGAGAAGTTGCACGTCGAACATGTCGTCGGCCTGGCGCACTTGATGACCGTGCACGGCTTGCTGGACACGCACAATCACCAGGTAGGCAGCTGACGTCGTTCATGGCGTGACGCAAAAAAACGCCGGGCAGTGCCCGGCGTTTTTTTGTTCTTTCAATGTCAGCCGTTGTCAGCCGTGCGAACTGTCGTCCTGCGGTTCCTGGCGCGGCCGGGTCAGCAGGTCGCCCTGGGCAGGCGGTGTCCAGGCCGGCGCGGACGCCGGCGCGGAAGGCGTATGCGACACCGGCGAGACGTTCGATGCCTCGGCCGACTTCGGCATGGGTGTCACGGGTGGGGCCGGAGGCGGCGCGCTCTTTTCGGCCTTCGGCGGCGTTTCCTCGTCCTTGGATGCGTCCTCGTCCTTGGTTGCTTCCTTGGCCTGGGGCGTTACCGGCACGCTCTCGGGTTCTTCCGCAGGGGCGTCTTCATTAACGACGGCCTCCGGACGCGCCTGCACCGGCGCCACTTCTTCCGTTTCAGGAAGAATGCCGCGAGCGGGTGCGTCGAGCACGGACGCCGACCGGGCAGGAGCGGCCGGTTCGATGGCGGGCTCGTCCGCGGACGTGGATGCCGCGGGAATGGACGCGGCGGCCGGGACAGGCGCCGAACCCGTCACGGGGGCGCTCTTGAGCGGCGCATCCGATTCGGTCTGGCGGCGTTCCGCGGTGCGGGTCTGCGCCGAGTCGGCCGGGCTGGCGGCTTCCGTCGGAGCATGCGCGGTCGGTGCGGGTGCGGGAGCGTGGCCCGGAATGGGCGGAAGCTTCGGCAGCGAGGGCAGGGTCAACGCGGACGGTACGCTGTCCTCATCGGCCAGATCGACCTCGGCCGGCTGCGAGCCCGTATGCACCGGGGGTTCCACCGCGAAGGCATTCTCGGCGGCTTCGGCGGTGTCGAGCATGGGCGGAACGCTGGCGCTCGAACGTGCGGTCTCGGTACGCGCGGGTTCGCTGCGGCCGGATTCGGCCGGAGATACGTCGTCACCGTCCTCGTCGTCCATGTCCTCGGCATTGCTGCCGCCTTCGATGGCACCGGCCTGGCTACCGTCTTCCTGGCGACGGCGACGACGGCCACCACGGCGGCCGCGACGGCGGCGCTGGCCGCCCTCGGTTTCCTTGGTGCCTTCGCCCGGAGACGTGTTGGCATCCGCCGCGATCGTGGCTTCGATGTCCGTCGCCGGTGTGTCGGTAGCGACCTGGACCAGCTTGTCCTCGTCTTTCGCCGCCGGTGGGGCGGACCTGTCCGCCGGAACGCGCGGTGCGGACGACGTCGCTGCCTGCGTCGCCGCGGTCGCGGCTACGGCGGCCGTCACGGCCTTGTCGGCAGTCTCGCCCTGGGGCTTGCGCTCGCCTCGCGGCTGCTGCTGGCGGCGGTTGTTTTCGCCACCCTGCGCGGCCTGCTCCTGGCGGCCCTGACGACCCTGCTGGGGATCCTTCTGGCGGGCCTGCTTTTCTTCGCCCTGACGCGGCTCACCGCGGTTTTGCTGCGGCTTGTTACCGCCCTTGGGCTGCTGGCCCTTGGCCTGCGGGTTGCCGTCCTTGCGCTGCCCCTGCGACTGGCGCGGCTCGCCGCGGCCACCGCGTCCTTCGTTGCCACGGCGATCTTCGCGCCGCGGGCCACGGTCGCTGCGACCGCCCTGGCGGGCGTCGTCGCGACGGGCGGGTGCGGGCGCCGGTGCGGGAGCCGCCGCCGTGCCGCCACCGAAGAGGCTGCCGAACAGGCGGGAGAAGAAGCCACCGGACGACGGCGCCGCCGGAGCGGGCGCACGGCTGGCCGGCGCAGGCGCGGCGACGGCCACGTCGGTGTCTTCATCGCGCAGAGGAGCGGGCGTGCTCGGAACCACGCCTGTCACCAGCGGCTGCTCGCCGCTGCCAAGGGCCTGGCCCATCTTGGGCAGGGCCGCGGCCGCGATCGGCGTGGTCCGCTCGTAGCTGGGCTTGCTGTGCTCGCCCATGTCCGCTTCGCGGATACGGGTGATCTCCAGGTGCGGGGTCTCCAGCTTCTCGTCGGCGACCACGACCACGTGCACGCTGTGGCGCAGTTCGATCTCGACGATGCTGGCGCGCTTCTCGTTGAGCATGAAGTTGGCGACCGTAGCCGGCGCCTGCACCAGGACCTGCCCGGTGTTCTCCTTCATCGCGTGTTCTTCGATCAGGCGCAGGGTGGACAGCGCCAGCGATTCCACGCTGCGGATGTGGCCGTGGCCCTCGCAACGCGGACAGACGATCTGGGTGGCTTCACCGAGGCTCGGACGCAGGCGCTGGCGGGACATCTCCAGCAGGCCGAAGCGCGAGATGCGGCCGATCTGGACGCGCGCACGGTCGGCCTTGAGAGCCTCCTTGAGGCGCTCTTCGACCTCGCGCTGATGGCGCGGGCTGTCCATGTCGATGAAGTCGATGACGATCAGGCCGCCGGCGTCGCGGATGCGAAGCTGGCGGGCGATCTCGGTGGCGGCCTCGAGGTTGGTGTTGAACGCCGTTTCCTCGATGTCGCTGCCCTTGGTCGCCTTCGACGAGTTGATGTCGATGGCGGTGAGGGCTTCGGTCTGGTCGATGACGATGGAACCGCCCGAGGGAAGGCGGACATTGCGCTCGAAGATGCTCTCGATCTGGGTCTCGATCTGGTACCGCGAGAAGAGCGGGGTCGGATCCTGGTAGAGCTTGAGCTTGCGCAGGTTGTTGGGCATCACCTGCTGGACGAAGTCGCGGGCGTCGTTGAACAACGATTCCTCGTCGATGAGGATCTCGCCGATGTCGTTGCGCAGGTAGTCGCGCAGGGCGCGGATGAACAGCTTCGATTCCTGGTAGATCAGGAAGGGAGCCTTCTGGGAGTTCGCGGCGGCCGAGATCGACTTCCACAGCTGCAGCAGGTAGTCCAGGTCCCACTGGAGTTCCTCGGCGTCGCGCCCCATGCCGGCGGTGCGCACGATGAGGCCCATGTCGTCGGGCACCGACAGGTGCTCCATGGCCTCCTTGAGTGCCTGCCGGTCTTCGCCCTCGATACGGCGCGAAACGCCGCCGGCACGGGGGTTGTTCGGCATCAGCACCATGTAGCGGCCGGCGAGGCTGATGAAGGTGGTGAGGGCGGCGCCCTTGTTGCCGCGCTCTTCCTTCTCGACCTGGACGATGATCTCCTGGCCTTCCTTGAGGAGCTCGCGGATGTTCGACTTACCTTCCGCGTTCGGATTGAAGTACTCGCGGGCGATTTCCTTCAGGGGAAGGAAACCATGGCGTTCGGCGCCATAGTCGACGAAGCAGGCTTCGAGGGAGGGTTCGACGCGGGTGATGCGGCCTTTGTAGATGTTGGCCTTTTTTTGTTCCCGGGACGGGATCTCGATGTCCAGGTCGTACAGGTTCTGACCATCGACGATGGCCACACGCAACTCTTCGCGCTGAGTCGCGTTGATCAACATACGCTTCATTGTGGGTTCCTCGGCCTTGCCGCGCGGCCGCGCGCCGCGGTGGCGCCCATGTGGCGGCCTGCCGGGGATCGCGCCGCAGCGGTGAGGCTTCAAGCGGCATGGGATCCGGGACCGATACCTGGACCCGGCGTGATTCGTGAATAAGCGCCTTGCAACCGGTCCGCGTCCTTACGGATTAGCCGGACAACCGCAACCCGAACCGCTACGATGTAGGGTGTCCTCGCCCTCCGACCCCTCGGACGGAATGGCGCGACACTCGCCTTGCGTGGCGGTACTGGCACCCCGCGAGAGATGAGTCTTCAGCGGAGCCTGGCGCCCGCCGAGTATCCTATCAATTTCGAGTTTTATCAATGCAGACGGTAACTTCCCTCGACGGCGGCCAAGGTGTGCGCCAGGTCGAAATCGGCCCCGAGCGGGACGGTCAGCGCGTGGACAACGCCCTGATGACCCTGCTCAAGGGGGTGCCGCGCAGCCTGGTCTACCGTCTGCTGAGAACCGGGCAGGTGCGCATCAATGGCAAGCGCGCCAAGCCCGAGACCCGCCTCGCCCTCGGCGATATGCTGCGAATTCCGCCGGTTCGCGTGGCCGAGCGCGATGAAAGCGTCGCGCCTTCGGGCATGGTCCGGGCGGTCACCGATTCGATCATTTTCGAGGACAAGCATTTCCTGGTGATCGACAAGCCCGTGGGCATCGCCGCCCATGGCGGGAGCGGGGTGAGCCATGGCGCCATCGAATTGCTGCGGGCGGCCCGGCCCAACGAACACCTGGAACTCGTCCACCGGCTGGACCGCGACACCAGTGGCGTACTGGTGCTGGCGCGCTCCCGCCCGGGCCTGACCGGCCTGCAGGCGCTCATCCGGGACAACGAGGTGACCAAGCAGTACCTCTGTCTCATGACCGGCACGCCGCGCAAGGCGAAATTCGATGTCAACGCCCCGCTGCTCAAGTCGGTGATGCATGGCGGTGAGCGCCTGGTCCGCGTGGACGATGCCGGCAAGCCCTCGCTCACCTTCTTCCAGGAACTGGAGCAGTACCCGGGCGCCCGCCTGATGCAGGCCACGCTCGGCACCGGCCGCACCCATCAGATCCGCGTGCACGCCCAGTATGCGGGCCACCCGCTGGCCGGCGACCCGAAGTATGGCGACGAAGAAGCCAACAAGCGCTTCCGCGCCAAGGGACTCAAGCGGATGTTCCTGCATGCGGCGCGGATGAGCTTCGACCTCGGCGGCAAGAACTACGATTTTTCCGCCCCATTGCCCGACGATCTCAAGGCGTTCCTGGACAATCTGCGCGGCTGACCGCTGATCGGCGCAGCTGACGCCTGATCGGTAGGAGACGACCTCGACCTGGTGGGAGCCGCTTCAGCGGCGATCCGCGGCAGCGGCCAGTTCTCGGCCAGCCCCTATCGCCGATAAATCGGCTCCCACAATCGGCTTCATTCCCACAAATCGGCTTCATCAGGGGCTTTCGCTGCGTCAGCCCAGGAATCGCGCGCTGACTTCCAGTGACCGGAGCAGGCCGCCAGCCAGGCCTGCCTGCAGGAGGACCGCGCTGAGCGCGTGCGCCAACGCCACGGGCAGCAGGGCTCGGCGGTGGAAGTACCACCAGGCCCAACCGAATTCGGCCACGAAGCACAGTTGCATCAGCAGGCCGTTGGGGGTGTGCAGCAGCGCGAAGGCCAGGGCGGTGAGCAACACGGCCAGCGGACGGGGCAGAGCCCGTGCCAGCAAGGCCCCGACGACCGCCAACATCAGCCATTGCTGGAACAGGGCCCAGCCGACATACACCGCCACGCGCCCCAAGGGCGGCCACGCAGGGGCGTGACCGAAAAACACGACGACGCAAAGGGCCGCGGGTACCGCCAGCAGCGGCCAGCCGGCGGCGCGCCACGTGCCGAGCCAGAGCCAGCGCGGGAGCATGCCGGTGGCATCGAGAAAGAAGGCATAGGCCGCGCCTGCCACGAACATCGTGACGCCGGGCGGGTCCGGCCGATCAGAGAGCCCCAGTCCCGCGATGAACCAGAGTGGGCCGATGAGGACGAGCACGACGTCGACCAGGTCGCGCACGAGGGCAGGCGGGCGGAAGCCGTTGTCCGTGTGGATGGCTGGCGCCGGCGTGTTCACGACGGGAGGCACCGCTACGGGCGAGCCTGTGGCCACGACGGACGGCCGGCGCTGCCGTAGCAGGGCCGATGCCACGAAAGCGCCGAGCACGAGCACGTAGGCGAACGGTGGCAACCATGACAGCCGCGCGTGCGTGGGGCCAGACGCGGTTCCCGGAGGCCAGGCTCCCGTCCCCGGACCGAAGGTCACCAGCGGATCGGCCGCGCGAGCGTGGTCGCGCCATGCGAGTAGTCCTTCGGCCGAGAGCCTGGAAGGAAGGGCGCCGACCGGCGGTCGGATCGGACCGTCTGCGGGCACCAGCGACGCCTCGTGCAGCGTGAACGTGGCCGCGGCGGGAAGCGTCACCTCCAGGCGCAGCATGGCTGCGCGGGCAGGCGGCGCAGCCGGTCGTCCCGCCGGATCGGTCCAGTCCAGATGATCCAGTCGAAGAACGGGTGGCAGCGGGCCTCCGGGGAATGCACCGAGCGTGGCTCGCCGTAGTGGACCGGTCAGCGTTTCCCTCGCCACCCAGGCATAGCTGCCGGGTGCCGACGCCTCCGCGCTCAGCCGCAAGCGGTCCAATCGCCTCACATCCACGGGCCTCGCGAGGGGAAGGCCGATCTCCATGGCGGAACCGTCCGTGGCCCGGAACGCCAGGCCGTCTTCGACGACCGTCAGGACACCGGAACCGAAGGCGCGGCCCGCGACCACGTCGTCGCGCTCGCGAAAGCGCCACGACCAGGGTGAGTCGCCGGCGGCGAACGCGGCCCGATCCGCGGCGCTCTCGTTTTCGATCGCCGCCCGCACCACCGTCGCTCCGAATCGCGGCAACGCGACGAGGGTGACGAGCGCCAGGATCGCGCTCGCCACGGCCACCCAGCGGGCGTTGCGCGGGTGCATCTCAGTGGTCCAGCAGGGTCTCGACCCGCGCGGCGCAGATGAAGTCGTTCAGGGAGAGGCCGCCGACATCGTGGGTGGACCACAACACCTGGCAATGGCCGTAGCCCGCTTCGAGGTCCGGATGATGGTCTTCCTGGTTGGCCATGAAGCCCACGGCGTTGATGAAGCCGAGGGTGTGGTGGAAGTCGGGGAAACGGAAATCCTTGACGATGGCCTTGCCGTCGGCGGTGACCTTCCAGCCGGGCAGGCTTGCCAGGTAGCCGTCGATGGCGGCGCGGTCGAGCGCGTGCTCCGCGCCCTTGCGCGGCTGGCAGTGCTGGGTGGCGAGCGGGGAGAGGGTCATGGCGTATCCATCCATCCTGAGAAAGCGCGAAGCGTCCGCGCTGGCGGTTGAATTGTCAAAAGACGGCGCCCAACTGGAAAGCGTACTAAAATGGTGCTGATTACCCCGGAGCCATCATGATCGACATTTCCGAACGCGCGCAGGCCCACTTCCAGCGTCTGTTGGCCCAGCAAGGCGACGAAGGCCTGGGCATACGCTTGCGCGTGGTCGCGGCGGGCACGCCCTCCGCCCAATGCGAACTGGAATTCTGCGGCGCCTCGGAACTCACCGGCGACGAATGGACGGTCGAGTGCGAAGGCTTCAACCTGTACGTCGACGGCGAGAGCATGCGCTGGCTCGATCCCGCCAACATCGATTATGAAACCACCCCCACGGGTAGCCAGCTCAACATCCGCGCACCGCGGATCAAGGGCGAGGCGCCGGGCGAGGGTGCCGGGCTCGTCGAGCGCGTGCAGTTCGTTCTCGAGTCGGAGATCGCGCCGCAGATCGCCTCGCACGGAGGCCGTATCTCATTGGTGGAAGTGACGTCCGAGGGCGTGGTCGTGCTGCGCTTCGGTGGCGGTTGCCACGGTTGCGGCATGGTCGACGTGACGCTGAAGAACGGCGTGGAGAAGACCCTGCGCGAGCGCATTCCGGAGATCACGGAAGTGCGCGACGCCACCGACCACGAGACGGGCGAAAAGCCCTACTTCGCCCGCGCGGCCGGATAAGGCGCCAGGGCGGTCACTCGCCCTGGATGTGGTGCTCGAGGCCCTGCAGCTTCGTCGGCATCGTGGCGAAGTACGCCGAGACATCGTCGATGTCCTGGTCGGACAGCGTCGCGGCGAAGCCCTTCATGATGGCGTTGTCGCGACGGCCGTCCTTGTACTCGTGCAGGGCCTGAGCGAGATAGTCGGCGTACTGGCCGGCAAGGCGCGGGTACTGCGGGTCGACCGCATTGCCGTCCTGGCCGTGGCAGGCCACGCAGGTGGCGATCTTGGTCTTGCCGCGCGCCGGGTCACCGGCGGCGAAGGTCTGGGTGGCGGCAAGCGCGAGAAGCGCGCCGATGGCAATCAGGGAAAACCCACGGATCATCGTTCGTCCTCGGCGGCTTACTTGGCGAGACTGGAAAGGTAGGCGGCGATATCCGCGATTTCCTGGTCGGACATGCTTTGCGCCTGGGCGCCCATCGTCGGGTGCTTGCGCTCGCCGCTCTTGTAGGCCTTCAGGGCGTTGACGATGTATTGCTCGTTCTGGCCGGCGATGTGCGGCACGTGGTATTCGGGGTACGCGTTGGCATAGCCCGGCACGCCGTGGCAGCCATTGCAGGTGTAGACGAGTGTGCGACCCTTGGCCTTGTCCCCTTCGGCATGCGCTGCGGATGCGGCGCACAGAGCTACGGCGATCAGTCCAACCAGATGCAGACGCTTCATTAAGTGTTCCCTGGGTGCCGGGCGGGGCCGGGGTTGAATAGCCGTCGAAGTATAGAGGCGTGTCGCGACGGCGGACAACTCGGGAGGGGCGGGCGCCCTCAGAACAGGCTGCGGATGATGTGGATTCCCGCGATGTACTCGCCGGCGATGGTGCCGATGCTCACCAGGAAGAAATTGAGCAAGGTGCGCGCCACGCGGTTCTTCCACCAGCCGGTCCAGTGGGTGATGTCGTCGCGCAGGCGTTCGAAATCCAGCACGCGCGGCTTGCGCACCCAGGCTTCGGCCATGGCGCTGATCGCGCCGGAAGGGATGCCGGGGCGGAAAGGCTTCAGCGGCGCCGCGACGAAAGCGGCGACGATGGACAACGGATGGGCACCGGCGATCAGTGCGCCCAGCGCCGAAAGACCGCCGGTGAGCAGGATCCAGTTCTTCAGCGCGTCGACGCCGAGGCTCGGGCTGCGATAGAAGGCATAGCCGATCGCGGCGAAGATGCCCAGGACCAGCGCGACGGCAAGAACTTTCGGCCATGTCGACGCGGGTGGCGTGACCGCGAGATCGTCGGCGAGCGCCCGAGCGTCGCCGTGCTGGTCGGCCAGTTGGGCGCTCATGCCCTTGAGATGACCGGCGCCGATGACGACGAGCACCTTGCGGCTGGGCGCCGAGGGGTCCATCGTCGCGCCGTTCTCGCGCAGCTTCGCCGCCATGAATTCGTCGCGCTCGGCGATGAGTGCGTGGTAGAGCGGGGCGGAGCCGCTGGCGAATTCGCTGAACGCGCTTTCGAGCAGGTCGGCTTGCTTCAGCTTCTCGATGTCGGCCTCGGCGATCTCCTCGCGCTCGAACACGCTGCCGAGCATGCCTGCCATCAAGCCGAAGCGCTGGAAGAAGCCCACGCTGCGCCATGCCCGCTTGAGCGTCGTGCCGACTTCACGATCCACCAGCCACACGGGAATGCCGCGCGCGTCGGCGCCATCCATCGCGGCCTTCATCTCGGCGCCGGGCTCGATGCCGTACTGCGCGGCGAGGCGCTTCTGGAACGAGCCCAGCACGAGGCTGGCCGCGACCATGCCGGCCTTGCCCTGGCGGATGACCTGGAACAGGTCCATCTGCTTGAACGCTTCCGGATCGCGGATGCCGTGTGCGCGGCTCGGGCACAACTCCACCGCCACGGCATCGAAGTGCTCGGTTTCCAGCAGCGCGTCCACCGCCTGCACGCTGGCGCGCGACACATGCGCCGTGCCGAGGATGACGTACTCGACGCCGTCGCGCGTCATGCGCTCGATGGGTTGGCCTTCCAGGGCGGTGGGCAGGGTGACGTCGTTCTCGGCCGGAATCATTCGCGGGGTGGTCCTTGGGGTGGGGTCAGTCGCGGAAGCGCTTGGTGAGGTCGCCGTAGGCATCGATGCGGCGGTCACGCAGGAACGGCCAGATGCGGCGCACGTGTTCGCTGCGTTCCATGTCGACATCGCAAACCAGCAACTCGCGCCCGTCGGTACCGGCCTGGGCCAGGAATTCACCCTGCGGCCCGGCGACGAAGCTCGAACCCCAGAACTGGATACCGCTGCCGACGTTCGACGGATCGGCCTCGTAACCGGTGCGATTGCACGAGAGCAGGGGAAGACCGTTGGCGACGGCATGGCCGCGCTGCACGGTGATCCATGCCTCGCGCTGGCGGGCCTTCTCCTCGTCGGAGTCGTT
The DNA here is from genome assembly GCF_041360655.1 of Luteibacter sp. RCC_6_2. NCBI lineage: Bacteria > Pseudomonadati > Pseudomonadota > Gammaproteobacteria > Lysobacterales > Rhodanobacteraceae > Luteibacter > Luteibacter sp. RCC_6_2. The sequence goes on along the minus strand of NZ_JBFUPQ010000006.1, from coordinate 184,082 downwards.
CGGGTCCCAGCCGATCGCGGTGGGATAGAACAGCAGGTCCGCGCCGGCCAGCGCCATCAGGCGTGCGGCTTCGGGATACCACTGGTCCCAGCACACGAGCACGCCGAGCTTGCCGACCGAGGTCTGGATCGGATCGAAACCAAGATCGCCCGGCGTGAAGTAGAACTTCTCGTAGAACGCCGGATCGTCGGGAATGTGCATCTTGCGGTACTTGCCCGCGATGGCGCGCGAGCGGTCGAAGACCACGGCCGTGTTGTGGTACAGGCCGGTGGCGCGCTTCTCGAAGATCGAGGCGACGACCACGAGCTTGAGTTCCTCGGCGAGCTTGCCGATGCGATCGGTGCCCGGGCCGGGAATGGTCTCGGCGAGATCGAATACCTCGACGCTCTCGCGCTGGCAGAAGTACGGGCCGTTGTGCAGTTCCTGCAACAGCACCAGCTCCGCGCCGGCCTTCGCGGCATCGCGCAGTCCCGCCTCGATGGCGTCGAGGTTGGCGTCGCGGCTGCCACGGTCGGTTTCCTGGAGGAGGGCGACCTTGAGGGTCTTGCGGGTCATGGACGTCTTTCCTCGCGCGGCACCCGCCGCGCATGCATGGGTGGATTACCGGGCGATCGCCGCGGGCAGTTGCATTGTGATGCAATGCAGGCTGCCGTTCTGCCAGATCAGCGGACGGCACGGCACCTGGACCACTTCGCGACCCGGATGCGCCAGCCCGATGATCCGCGCCGCCTCGTCATCGACGCGGTCGCCGTAAGCCGGCACCAGCACGGCGCCATTGACGATCAGGTAGTTCGCATAGGAAGCCGCGAGGCGGCGGCCTTCATCGATGATCGGCCGTGCCCATGGCAACGGATGAAGCGGGTAGGGCTTGTCCTCCGGCGTCCGCAGCTCGGCCAGTTCCGAGGCCATCTGGCCCAGTTCCTCGAAATGCGGATCGCTCTCATCGTCGCACGCCTGGTACACGATGCCGCCGTCCTCGGAGAAACGCGCCAAGGTGTCGATATGGGCGTCGGTGTCGTCGCCTTCAAGATAGCCGTGCTCCAGCCACAACACGCGATCCGCGTGCAGGGTGGTGGCCAGGGTATCGGTCATCGTCTCGCGGGAAAGATCCGGATGGCGCTGGTGCAGGCACTTCCACGTGGTGAGGATGGTGCCGCGGCCGTCGCTCTCGATGCCGCCACCTTCCAGGGCCCAGTCGATGCGCTTGTGCGGCAGGCCGGCCAGGACGCCACGCTCGAGCAAGCCGGAGATCAGCGCGTCGTCCTGTTCGGCGCCGAACTTGCCGCCCCAGCCGGTGAAGCGGTAATCGTTGAGCAGCACGCCATCCGCGCCGGTGAGCGTGATCGGACCGGAGTCGCGCAGCCAGGTGTCGTCGTAGGGCAATTCGATGAAGTACACGCGGGCCATGTCGGCGCCCGCCTTTTCGATGGCCAGCCGGGCGCGTTCGCGCAAGGCCGCGTCGGCGACCACGATGTGCAGCGGCTCGAAACGGGTCACCGCCGCGGCCAGGGCGACGTAGGTGGTCTCGACGCCGTCCAGGCGGTCGGCCCAATCGGTGCCCGCGTGCGGCCACGCGATCAGCACGCCGGCCTGCGGTTCCCATTCGGCGGGCAGGCGGTAGGAAGAGCGGTCGGTCATGGCGAGGGCAGGGCAGCGAGGGAAGCCGACTATTGTAAGGCTTCCCGGTTACCGCTGCCGTAATGGCCATCGCCGCTGAAGCGGCTTCCCACCAGGGTGTCGCTGGCTGGCCGGAGGCCGCTCTGGGCGGGTATGAAGCCGCTCTGGCTCGGTAGGAACCCGTCCTGGCTGGGTGGGAAGCCGCTTAAGCGGCGATCCGGCACCCGATTACTTCGGATTCGCTGGATTGAGGTTGTTGCCCGCCGGCGTGTTCAACACCGCATGGATCACATGGCTGCGCTCGAAATAAACGATATACCCCGGATACATCCAGCGGTTGATCACCGGCTGCTTGCGGCTGCCGCCGCCACGGGAGTCGAGCTTCGAGGTCGGTTGGCCGTAGCGGCGCTCCACCTCGGCCATGCTCATGCCTTTCTTCGGCAGGTTCATCGCCTGCTCCTGCTGCACGCGCTGCATCAGCAGGGTGTCGCCGGCACGGACGGACGGGGCCACGGAGGCCGACACGATCGCCAGCGCGATCGCGGTGAAAACAGGCTTGAAGGTGTTCATGATGGCTCCGTCGCGCTCCCCATGCGGCGCAGGACGCCGTTGTAGCAGATCGCCCGGAGGTGCGCCATGGGCGGCGCCCGGCGGACTTCGCGCTTGTGTGCTGTGTCGCGTTTCGGCGACGCGGATGGAGCGGGACGGCTATCATGCGCAGTCGTCTCTCGCCTGCATGCCTATCCATGATCTCGTTCCGCAACCTCGCCCTGCGCCGGGGCAGCCGCACCTTGTTGTCGCAGATGGATCTCACGATCCAGACCGGCTGGAGCCTCGGCGTCATCGGCCGCAATGGCTGTGGCAAGTCCACCCTGTTCGCCGCGCTGAAGGGCGAGCTGGAGCCGGAGGTGGGCGACCTGGACATGCCGTCGAAGGTGCGTCTCGCCTCCGTGGCCCAGGAAACCCCCGCCTTGCCCGACCCGGCGATCGAATACGTCCTGGGTGGCGACGTGGAAGTGGCCGCGGCCCTCAAGGCCGAAGCGGACGCATTCGCCGCCGAGGACCACGAAGCCGTGGCCGCCGCCCACATGCGCATCGAGGAAGTGAACGGCTACGACGCGCGTGCCCGCGCCGGCCGGCTCATGCATGGCCTCGGCTTCGCGCCCGAAACCCATGAGCGGCCGGTGTCCTCGTTCTCGGGTGGCTGGCGGGTGCGCCTCAACCTCGCCCGGGCCCTGATGGCGCCGTCCGACCTGCTCCTCCTCGACGAGCCCACCAACCATCTCGACCTCGACGCCGTGCTCTGGCTGGAGGAATGGTTGCGCCGCTACCCGGGCACGCTGCTGATCATCTCCCACGACCGCGAATTCCTCGACGGCGTGATCTCGCACACGATGCACCTGCACGACGGCACGGCCAAGCTCTATGCGGGCAACTACAGTGCCTTCGAACGCCAGCGCGCCGAACACCTGCGCCAGCAGCAGATCGCGCATGAGCGCGAGAAGGCGGAGCGGGCGCACCTGCAATCCTTCATCGACCGTTTCAAGGCCAAGGCCAGCAAGGCCAAGCAGGCGCAGTCGCGCATGAAGCGCCTTGAAAAAATGGCCGGCACCGAAGCGGTGCGGGCAGAGCGTTCCTTCAGCTTCTCGTTCCCGACGCCCGACCGGCTGCCGACCTCGATGTTGCAGCTGGATCACGTGGACGCGGGCTATGGCGATCACGTCGTCCTGCACGACATCGCCTTCGGGCTGGAATCCGGTGACCGTATCGGCCTGCTGGGTCCGAACGGTGCCGGTAAGTCGACGATGGTGAAATCGCTGGTCGGTGAACTCGTGCCGCTGGTCGGCGAACGCGGTTTCCATAAGGACACGAAGATCGGCTACTTCGCCCAGCACACGGTCGAAAGCCTGCGCGAAGGCGCGAGCCCGTTCGACCATCTGCAGGAAAAGGCACCGAATGCCGGCGCACAGGTGCTGCGTGACTACCTCGGCACCTGGAACTTCCCGGCGGATCGCGCTTTCGAGCCGGTGGACGCTTTCTCCGGTGGCGAGCGGGCACGTCTGGCCCTCGCCCTGATCGCGTGGGACAAGCCGAACCTTCTGCTGCTCGACGAACCGACCAACCATCTCGACCTCGACATGCGCGAAGCGCTCGCCGATGCGCTCGCGGCATTCGATGGTGCCCTGGTGCTGGTCTCGCACGATCGCCATCTGCTCGGCATGGTTTGCGACGAGTTCTGGCGAGTGGCCGATGGCAAGGTGGAACCGTTCGACGGTGATCTGGACGACTACGCGAAGTGGTTGCGCAGCCGCGCCACCACGCGCAAGACGGCGGCCGTGGCCTCCGCGCCGGCCGATGCGCCCGTGCAGGAGTCGGCGAAGGAGAAGCGCAAGCTGAGTGCCGAGGAGCGCGAGAAGGAAAAACCGCTGCGCGCGCGGGTGAAGAAGATCGAGGCGTTGATCGAAAGCATGGACAAGGAGTTGGGCGTGATCGAAGGCAAGCTCGCCGATCCGGCCGTGTATGGCGGCCCCACGGCCGAACTGATGAAGCTCGGCCAGCGCCAGGCCGAGCTGCGCGGCGACAAGGAAACGCTCGAAGCGGAATGGCTCGGGCTCCTCGAACAGATCGAGGCCTGAGCGTGAGTGCCGTCCTCCATGTGCTGCTGCCGGGACGCGACAAGATTGGCGGCGTTGCCCCCTTCGCCGATTGGCTGGCACGCGGAACGACACTGCCGGCGGCGGTACCGGGCTACCTCGTCGCCCTAGCGGAACACTTCCGTTGGCCGCACGGTCCCTTGCCCGCCGCCGCGCTGATCCGCCAGTCGGTGGCTGGCGACGCCGGTGGCGCGCTATGGTTGTCCGCCGATCCCGCGTGGGTGCAGCCGGAACTCAACGGCGCCCGCCTGCTAGCCTGCGGCAACCTCGGCCTGAGCGTGGAAGATTCGAAGAGCCTGGTCGGCGCACTCGCCGAGACGTTCGAGGCGGAGGGAATGAACCTCCTGGTGGGAGACGCACAGCACTGGCAGCTTCGCCTGCCCAGTTACGTGGAGGTGCCTTCCTTCCCCGAGCCGGAGGAGGCGCTGGGCGCCGATCTCTTCGAACAGTTGCCGAAAGGCGAGGAAGGCCGCCGCTGGCGCGCCTTGATCAACGAGGCGCAAGTGGTCCTGCACAACCACCCGGTGAACCGCACACGTGCGGCGCAGGGCCTGCCGCCGGTGAACAGCGTATGGCTGTGGGGACCGGGTGCACTCCCCGACTGGGTCGAGTGCGGCCTGTCGCGCATCTACAGCGACGACCTGCTCGCCTGGGCCCTGGCCCACCGCGCGAACGTGGACGTCCAATCGCGCACGATGTTCGCCGCCTCCAGCCATGCAGGAGCTGCCCCTACAGGAGCCGCCCCTGTGGGAGCCGCTTCAGCGGCGAAGGGTGCTCGCGGCAACCCAGCCATCGCCGCTGAAGCGGCTCCCACATACAGCCTGCTCGACTTGCAGGACATCCAGCCGACCATCTTCGAGCGCGATTGGTGGCCGGCGATCGAGGCGCACCTCACGGCGGGCACCGAGATTCGCCTCGCCTTCGCCGATGGCGTGCGCATGGTGCTGCGCAAGCGTCACCGCCTCCGCTTCTGGCGCAAGGCGTGACAGCGCGGGCCTGGCGCCAGCGCACCGTCGCCACCGCGCCGAGCGGCTGGCCGGCGCACGTCCACCCTGTGATCCAGCGCATCTATGCCGCACGTGGCGTATGCACGCCGGACGGTGCCGAACATCGGCTGGCGCGGATGCTCTCGCCCAACCTGCTCGGTGGCATGGACCGCGCCGTCGCCTTGCTCATGCGCGCCATCGCCGAGGATAAGCGCATCGTCATCGCCGGCGACTACGACTGTGACGGTGCCACCGGCACGGCGGTGGCCGAACGCGGTCTGCGCCTGCTCGGGGCGCGCCACGTGAGTCACGTGGTGCCGAATCGTTTCGTGCACGGCTACGGCCTGAGTGAAGCGCTGGTGGCGTCGCTCGACCCGACACCGGACATCATCGTGACCGTCGACAACGGCGTGGCCAGCGTCGCCGGCGTAGCCGCGGCGCGTGCACGCGGTATCGCGGTGGTGATCACCGATCACCACTTGCCGGGCGATACCTTGCCCGACGCCGATGCGATGGTGAATCCCAACCTCGCCGGTGACGGTTTTCCGAGCAAGGCGCTCGCCGGCGTCGGCGTCATGTTCTATCTGTTGCTGGGCATCCGCGCATCCATGCGTGACGCCGGCCATTTCCCCAACGGCGAACCGGACCTGAGCACGCTGCTGGATCTGGTCGCGCTCGGTACCGTGGCCGATCTCGTGCCGCTGGATTTCAACAACCGCGTGCTGGTCGACGCGGGCCTGAAGCGCATGCGCGCAGGCAAGGCGTGTGCGGGTATCACGGCGCTCGTCGAAGCCAGCGGACGTTCGCTGGCGACCGTGGGAGCGACCGACCTGGCCTTCGCCATCGGCCCGCGACTCAACGCCGCCGGCCGCCTCGAAGACATGTCCCTCGGTGTCGCCTGCCTGCTCACCGACGATCCCGGCGTCGCAAGGCGCTACGCGGAACAGCTTTCGGCGATCAACCAGGAACGCCGCGAGATGCAGGCGGGGATGGTGGACGAGGCCGAGACGATGGTCGCGCGCGCGGCGCATGTCGACGCCGTGGGTGTCGCCCTGTTCGACCCGGGCTGGCACGCGGGCATCGTCGGCCTCGTGGCGTCCAAGTTGAAGGAAAAGCTGCATCGTCCCGTACTCGCGTTTGCTCCCGCCGGTGACGATACGAATGAGTTGCGAGGTTCGGCCCGTTCGATTCCCGGCTTCCATATTCGCGATGCCCTGGCCGAGATCGATGCGAAACATCCCGGACTGATCCTTCGCTTCGGTGGGCACGCGATGGCCGCCGGCCTGAGCTTGCAGGCCGCCGACTTCGGGCGCTTCGCCGCCGCCTTCGACGCGACGGCGCGCGCGCACCTGGATGACGAGCGGCTGCAAGCCCTCGTTCATACCGACGGCGAACTGGATTACCGCGACCACACCCTCGACCTCGCGAAGCAACTGCGCCATGCAGGGCCCTGGGGGCAGGGCTTCCCACCACCGATCTTCGAGGCGCGCGTCGAATGCGCTTCGTGGAAACCGATGGGGAGCCGCCACCTTCGCCTGCAATTGCGTCACGAACAGGGAGGCGCGCCACTCGACGCCGTGATGTTCAACTGCTACGACGGAACGCCTCCACCGCCGCGCATGCGCGTGGCGTACGAGCTTTCCGTCAACGACTGGCAGGGCAGGGAAAGCCTTCGGCTGTTGTTGACGCATATGGAAGCCATCGGCTGATGCGTTCCAACGCACTCACCGCCGTGGCGATCGCGCTGCTCTCGGCGCTGTTCTTCACGCTAACCTATGTCCTGAATCGCGCCGTCGTCAGCGGCGGTGGCCACTGGCAATGGGCGGTGATCCTCCGCTACATCGTCACCTTGCCCTTGCTGGCCGTCGTATTGCCGTTCCAGGGCGGGTTGGGCAACCTGCCGCACGAATTGCGTGCGCATGCGTGGACATGGCTCGGCTGGAGCACGGTCGGTTTCGTGCTGTTCGGCGTGCCGTTGACCTGGGCGGCCAGCAGTGGCCCGTCGTGGCTCGTGGCGGGCAGTTTCCAGGTGACCGTCCTCGCCGGCCCGTTGATGGCTCCCTTCATTTATCGCGACGAACGTGCGCGCTGGCATATGGGCGCGTTGGCGATCGGAACACTGATCGTCGTCGGCGTGATGCTCCTGCAGTTCGGTCATGCGCACGGCGCGCTGGACGCCTCCGCATGGCTGGCCGTGGGCGCGGTGGTCTTCGCCGCCTTCGCGTATCCCCTGGGCAACCGGAAGATCCTGCTTCACCTGGAACGCAGCGGTACGAAGCTCGGGGCGGTGCAGCGTGTGTTCGGCATGACCCTGGCGAGTTGGCCGCTGTGGCTCGTGTTGTTCGTCGTGACCTGGACGACGATCGGGCCGCCGTCGCTGCGTGAAGTACTGCTGGCGAGTGGCGTGGCCCTGTCTTCGGGCGTGATCGCCACGGTGTTGTTCTTCCACGCCACGGAGCGGGTCGGGCGGCAGCCGACGGCCCTGGCCGCCGTCGAGGCGATGCAGGCGGCCGAACTGTTGTTCGCCACGGCGATCGGCGCGATTTTCCTGGGCGAAGCCATTCCTGGCGCCCTGGCCGCGACGGGAGCCGTCGCCATCATCGTCGGTATCGCCCTGTTCGCATGGGTCAGCGGCAAAGAGGCGGTGCCAGCCGACGATAGCGGCGCCGCGCGCGACGCTTGACGCCGGGGTGACGGATACGGCGTAGGCTGAGGCGGTCCTCACGGAGACCTGGCCATGAAAACCGTCGTTCTCGCCTTGCTGCTCGGGCTGCCCACGATCGCCGCCGCCACGCCTCCGCCCGGCACCCACGGCCAACCCGCACCGGCCCCCGAGCCGATGAAACGTTTCGTCTGGCGTGACGAGGCGGCGGGGTACACCTTCGTCGCTCCGCCGCGCTGGGCAGGCAAGGTGCGAGCCGTGCCGCTGGAGTCGGCGGAACTGTCGCGGTCGGGAGCGACCACCGGCGTCCGCTTCATGGCGGGATCGAAAACCCTGCTGGTCCTGCTCGCCACGGACGAGAGCCGGATGCAGGCATTGACGGCGACGGGAGGCTCCGAGCTATCGCGGCACGGCGATCATGTGGTGGCGGTCAAGACGGCGGAGGATGGCGGCGATCTGGCGCTGACGAACGAGGAACTCGCATCGGCCGTGCAATGGGATGGCGGAGCGAACGGCACCGTCTCCCGCTGACATGCAACCCCTGGTCCTGCGGGAGCCGCTCTTGTGGGAGCCGACTTGTCGGCGATGGGTGCTTGCCGAACCCTGGCCCGCTGCCGCGGGATCGCCGACAAGGTCGGCTCCCACCGGGGTGACTGATCGCCGACAGGCCCCACATCCAGCCATACTTGAAACATATCGAAGCGGAGGTTTTGCTATATCGATTCGACTCAATTCAGGGGCTAGCCTTTCCCCATGGCTCTTTCCCTGGAGGTTCCCGTGGACGGCTCATCGCCCACCGCGCCGGCGGTGCTCGCGGATCGACGCATTCGGCATGGCACACCGGCTTTTCGGCGCACCAATCTCGCCTTGTTTTCCTCCGGCTTCGCGACGTTCGGGCTGCTCTACTGCGTACAGCCCCTGATGCCCGCGTTCTCCCGCGCCTTCAACGTGGACGCGGCGGCCAGCAGCCTGTCGCTCTCGCTCACCACCGGTGTCATGGCCGTGGCGATGCTGTTCGCCGGTGCGATGTCGGATGCGTGGGGGCGCAAGCCCATCATGTTGGTGTCGCTGCTGGGCTCGTCGGTGCTCGTGCTGCTGACCGCGATGGCACCGAACTGGACATCGCTGCTGGTATTGCGCGCCATGCTGGGTCTCACGCTGGCAGGCCTCCCCGCCGTGGCGATGACCTACCTGAGCGAGGAAGTGCACGGCGAATCGATCGGTTATGCGATGGGTCTCTATATCGGCGGCAACGCCATCGGCGGCATGAGCGGGCGCATCCTCTCCGGCTTCGCGGCGGATCATGCGTCGTGGCGCGTGGCGGTCGGCGCGATCGGTGCCTTGGGCCTGGTCGCGGCGTTCCTCGTGGCGCGCGGATTGCCGCCTTCGCTGCATTTCCAGAAGCGTCGCGCCCATCCGCGCGTGCTGGCGGACGCGTTCGTTTCGCTATGGCGTGACAAGGGCTTGCCGTGGCTGTTCGCGGAAGGTTTCCTGCTGATGGGTGCCTTCGTCACCATCTACAACTACGTGGGCTACCGCTTGCTCGCGCCACCGTTCTCGCTCTCGCAGTCCCATGTGGGTGCGATCTTCATGGTCTATCTGTTCGGCGTCGTCGGCTCGGCGTGGATCGGATCGCTCGCTGGAAGGCTCGGTCGCCGTCGCGTGCTCTGGGCCACCTTGGCGATGATGCTGGCCGGCGTGGCGTTGACGGCGAGCGGATCGCTCTGGGCCATCGTGGCCGGCATCGCCGTGATGACCTTCGGTTTCTTCGGCGGGCATTCCATCGCGAGTAGCTGGGTCGGCAACCGCGCACCTTCCGCCAAGGCGCACGCCTCGTCGTTCTACCTTTTCTCGTATTACATGGGTTCCAGCATCGCCGGCTCGCTGGGCGGCATCGCGTGGACCCATGGCGGTTGGAACGGCGTCGCGGGTTACGTCGCGGTACTCGTCGTGCTCGGCCTCGGCATCGCATTGAAGCTGCGCAGGCTCACGCCTTCAGCATCAGCTTCATGAAGGCCTTGACCAGTGGCGATGCGTCGTCGCGGCGGTGCGCCAGGTGCAAGGCGCTCGCCGCGTCGGGCGAGTCGATGGTGACGTAGGCCACGCCATCCACTTGCACGTGGCGCATCGATTGCGGCAACACGGCCACGCCCATGCCGGCGGCGACCAGGCCGATCATGGTCGACGATTCACCCGCTTCCTGCGAGATGCGCGGCGAGAAACCCGCGTTGCGGCACATCGTCAATAATTGGTCGTGGATGCCGGTGCCTGCCGCGCGGGTGAACACGATGAAGTTCTCGTCGGAGAGTTCTTCCATGCGCAGCTTCGCACGCTTGCGCCGTGCCAGCGGGTGGTCGGCGCGAATCACGGCGACCAGCGGATCGTCCACCAGCTTGCGTGTGACGAGGGGCGCGGGAAGCACGGCGCCACGAATCAGTCCCAGTTGCTGGCGATCGTCGAGCAGACATTCGATCTGCTGAAGCGTATTTCGTTCCTGCAGTACCAGCCGCACCGACGGATAGGTTTCGCGGAACGCCCGGATCGCCCGCGGGAAACGCTCGATCAACGGCGTGCTGCGCGTGAAGCCCACATGCAATTCGCCGATCTCGCCGCGTTCGGCGCGGCGTGCCATGTCACCCGCATCGTCCACGCGCGCCACGATGTCTTTCGCCGCATCCAGGTAGGCGCGGCCTGCATCCGTCAGTTCGACACGCCGGTTGGTCCGGCGCAGCAGGCGCACGCCGAGTGTGCTTTCCAGATCACGGATCTGCTGGCTGAGTGGCGGCTGGGAGATGCCCAGCCGCTCGGCGGCGCGGCTGAAATGGAGCTCGTCGGCAACGGCGATGAAATAGCGCAGGTGCCGCAGCTCGATGTTCACGCGATCAATCCGGCCGGACGCGGATCAGGCCTTCCTGCGCGGTGGACGCCACGAGGATGCCGTCGCGGGTGTAGATCATGCCGCGCGCCAGGCCACGCGCGCCCTGCGAGGTCGGGCTGTCGAAGGAATACAGCAGCCACTCGTCGATACGGAACGGACGGTGGAACCACAGTGCGTGGTCCAGGCTCGCCATCTGCATGTTGCGGGTGAGGTAGGAAATGCCGTGCGGCAGGGTCGCCGTGCCGATCAGGTGGAAGTCCGATGCGTAGGCGAGCAGGGCCTGGTGCAATGACAAGGTGTCATCGATGGGCGCGGTGAGACGGAACCAGATGTGCTGGTAAGGCGGCCGCTTGGCCGGGCGCAGTTCGTCGCGCGGCCAGACATGGCGGAACTCGAACGGACCGTCGATGCCGAGCCAGCGCTGGGTCTTCTCCGGCAGGCGGCCCAACTGTTCGAGCGACATGGCAGGCATGGGCTCGACGTCCTCGGGCGCGGGGACTTCCGGCATCGACATCTGGTGTTCGTAGCCTTCCTCCGGTTCCTGGAACGAGATGGAACCGTTGAGGATCGGCTGGCCGTGCTGGATCGCGACCACACGCCGCGATGAAAACGAGCCGCCATCGCGCGTGCGTTCCACGCTGTAGACGATGGGTGCGTTGATGTCGCCGGCGCGCAGGAAGTAGGCGTGCAGGGAATGCGCCTCGCGTTTCGGGTCCACCGTGCGTTGCGCGGCTGACAGCGCCTGGCCGAGCACCTGGCCGCCGAAGACGAAGCGGGTGCCGATGTCGCGACTCTGGCCACGGAAGAGGTTGTCTTCCAGGCGTTCGAGTTCGATCAGCTCGACGAGTTCGCCGACATGGTTGTCCGACATGGTGATCCTGGTGAGCGGTGGCGCGATGGGGCGCCAGTATAGCGGGGCTAGTCGGCCAGTCGGCCCAGCCGCCCGGCGTCGTAGGCACGAGCCCAGGGGAACTGTGGGCCCGGATCGCGCTTGCGCGGGACCTCGTTCTCCGGATCGTCGCTGGCGGGCACCATGGCCGTGTCCAGGTCTTCGTGGCCGGCGATATGGCGCAGTGAGGGAAAGCGCTCCACGAGGTGGTCGAGCAGGGCGCGCAAGGCCGCTATCTGGCGCTCGGGGTAGGGCTCGGTCATGGTCTGGTGCGCGGAATGGAACCAGTCCGGATAACGGCCGGTGTTCACCAGTTCGATGCCGATCGACCGCGGGTTGTAGCCGCGGGTGTGGTGGGCCACGCGCAGCGGGTCCACGTAGCACAGCACCGAACCATCCCGGTCGATGTAGTAGTGGCCGCTGTTGCCCGCGCCGGAGTCGTGGAGCACGCGCTCGCCGTACTCGCGGGCCATGGCCAGGTCGGGCAGTTCCGTGCAGTGGATCACCACGAGGTCGATGGACCCGGGCTCCCGCTGGGGGAGGATGGACTCGTAGGGCAGGGGGGCGTGAAGGATGTCGATCATGCCGCTTTGATAACATAGGCGGTCATTCCGCGTACGGAGACCGCCATGCGCGGCCACATCATCCTTTCCCACGGTTCCGATTCCGGTCCCGACGCCACCAAGGTCAGCGCGCTCGCCGCCCTGGCCGAAACGCTCGGCTGGACCACGGCGCGGCCCGACTACCGTGAGGACGACGTACTCGGCCATGCGGGGTCGGTCGATCCCCGCCTCGCCCGCCTGGCGGCTGCCATCGCCGCTTCGCCGCGGCCCCCGGTGCTGGTCGGTTCGAGCATGGGTGCCTTCGTTTCGGGCCTGGCCTCGCTGGACGCACCCATCGCCGGGCTGTTCCTGCTTGCCTTGCCCGCGCGCATCCCCGGATATCCCCGGGCGTTCGCCGCGCGGCCGGACGTGCCCTCGTTCCTCGTGCACGGCTATGCGGACGACGTATGCCCGCTCGACGAGGCACTCGCCTTCGCCCGCGGCCACGCCATGCCGGCGCTGCTGGTCCAGGACGACCACCGCCTTGGCGCGACGCTGCCGGACATCGAAGCCGAATTCCGTCGCTTCCTGGGCGGGTTGGCATGAGCGCCTTCTTCGCCACCTGTCCGAAAGGGCTGGAATACCTGCTGAAGGACGAGCTCATCGCCCTGGGCGCCGGTGACGTGCGCGAGGCGCTGGCCGGCGTGTCGTTCACCGGCACGATCGAGACGGCCTACCGTGCCTGCCTGTGGTCACGGATGGCCAGCCGGGTACTGCTGCCGCTGGCCGAATTCGACGCCGCCGATCCGGAGGCCCTCTACGCCGGCGTGCAGGCCATCGACTGGGCCGAGCACCTGGCCGCGCATGGAACCTTGGCGGTGGACGCCAACACCGCGCAGAGCAAGCTCACCCACAGCCAGTTCATCGCGCTGAAGACCAAGGACGCCATCGTCGACCAGTTCCGCGCCGCCAGTGGCGCGCGGCCCGACGTGGACCCGGAGGAACCGGACGTGCGGGTGAACGTGCGCCTGCGCCGCGACCGCGCGACGCTGTCGATCGACCTCTCCGGCCTGCCCTTGCACCGCCGCGGCTGGCGCGAGCAGCAGGGCGAGGCGCCGCTGAAGGAAAACCTGGCCTCGGCCATGCTGGTGCGGGGCCAATGGCCGCGCATCTACGCCGAAGGCGGGGCGCTGGTCGACCCGATGTGCGGCTCGGGCACGCTGCTGATCGAAGGCGCGCTGATGGCCGCCGACGTGGCGCCGGGCCTGCGCCGCGACTACTACGGCTTCCTCGGCTGGCGTAAGCACGACTACACCTTGTGGCGCGGCATCTACGACGAAGCCAAGGCACGCGCCGAAGAGGGCCTGCGGGCGCTGCGCCCGGTGTTTTTCGGCAGCGACTCCGATCCGCACATGGTACAGACCGCCAAGCGCAATGCGCAGAGCGCAGGCGTGGCCGGATTCATCCATCTCGACCGTCGCGACGCCGCCCATGTGGAGCCGCCCCCGGAAACGCCGCTGGGCCTGGTCATCACCAATCCGCCCTACGGTGAGCGCCTCGGCGATCGCGCCGAACTGCCCGGCCTTTACCGGGATCTCGGCCAGGCGTTGAAAGACCGCTTCGGCGGCTGGCGCGCCGCCGTGCTGTCCGGCGACGAGGAACTGGGCCGCGCGTTGCGCCTGAGTCCGGACAAGCGCTATGCGTTGTTCAACGGTGCGCTGGAGACGCCGCTGCTGACCTTCGCCCTGCGTGCCCGGGACGAGGCGCCGCGCGAGACGAAGCCTTTGTCCGAAGGCGCGCAGATGCTGAAGAACCGGCTGGAGAAGAACATCCGCCACCTGCGCAAGCGCCTGGCCCGCGAGGGCATCACCTGCTGGCGCGCCTACGACCAGGACCTTCCCGAATACGCCGCGGCCATCGACGTCTACGAGGACTGGCTGCACGTCCAGGAATACAAGGCGCCGCAGGATGTCCCGGTGGACGTCGCGCGCTTGCGCATGCGCGAGATCGTGCGCGTGGCGGGCGAGGTCCTGGGCATTCCCCGCGAACGGATCGCGGTGAAGACGCGCGAGCGCGGCAAGGGCGGTTCCAAGTACGGCCAGTTCGACCAGAAGGGCGAGTTCATCGAGGTCCACGAGGGTGGCCTGTCCTTCCTGATCAACCCGACCGACTACCTCGACACCGGCCTGTTCCTCGATCACCGGCTGGTCCGGGCGAAGATCCGCGAACTCGCGGCCGGCAAGCACTTCCTGAACCTGTTCGCCTATACGGGCACCGCCAGCGTCTACGCCGCCGCCGGCGACGCCCGCGACACCACCACGGTCGACCTTTCTGGCACCTACCTGGACTGGGCCTCGCGCAACCTGGCCCTGAACGGCTTCACCGGAAACCGCCACCGCCTGGTCCAGGAGGACTCGCTGACCTTCCTGCAGAGCCGTTCGATGCAGTACGGCCTTATCTACGTGGACCCGCCGACCTTTTCCAACTCGAAGAACGCCGACGACTTCGACGTCCAGCGCGATCACGTGAAGTTGCTGCTGCTCTGCGCCGAGCGCCTGCTGCCGGATGGTGTCATTGTTTTCTCGAACAATTACCGCCGTTTCCAGCTTGATCGGGCGGCCCTGGAACCCCATTTCTCCATCGAAGACTGGAGCGCACCGAGCATTCCGTTCGACTTCGCCCGGCGTCACGACATCCATGGCTGCTGGCTACTGCGGAAGCCCTTCGTGAATCCGTGGCAAACGTGAACGGCGGGTCGAAAAAACTTCAGTCCGGATTCAGTGCCGGAGCGCGAATCTGCGTCCAACACCCGGAGGTAACTGTCATGAAAGGTACGTTCGTCAAGTCGGCTCTCGCCATCGCCGCTGCGGGTCTGATGGCTTTCGCGCCGAGCGCGTTCGCCCGCGGGCACGGCTACTACGGCGGCGGCTACCATGGCGGTTACGGCTATCACGGTGGCTATGGTTACCATGGCGGCGGTTACTACGGCCGCGGCCATTACGACCACGCCGGCCGCTGGATCGCCGGTGCCATCGTGGCCGGTGCGGTCGTCGGCCTCGTCGCCAACGCCACGGCGCCGCGTACGGTCGTCTACGACGATCGTCCGGTGTACTACAGCCGCCCGGCCACGGTCGTCTACGAGGATGCGCCGGTCGTCACGCGCCGCGTGACCACCACGACGACTTACGTCGACGATGGCTACGGTGGCACGCGCTATGTCCGCGACGACGGTTATTGATCGAACCAGCGTTCTGGCATGAAGAAAAAAGCCCGGCCAATGGCTGGGCTTTTTTTTGGGTTCTTCGCACAGGTCCGGGGGTTCGCCTAATGTGGGCTCGGCTTCGCCCTCGCGTCGGGGTGGTGGGGCAGAGCCGTCGGCCGCCACCCTCGTCGCTCCGGTTGCACCGTCGCTCGGGAAGGGAAGCCGCTGCGCGGCCATGTCTGATGGCTGGCGCCCCGTCGCGCCCGTCACGCCGGGCGGGGTTTTCGATTCGCCCTCCGTGGCTCAGCGAAAACGGCCGGCCGTCCAGGCCGGCCCCCTACGGGCCTTTTCGCCCGGCGCTCCTCGGTTCCACAAGTCGCCACGAGGGTGGCGGCCGACGGCTCTTCCGGGCACTGAGGGGTCGTGCGACACAAGCAACGCGACCTTGGGGGC
Organism: Luteibacter sp. RCC_6_2; assembly: GCF_041360655.1. Lineage (NCBI taxonomy): Bacteria > Pseudomonadati > Pseudomonadota > Gammaproteobacteria > Lysobacterales > Rhodanobacteraceae > Luteibacter > Luteibacter sp. RCC_6_2. The sequence goes on along the minus strand of NZ_JBFUPQ010000006.1, from coordinate 168,199 downwards.
AAGCCGTTCCGTGTGAATCCTCCGCATCCGGGTGGGAAGCGGGCTGGCCCGCGATTCGCCGCCCTGTTTCAAGCGAACGAGGCTGTGCATCGCAACCGAGCGAGCGGTGACAAGCCTCGCCCGATCACGGCAAGGCTTCCTTCGCCAGCGAGAAGATCGAGGAATCGCGGGCCAGCCCGCTTCCCACCCGGGTGTGGCCACCAGCAATCGGCAAATGGCTGGTGACTAGCTGCACGTGGCGCGGCGAGCATTGCTCTTCCCACCAACCCACCCCAGTGTCGAGAGAGCTGCCGGGCGCCACCCTCGGTGCGACATGAGGAGCCGAGGACGGGCGGGCGGACAAGGCCCGAAGGGGATCGGCCTGGACGGCCGATCGTTTTCGCTGAGGCAGGAGCCGAATCGAAAACCCCCGCCCGACCGTCCGAGCCCGAAGGGGCGTCAGCCATCAGACATGGCCGCGCAGCGGCTTTCCTTTCCCAAGGGACGGCACCGCCTGTCGCGCCGAGGGTGGCGCCCGGCAGCTCCCCTCGCCGCACATAACGAATGCGAGGGCGAAGCCGAGCCCTCAGGATCACGAAGTACTGGCCCGCTGCCGCGGGATCGCCGCTGAAGCGGCTCCCACAAGGGTCGGCTCCCACCGGGGCGCGAAGAACTTCTTTGTTTGCCGCTTACGGCACCATGCCGTTCGGCTCCGCTCCCGAGCCGTGTCGCTTGGCCTTCTTCGCGAGCTTGTCGAACTCGGCCTTGTCGATCGTCTGTACGGACTGGATCTGGCAGGGCGGATCGTCACGGCGGACGATCTGCTCGTTGATGCCGCCACAGATGCGCATGGAACCGACCGCCTTGTCGCTCTCCGAGGCGCGGAAGTGGACGCCGCCGCCGAGATCGACGCGCGGGCAGGCCACGGTCGTCTTGACCAGGAAGTGGTTGGGTCCATTGCGCACGGTGATGGTGCGGTCGTCGATCACGTTCCATTCGTTGATGCGGTCGGTGCGCAGGCAGTCGGCGAACGGCAGTTCCTTGCGCGCCTGCGGAGGCGCACCGGAGCCCTCGGCGTGTACACCGACGGTGACGAGCAGGGAGGCGGCAAGCAGGTAGCGGACGTTCATGGCCATACCCTCGGGGTGGGACTTCCACGTTAAGCCCGAACGGGCGTGGAGGCGAGAGTTTAGGCGGGGTGGGTGCACCTGCCGTTAAGCCGCCGGCAGGGTCCGCTCACATTCGTTGAACGTTTGCTCGGGCATCGTTCGCGAATGTCAGTGGCGACCGTCCCTCGCACAGGACCCCATGCATGAGCACGCCCACGCTCGGCCTCGATATAGCTCCGCAGGCCGGCTCGGACCTCGCCCATCGCTTCCTCCGGATTCGACGGCGCAGCACGGAACTGGCGGCGCGGCTTTCGCCGGAAGACACCGTCATCCAGTCCATGCCCGATGCCAGCCCGGCCAAGTGGCACCTGGCCCATACGACCTGGTTCTTCGAGCACTTCGTGCTGGGCCGCGACGCGGATTACGTACCGCGCCATCCTGAATGGCATTACCTGTTCAACTCCTACTACCAGTCGGTGGGGCCGATGCATGCCCGGCCGCATCGAGGCATGCTGACCCGCCCGGGCCTCGACGAGGTACTCGCGTATCGGCGCCGGGTCGACGAGGCGGTCGCGGAACGCATCGTGCGTGGCGACGACGCCATGCTTCCCTCGCTGATCGAACTGGGTGTGCAGCACGAACAGCAGCATCAGGAATTGCTGCTTACCGACATCAAGCACGCGTTCGCACAGAACCCACTGGAGCCTGCGTATGCAGCGGAGGTCGCACATGCGGCTCCCGTCGTCGCGCCGCCGCTGCGCTATGTTCCCTTCGACGAAGGCGTGGTGAAGGTCGGCCATGAAGGGACCGGCTTCGCCTTCGACAACGAAGGACCACGGCATCGGACGTATCGGCAGGCCGGGGCGATCGCCAATCGTCCCGTGACCAATGCCGAGTACATGGCGTTCGTGCGAGACGGTGGATATCGCGATCCACTGCTCTGGCTTTCCGATGGCTGGGCCACGGTGCAAGCGGAACACTGGCTTCGTCCGCTGTATTGGGACGACGCACTCGAGACCGAATTCACCTTGCACGGCCGCCGTGAGATCGATCCGCATGCACCCGTGTGTCATCTGAGTTATTTCGAGGCCGACGCGTTCGCGCGCTGGGCCGGTGCCCGCCTGCCCACGGAAGTGGAGTGGGAAACGATGGCCGCGGAACTTCCCGTGCGGGGGAACCTTCAGGACGATGGTGTGTTCCAACCCCGTGCCGCATCGTTCGAGACGACGCTCGGACAGATGTACGGCGACGTTTGGGAATGGACGATGAGCCCATATGTCAGTTACCCGGGCTTCCGGCCGCTGGCTGGCGCACTGGGCGAATACAACGGGAAGTTCATGAATGGCCAATGGGTGTTACGAGGCGGTTCCTGCGCCACTCCCGCCGACCATATTCGTGCGACGTACCGGAATTTCTTTCCTCCCCATGCCCGTTGGCAGTTCGCGGGGATACGACTTGGAAACGATCGATGAGCGCTCAACCGAAAGACATCCGCGTCGATGACCGTCACCCGGATGTCGAGGACACCCTCGATACCGTTCGCCGCGGCCTCGCCGCGAAACCGAAAAGACTTCCCTCGCGCCTGTTCTACGACGAGCGCGGCTCCGCGTTGTTCGAAGCCATCTGCCAGCAGCCCGAGTACTACCTCACCCGTACCGAGATCGCGATCATGCGCGAGCATGCGGGTGACATCGCCGATACCCTCGGCCCCGACGTGCGCCTGGTGGAGTACGGCAGCGGCAGCGGCATCAAGACGCGCATGTTGCTCGAACACCTGCAGACGCCGGTGGCTTACGTGCCGGTGGAGATATCGCGCACCGCCTTGATGGAAAGCGTGGCGGAGTTGGCGACGCGGTTCCCGGCCGTGCCGATGCAGCCGGTCTGCGCCGACTTCACCCAGCCGCTGCGTCTTCCGGTCGCCGCGCGCTCGCCCCGCCGCACGGTCATCTACTTCCCGGGTTCCACGATCGGCAATTTCGAAACCAAGGACGCCGTGCGCATCCTGCGCCAGATGCGCACGGAGATGAGCGAAGGTGGCGGCATCATCGTCGGTGTGGATCTCAAGAAGGATTCCGCCGAGATCGAGGCCGCGTACAACGATGCCGCGGGAGTGACGCGCGACTTCACCTTGAACATGCTGGTGCGCCTGAATCGCGAGATCGGTACCGACTTCGACATCGACGGCTTCCGTCATCGCGCACGCTACAACGTGCTGGCGGGGCGCATCGAGACCGACCTGGTGAGTACGAAGCGACAGGACGTGCACGTCGGCCACGACGTCTTCGCCTTCCGCGAGGACGAGGCGATGCATGTGGAATACAGCTGCAAGTATTCGCTGGACGACTTCGCCCAGATGGCGAACAAGGCGGGATTGTCGGTGGAGAAGGTGTGGATGGATGAGGCGAGGCGCTTCAGCGTGCAGTACCTGGTGAGGGCTACGCCGGGGGCTTGAGGCCTGCCTGTGGCTTGAGGCCAGCACCCATCGCCGACAAGTCGGCTCCCACAACATCCTGAATCGCCATCGGGTCGGCTCCCACAACATCTTGAATCGCCGATAGGGTCGGCCCGCACCGGGCTAGCAGCGATACCTCAACCCTGTGGGAGCCGACTTTGTCGGCGATGCTTTAAGCCTGGTGGGAGCCGACCCTGTCGGCGATTCGGGCCAGCCACAGCGATTCAGTCCGGCCGCGGCTTCAGCCCGGCCGCGGTGCCCCCAACGCCACCAGTACATCCTGCGCCGTGCGAATGCGCTCCGCCGACCCGGGAAGCTCCAGGATGACGCGCAGCTTGTCCTGGCCGTCCATCTTGAACACCCTCGGCTGCTGCTGGATCAGCTTGATGAGGGCCATCGGATCGATGTCCGGCTTTTCGCGGAAGGTGACGCGGCCACCGTTGGCGCCGAAGTCGAGCTTGCGGATACCCAGCGGCGTCGCCATCAGCTTCAGTTGGGCCACCGCGAACAGGCACTTCGTCTGGTCGGGCAGCAGGCCGAAGCGATCGATCATCTCCACCTGCAACTCGCGCAGGCCATCTTCGTTCCGCGCGCTGGCGATGCGCTTGTACAGCGTCAGGCGCGTGTGCACATCGGGCAGGTAATCTTCGGGGATCAGCGCGGGCAGGTGCAGTTCCACTTCGGTCTCGTGCTCGGAAGTGAGGTCGAAGTCGGGCACCTTGCCGGACTTCAACGCACGCACCGCGCGATCGAGCAATTCCGTGTAGAGGCCGAAGCCGATTTCCTGGATCTGCCCCGACTGCTCCTCACCGAGCATTTCGCCGGCGCCACGGATTTCCAGGTCGTGCGTGGCGAGGGTGAACCCTGCGCCGAGTTCTTCCAGCGATGCCAGGGCTTCCAGGCGCTTCTCGGCGTCCGCCGTCATCGAGCGGCGGTCGGGCACGATGAGGTAGGCATAGGCGCGGTGGTGCGAGCGTCCTACCCGGCCACGCAGCTGGTGCAGCTGGGCGAGGCCGAAACGGTCGGCACGGTTCACGACGATCGTATTCGCCGTGGGAATGTCGATGCCCGATTCGATGATGGTGGTGGACACCAGCACATTGAACCGCTGGCGATGGAAATCGGCCATCACCTGTTCCAGTTCGCGCTCGGGCATCTGCCCGTGCGCGACGCGGATGCGTGCTTCGGGAACGAGTTCGGCCAGTTCACGTGCCGTGCGCTCGATCGACTCCACTTCGTTATGCAGGAAATACACCTGGCCGCCACGGGCCAGCTCGCGCTGGATCGCCTCGCGGATGAGCGCCGGTTGATACGTGGAGATCAACGTGCGCACGGCGGTGCGATGCGCGGGCGGCGTGGCGATGATGGAAAGATCGCGCAAGCCGCTCATCGCCATGTTCAAGGTGCGCGGGATCGGCGTGGCGGTGAGGGTGAGCAGGTCGACCTCGGCGCGCAGCTTCTTCAGCTGTTCCTTCTGGCGCACGCCGAAACGCTGCTCTTCGTCGACGATGACGAGCCCGAGGTTCTTGAAACGGATGTCGGACTGGAGCAGCTTGTGGGTGCCGACCATCACGTCCACCTGGCCGTCCGCCAGCCGTTCGAGGGCGAGGTCCACTTCCTTCTTCGACTTGAAGCGTGAAAGCACGTCCACCCGCACGGGCCAGTCGGCGAAGCGGTCGGCGAAGTTGCGGTAATGCTGCTGGGCGAGCAGGGTGGTCGGCACCAGCACGGCCACCTGTTTGCCGGCGGTCGCGGCGGCGAACGCGGCACGCAGCGCCACCTCCGTCTTGCCGAAGCCGACATCGCCGCAGACGACGCGGTCCATGGCACGCGGTGCGGCGAGATCGGTGATGACGGCATCGATCGCCGCTTGCTGGTCCGCCGTTTCCTCGAAGGGGAAGGTCGCCGCGAATTCCTCGATCATCTGCCGGTCGACCGACAGGGACTCGCCCTGGCGAGCCTCGCGCTGTGCGTAGATCGCCAGCAGCTCCGCCGCGACGTCGCGCACCTTCTCGGCGGCACGCTTGCGCGCCCGTTCCCAGGCGTCGCCGCCGAGCGAATGCAGTGGCGCCAGTTCCGGCGCGGTGCCCGTGTAACGGCTTACCAGGCCCAGCTGGGCCACGGGAACGTAGAGCTTGTCGCCCTTGGCGTACTCGATGGTGAGAAATTCGCCGGGCATGTCGCCGACATCGAGCGATACGAGGCCCTGGTAGCGGCCCACACCGTGATCGATGTGCACGATGGGCGAGCCGATGGACAGTTCGGTGAGATCCTTGATGATGCTTTCGGGATCGCGTGCCGCCCCGGCGCGTCGCTTGCGGTCCGTGCGGACGCGCTCGCCGAACAACTCGCGCTCGGTGAGCACCGTGAGCGCCGGCTTGGCCAGCGCGAAACCCTGTTCGAGCGAGGCGGCGGTGATCGCCAGCGATTCGCCGCGCGCGAGGAAGTCCTTCCAGCCGTCCACGTTCACCGGCTTCAAGCCCGCGCCGGCCAGCTGCTCGATCAGTGCCTCGCGGCGACCCGCCGAATCGGCGGCGATGAGGACGCGGCCGGGGTAGCTGGCGAGGAAGTGGCGCAACGCCGTGCCCGGTTCCTCGCCCTTGCGGTTCAACGGTACGTCGGGGGCGGGCAGCGTGCCCAGGTCCACGGCGTGCTCGTGATCCTTCGAGACCACGTCCACGCGAACCTGCTTGTTCAAGCGCTCACGCAGATGCTCCGGCGGCAGGTAGATCTCGTTCGGCGGCAGTACCGGGCGCTCGATGTCGTGCGCACGCTGGTCGTAACGCTCGGTGGTCTGCGTCCAGAACTGCTCGGACGATTCCAGCGCGCCTTCGCCCAGCACGAACATCGCGTCGCCGGCGATGTAGTCGAACAGGGTCTCGGTGGCCGGGTAGAACAGGGGCAGGTAATACTCGATGCCGCCGGGCGTGACGCCTTCCTTCATGTCCTGGTACAGCGGGCAGCGTCGGATGTCGATCGGAAAGCGCTCGCGCAGGTTGCTGCGGAAGTTCTTCGCGGCGTCCTCGGTCAGCGGGAATTCGCGCGCGGGCAGCAGGTCCACGCCCTCCACCTGATGCTGGGAGCGCTGGGTCTCGGTGTCGAAGGTGCGGATCGATTCCACTTCGTCGTCGAACAGCTCCACGCGATAGGGCTCGCTCGCGCCCATGGCGTAGATGTCGATCAGCGCCCCGCGCACCGCGAAATCGCCCGGTTCGCTCACCTGCGGCACGTTTCGGTAGCCCGCGGCTTCGAGCCGGCGCTGCTCGGCGATGAGATCGAGTTTCTGTCCCTTGCGCAGTACCAGGCCGGAGCCTGTGATGTGCGTGCGCGGCGCGATCCGCTGCATCAGCGTGGCGACGGGCACCACGAGCACGCCACGCCGCGTGCTGGGCAGCCGGTACAGCGTGGCGATACGCTGCGACACCACTTCCGGATGCGGGCTGAAGACGTCGTAGGGCAGGGTCTCCCAATCCGGAAAGTGCAACACCGGCAACTCGCCGGCGAAGACGGCCAGTTCGCTTTCGAGGTTGTCGGCGCTGCGGGCGTCGCGTGCCACCACGACCAGCAGGCCGTCATGGGCGCGTGCCGCCTCAGCGATCTCGAGCGCCCAGGACGAACCGTGGGGGACGGCCCAGTAACGGCGGGTCTTGGCGTTGACGGGGAGCGGGGGGCGAGGAAGCGCTACGGGCATGGAGTCGGGCAGGAGCCTTGCGGACAAGCCGTCGATTGTACTACCTGCCCGTGAAGGCTCCTTGTGCGTCCTGGACTCAGTCGGCGTAGTCGGGCTCGAAGAAGCTCCAGCGCACGTCCTTGAACTCGGCCTTGAAGTCGGCTTCGACGATGTTGATCGCCTCGATCATGGCCCGGGCGGTCGGCGCGGCGGCCATTTTCGCCTTGATCGCCACCATGACGTCGGTGCCCATCTGCAAGGTGAGCACGTTATAGACGGTATCGATCTCGGGGCGGGCCTCGAGGAAGGCGACCATCGCGGCACGCTGTTTCGGCTCCACGCCCTGGCCGATCAGCAAGGCCTTCACCTCGATGGCGACCGCCACGGCGACCACGATCAACAGGACGCCGATGGCGATCGTGCCGAGCGCGTCGAAGAACAGGTTGCCCGTGACCATGGTGAGCACGACCGCGAGCAGGGCCAGGCAGAGGCCGATCAGCGCGGCCAGGTCTTCGCCGAAGATCACCAGCAATTCGCTGGCGCGGGTCTCGCGGAACCATTGCCAGATCGTGCGGCCATCACGGGCCTTGTTCACTTCCTGCATGCAGCCATGCATGGAAACGCCTTCCGTGACGATGGAGAACGCCAGCACGCCGACGGCCAGCCAGGCCCATTTCAGGGGCTCCGGATGGGTCAGCTTATGCACGCCCTCGTAGATCGAGAACATGCCGCCCACGCTGAAGAGCAGGATCGCCACGAGGAACGACCAGAAATACAGGGCGCGGCCCCAGCCTAGCGGGTAGTCCGGCGAGGGCGGCCGCTTCGCCTGGCGCATGCCCAGGAGCAGCAGGCCCTGGTTGCCGCAGTCGGCGAGCGAATGCACGGCCTCGGCGAGCATCGCGCCCGAGCCGGTGAAGATCGCCGCGACCAGCTTGGCGATGAAGATGGCGAAATTGGCTCCGAGCGCGAGGAAGATCGCGCGCTTCGAATCGGCGTGTCCCGACATGTGATTCCCTGTCCCGCGATGGTTAACCGCAAGATCTTACCGTATGACGCCGACGCCCACGCCAAAGCTCACGTTGGGATGGCCGCCGGACATTTCCTTGGCCGTCCACACGTGCGACTGGTTCACCGAGACGAGCGGAAACGTGTATTGCGCCTGGCCGACATTGCCGGTGCGGGTGCCGTTGAGGCGGCCCGCGATGGTCACCAGCGATCCGGCGGGATAGTCGAGGCTTTCGACATAGCCGGGCATGGCCGCGATGAAACGGCCGTTGCCGGTGTCGTTGGCTTTCGGGCGCTGCGAACCGTCGAGCGGGTAGGCGAGCACTTCGATTTCGCTGTGGTCGGTGAAGTTGCGCACGTTGACGATGCGGCCGCCCCAGATCACGTCGGCGCTGCCGTAGCGCTCCGGCTCGCGGGCGACCTGGGCAGGTGGCACGGCGACGTTGCTCGCGGTTGGCTTGTAGATCGGCGCGGGCGCGCAGCCGGTGAGGGCGAGGGTCAGCAAGGCGGCAGGGACGGCAAGACGGACGATGGTCGGGCGCATGGGTCGACTCCTGGCGTGTGCGACGACTTTACCGCCTTCGGACTGAATGAGGCGACTGCGGACCGTGGGCGGGCGCTTCATCCTTGCCCTCCTCGACCAGCCAGGTCAGCCGGTATTCGGATTCGCCCGGGGTACCGAGCAACTTGGGCAGCACGCGCAACGAGTCGCGTAGCACTTCATCGAGCTTCCACGGCGCGTTCACGATGGCCACGCCGGTGCCGTTGAGGCGCAACGGGGAATCGTCAGGGCGCAGCAGCACCTCGGCGACCAGAACGCGCTTCGCCCCGCTCTTGCCGAGCCAGCGGTGGAAGGGCTGAACCTGGCTGCGCAGCTTGATCGGGTACCAGATGGCATAGATGCCACCAGGCCATTTCTCCATCGCCGCCTTGAGCGATTTCTCGATGACCCGGAACTCCATTTCCTGCGATTCGAACGGTGGGTCGATGAGGACGAGGCCGCGCTTTTCCTTCGGCGGCACGAAGGCTTTCATGGCTTCGTAGCCATCGCGCTGGTGCACGTGCACGCGCGGGTCATGGTGGAAAAGCTGGCGCAGTTGGTCCGATTCGCCAACCTGCAATTCGCAGAGCTGGGCGGAGTCGCCTTCGCGCATCAGGTGCGCGGCGATCCAGGGCGAACCCGGGTAATAGCGCATCGATTCGTCGCCGGCGTTGCAGGCGCGCACCACGTCCAGCCACTTCCACAGCAGCGGCGGCAGGCCGCTGGCGGTCTTCAGGATGCCGAAGCCTTCGTCGGATTCGGCGGTTTTACGGGCCTCGGCGCCGCGCAGGTCGTAGCGGCCGCGGCCGGCGTGGGTGTCGATGTAGCAGAAGGGGGAGCTTTTCTGCTTCAGCGAGTCGATCAAGGCCACGAGCACCATGTGCTTGAGGACATCGGCAAAATTGCCGGCGTGGAAGGCGTGGCGGTAGTTCATCCCGGGGAGTATAGCGGTCGGTGTCCAGGCCCGCTGCCGCGGGATCGCCGACAAGTCGGCTCCCACCAGAGCGGGGCATGGTGGGAGCCGACTTGTCGGCGATGGGGTGGCCCTCAGTACGCGAAAGTAACGCGCTTCTTCGCCGCATCCCCTTTTTCCAGGCGATCGAGCACGCCGATGGCGAAATCGGCGATCGATATCCGGCTGTTCCCTTCGGCATCCACCAGCAACTGGTCGGCGCCCACACGGTAGGAACCCGTGCGCTCGCCCGGCGCGATCACCGCCGCCGGACTGATATAGGTCCAGTCGATATCGGCCTTGCTGGCGCGGAACACCGCCAGCGCCTCGACCTGCGCGTTCGCCGAGGGCTTCCACTCCGCGGGGAAATGGGCATCGTCGATCACGCGGACTCCCGGGGCGACCTCCAGGCTGCCGGCACCGCCGACCCAGGCGAAGCGGCGCACTCCCGCCGACGACAGCGCATCCAGCAGGACCGCGGCCTGCTTCGGCACATTGGCCGGGTCGGCATGGTCGTTGAGGCTGGCGATGGCGGCGTCGGCACCGGGAAGGGCGGCCGCGAAGGAGGCAGGTCGGGAGACATCGCCCTGCACGACGGTCAGGGCGGCATGCCGCGTGGCGACGCGTGCGGGATCGCGGACGACGGCGGTGACCGCGTGACCGCGGGCCAGGGCTTCGTCGAGGATGACCTTGCCAAGGTTGCCGGTGGCGCCGAACAGGACGATCTTCATGGTGGGGCTTCCGCAGGAATGGATGGAGCTAGCATGCGCTTCTGATCGTTCACAAGAAACGCGCAATCCATGGATTCATCGTAAAGTGCGACTTTACGATGGACCGGGAGCCGGCATGGCCGACGTCAACCTCAACCGTCTCGCCGTCTTCGTGACGCTCGTCCGGGCCGGCTCGTTCACCGCGGCCGCCCAGCAACTGGGCAGCACCAAGGCGATGGTGAGCCAGCACCTGGCGAAGCTGGAAGAAGAACTCGGGGTGCAACTGGTGGTGCGCAGCACGCGTCGGATGTCCCTGACCGATGCCGGCGAGCGCTTCCACGAGGACTGTGCCCGCGTCCTCGCCGATGCGGAAGCGGCCATCGCGCAACTGGGCGAGTGCCGCGACACGCCGATGGGCAGCCTTCGTGTCGCGGCCGCCGGAGATCACGGACCCTCGATCGTGGCACCCGCGCTGGCCGACTTCGCAGCGAGGTTTCCGCAGGTCAAGGTGGAGCTGGTGACCAGCGACAGCGTCGTCGACCTCATCGCGGAGCGCTTCGACTTGTCGATCCGCATCGGCTGGCTGCGCGACTCCAGCCTGCGAGCCGCGAAGCTGGCGAGCTTTCGCCAGTGCCTCGTCGCCTCGCCGGCCTACGTCGCGAAACATGGCGTGCCAAGGGTACCAGGGGACCTCGCCGCGCATGCCTGGATCGCGCTTACCGTGCTTTCCTCGCCGACCCGATGGACATTCTCCAGCGCGGGCGACGAGGAAGAACACACCGTGCAGACACGCACCGTGGCCAGCGCCAACAACACGCTCGGCGTGCACGCCTTCGTCGCGGCGGGTCTGGGCATATCCGTGCTTCCGGATTATCTCGTCGACGAGGACATCGCGGCCGGCAGGCTCGTGGCCTTGCTGCCTCGTTTTCGTCTTCCGGAGGGCGGCGTGTACGCGGTCTATCCGGGCAAGCAACCCCCGGTGAAAGTACGTGCCTTCATCGACCTGCTGAAGGAGAAGCTGGCCGGCCCGTCCGGATAGACGATAGTCAGGTCACCTGGCTGCCGAGGCGAAGATTGATGCCCAGTTGCGTCGCCACCAGGCGCATCTGCTCGTCGTCACGCGAGCTGGTGATCCAGCCGGCATAGACATCGTCGTCCGCTTCGCGCGCCCACAGCGTATAGCCGTGCTGGTTCAACTGGTCGAAGGCACGCGCGAAGATTTCCGCCCCGTCGATGTCCTCATGGAACTCGTCGTCGTCCGGATCGCCATCCCAGTCGATGTCGATGTTCCACCGGCTCGCCAGTTCCTTGATCGCATCCACCAGTGCGCGCGTATCGTCGGCGTCCACTTCGAAGCCCGAGCGCCAGTCCGTCACCCGGCCGACGATGCGGATCGGGTCCTCGTCGCCTTCTTCCTCGACTTCGTCGCGATAGGCGGAGAACTGCTGCATCGCGCCGTCCTCGTCGCCGGGATTGATGAGCAGCAACAGGTGCCAGACCTGGGATTCGACGGAGTCGTCGCCGTCCTCCGCATCGTCGGGGTCGCGCTCATTCTCGAAATCGTCGTCGTACGAAGTCATGGGTGGTGTGTTCGATGGGGGAGGGCGACAGTATCGCCCATCCGGCACGGCGGCGGATTGGACGTCCGAACGGGCAGTTGACAAACGTTCGTTGCGGTGCAACAAATACCGCTTGCGAGATTCCCACCAAGGCGATCCCACCTCCAGTGAACGCACACCCGCAGCACATGACCACCATCCCGACGATCCTCGCGGCCGCACCGCGATGTCCGGCGATGCGTGCGTGCTGTTGTCGTTGTCGACCGGGCTGATCCGCACGCCTCGCCCCTAGCGCCACGGGCGCTGGCGCGTTCCGCGGCCTGACCGCGGCTCCACTCCATCCGTTTTTCCGGCGTCATGGTCCCGGCATGCCTTCACGCATCGCTGCCGCATGGCCGCCCATGCTCATCGTCCAGGGGACATCCACCCATGCATTCGCTCGTCCGTCGCCGTCGCCATACCTTGTTCCTCGCCCTGGCCGCCGCCTTCGGGGTGCCTGCGCTCCACGCCCAGGACGCCGCCCGCACCAGCCAACTCGATACCGTGATCGTCACCGGCACGCGCAGTACCGAGCGCACCGTGTCCAGCTCATTGCAGCCGATCGACGTCATCACGCCGCAGCAGCTGCAACAGACCGGTGCCACCCAGCTCACGGCGGCGCTGGCCCGGCTGGTGCCTTCACTGAACTTTCCGCAGCCGACCACCATCAGCGGCGCCGAGGTGGCTCGCCCGGTGACGTTGCGTGGCCTCAGCCCCGACCAGGTGCTGGTGCTGATCGACGGCAAGCGCCAACACACCGGCGCGTTCCTCAATCTCGGTGGCGCCATCGGCCGCGGTTCGAATCCGGTGGATCTCAACGCCATTCCCGTGTCCGCCATCGAGCGCATCGAGGTGCTCCGCGATGGCCAGTCCGCGCGCTACGGCTCGGACGCCATCGGCGGCGTGATCAACGTGATCCTCAAGAAGTCGGGACAGGGCGGCCAGGTCACCGCGAAGTTCGGTGGTTACGACGCCGGCGACGGCTTGCAGCGCCAGCTCACCGCCGATACCGGTTTCAAGCTGGGCGACAAGGGCTCGATCCATGTCGCCATCGATACGCAGAACAACGATGGGACAAACCGCGCGGGCCGGGACCGCACCGCCGCCTCGGTGGGCAGCACGTATGGCCAGAAGGTGTACTGGCTGGGCGATCCGGCGGTGCAGTCGAACAAGGTGTCGCTGGTGGGGCAATATGCCTTCAGCAAGGCGGTCGAGGTGTATGTCGAGGCACTCTACCGGCGCGACCGTGACGAGACCGCCAGCCTTTACCGCCATCGTGGCGATTCCACCAATGTCATCGCGATCTATCCGAACGGCTACCTTCCCGTCGGCATCCCCATCGTCAACGACACCAGCATCACGGCCGGAATACGTGGCGAGTTGGGTGAAGGCTGGCATTACGACCTCTCGGCCACGCACGGCTCGAACGAGTACGACCAGCGCAGCCACGCCATCAATGCGGACTGGTACCGAGCCTTCGGCTACACCCCGTTCTTCATCCAGGGAGCCGACTACAAGACGAACCAGCAGACCGGCAACCTCGACATCGGCAAGGAATTCTCGCCGTCGTGGCTGCCCAACCCCGTGAGCGTGTCCTTCGGCCTGGAATACCTGCGGCAGGGCTACAAGGTCAGTCCGGGCGACGCCGTGTCGCAGTACGGTCCGAACGGCGGCATCACCGGCGACTTGCGGGGCAACTGGCAGCGGCACGACGTGTCGGAATACATCGATCTGGAGACGAACCTGACCGATCGCTTCGCGCTGTCGCTGGCGGGCCGCCATGAGCACTACAGCGATTTCGGCGGCACCACCTCGGGTTCGTTGTCCGGACGCTTCGACTTCAATCCGCGGGTGGCGCTGCGCGGCAGCGTGGGTACGGGATTCCGTGCGCCGACGCTGGTCCAGCAGCATTACGCCGATATCTCCTCGCAATTGCAGGATCTCGGGCAGGGCCAGGTACTCGTGCAGTCGGGCACCTTCCCGGTCGACGCGCAGGCGGCAAGCCTGCTCGGTGCCGAAAAGCTCAAGCCTGAAAAATCGCGCAGCGCCACGCTGGGCCTCGCGCTGGAACCGCTCGATGGCTGGAACGTGAGCGTCGACGCGTACTGGATCAAGATCACCAATCGCATCAACCTCTCGTCGAACATCCCGGTGAACACCCCCACCGTGAATGCCTATCTCACGGCGAACGGCGTGGACGCGAACTACCAGTCGATCCGCTATTTCACCAACGCAGTGGACACGCGCACGCGCGGACTCGATTTCGTGAGCCAGTACGCCTTCGACTTCGCCAACGGCGACCGCCTCAACACCACCGTCGGCTGGGCGTACAACGAGAACGAGGTGACAAAGGTCAAGCCGAACCCGGCGATCCTCGACGAACTGGGCGTGGCCGTGCAGCGCGTGGAGCGCCGCGAGCGTCTCGGCCTGCTCGGCGATACCAATCCGCGCACGAAGCTGGACGTGGGCCTGGACTACCTGCATGGCCGCTGGGCCGGGCACGCGAACGTGCAGCGCTACGGCGACTACACCGTGTACAGCAACAGCGGCAACGCGCTCGACCAGAACTTCGATCACCGCTGGACCCTCGACCTCTCGGCCGATTACTCCATCGACCAGTGGACCTTCACGGCGGGAGCGGACAATGCGTTCAACGCGCGGCCCGAGCAGACGAAGTTCGCCAACTCCACCGGTGGCAATTTCAAGTACAGCCTGTTCTCGCCGCTGAGCTGGAACGGCCGCTACTACTACGCCAGCGCGACCTACCGGTGGAACTGATGAACCCGCGCGTGTTTCTCCCCGTCCTCCTGCTGGCGCTAGCCGGACCCATCGCGGCACAGGCCGCACCGCCGTTGACAGGCTTCACCACCGTGTCGTCGGCGGCGGAACGCGACGTGGAACGGCGTATCGACGCATCCATCGAGACGGCCGATCTCGACGGATGGTTGCGCCGCCTTACCTCCGCACCGAACCAGGTCGGCTCACCGCACGACAAGGAGAACGCGGATTTCATCGCCGCCAACCTGCGCGATTGGGGCTGGCGGGTGACGGTCGAACCGGTCCGTGTCCTCGTGGCCTATCCCTCGGTACAGAAACTCGTCCTGACCGGCGCCGATCGCTATGCGGCCGATTTCACCGAGCCGGCCATCGAGGGCGACGATGATACGAAGCGCAGCGAAGGCGTGCTTCCTGGCATGGAGTCGTACAGCCCGGACGGGGCGGTGGATGCGCCGCTGATCTTCGTCAACGAAGGCCTGTCGAAGGATTACGACGATCTCGAGCGCACCGGCCAGTCGGTGAGCGGCAAGGTGGTGCTGGTGAAGTCCAGCGGTGCCGGGCGATGGGTGAAGCCGAGGCTGGCGCAACAACATGGCGCGGTCGGCGTCGTGATTTATTCCGACCCCGAAGCGGATGGTTTCACCAAAGGCGATGTCTATCCGGCGGGCGCATGGCGTACTCCGCGCACGGTCCAGCGGGGCACCCTCGGCATCGACAGCGTGCTGGACGCATCGGCTGCGAAGACCATCCAGGCCGAGAAACGCACCGGCGACCTGCGGATTCCCGTGGTCACGATCGGCTACGGCGATGCCGAGCATTTCCTTCGCGCCCTGGGTGGACCGGTCGTGCCGAATCGCTGGCAGGGCGGGTTGCCCTTGACCTATCACGTCGGCGGCGACGCGCAGGTTCATCTGGAAGTTCGCTCGCCATGGGAGTGGCGCACGCTCTACAACGTCGTCGCGAGCCTGCCCGGCAGCGAGCATCCGGACGAGTGGGTGATCCGCGGGGTACACCACGATGCCTGGGTGTACGGGGCCTGGGACCCGCTGGCCGGAACCACGGCCTTGCTTGCCGAGGCACGGGCCATCGGCGAACTCGCCAAGGCCGGCATCCGGCCGAAGCGGACGCTGGTTTTCGCCAGTTGGGACGGTGAGGAATTGGGCATCCTCGGGTCGAAGGCGTGGGCCGAACGGCATGCGGCGGAGCTGTCGCGCAAGGCGGTCTTCTACCTCAACAACGACACCACGGGCCGCGGCTTTCTCTCCGCCGCCGGCGATCCTTCGTTGGCCTCCCTGGTCGACGAGGTGGCAGGGGATCTTCGCGATCCGGAAACCGGTGCCAGCGTGCAGGAGCGCCGCGCGGCCAAGCGAACCGTGGATGCGGCGGAGAAGGGCAAGGACGTGGAGGGGCCGATCGTGCCGCCGCGGCTCGGCACCGGTTCGGACTACCTGCCTTTCGCGCACCGGCTCGGTGTCCCCTCGCTGCACGTGCGCTATGGCTACGACCGCGACGGCGATGAAGAGAGCGTCCCGGTCTACCACTCGCTATACGACACTTACGCGCACTACCAACGGTTCGGCGACCCCGGACTGAAATACGTGAACCTGCTGGCCCGCACGAACCTGCGCCTGGCCTTGCGCGTGGCCAATGCCGACGTGCTGCCCTGGCGCTACACCGCCTTCGCGGAATCGCTGGGCCGGGATATCGAGCGGCTGGCGGCCGGCGTGGCGACGGCCCATCGTGATTCGGTTCGCCACAACACGCTCGTGGACAGCGGCGCCTATCGGCTGGCGGACGTGGCGTATCGTGGCTTGCGGCCACCTGCGAGGGAGGACGACCGTTGGCAGGAGGTCGATCTCGGACCGCTGCGTGACGCGCAGCGCGGGCTGCTCGCCGCCGCACGCGCCTACGACCGCGCCGCGGGCGCCACGGGCGATCTTCCGCCGAAACGGCGGGACGCCGTGAACCGGGCGCTGCGCGACGTCGCACCCTCGTTCGTGCAGGCGTCCGGGCTTCCGCAGCGTCCCTGGTACCGGCACCTGTTGCAGGCGCCAGGCCGCAAGGAAGGCGAGGACGTGGCGCCCCTGCCCGCCATCGGCGATGCCATCGACGCGCGTGCCTGGGACGAGGCGGCGAGGGAAGTCGAGGTCACGGCCGAGGCCACCCGGCGGGCGACGGCGGCGCTGGTGAAGGCGGCCGACGCCTTCTCGAAGGGCCGCTGATCGCCCCGGCATCCGCACGGGACCTGCCCAATTTTCTTATTGACCGTGCGCGGTAAACGCGTTCTTCTTGGTTTAGCCGTCCATTCGGCGCGGTCCGCGAGGACCGGTATCAAGGGGGAAGCCTATGAACGCGGTAACTTTCGTTCGGGCGACGGGAGTCGCCCTCATTCTGGTATGTGTCGCGGGCAACGCGGCGGCCCGGTCGGACGAGACGCCGCCGGACACGATCTGCACCGTGCTGGGCACGGCGGACAGGTACGTGGGCACCACGGTCACGGTTCGCGGCGTGGCCGCCACCGAGGGCAAGGTGACCATGCTGTCCGACGCACAGTGCAAGGGCACGGTGAGCCTGAGCATGGACGACGGCTCCACCCGCAAGCGCGATGTCTCTGCGTTCCGGCGTACCGTCGCCGGCAAGGGCACCCGTGCCGATGCGACCGTCTTCGGCCGTTTCAAGGCCACGGGCGACGCGAAGGCGCCTTACGCCATCGACGTGTACAGCGTCCGCGACGTGAACGAGCTTCCGGCGGCCGAGGGCGGCTGAGCCGGTAGCCCGCCAGGCGGCGCCCAGGGGGTGCCGTCTGGCGCCCCGCGTGCGCGATCCGCTAGGCTTCCATGCTTTACGGCCCGTCGGCGCCATGCCGCGGAGGCCGTGCACCTCCTCGATGGAAGCCCGATGCGACAACTCGACACGGTAAAGATCGGCGTTATAGGGCTGGGCTATGTGGGCTTGCCCCTCGCGGTCGAGTTCGGCAAGCGTTACGCCACGCTCGGCTTCGATATCGACGCCTCGCGCGTAGTGGAACTGCGGGCCGGCATCGATCGCACGCTGGAAGTGGACGAGGCGTCGCTGGCGGGGGCCGGGCGGCTGTCCTATAGCGGCGACCTCGACGACCTGCGCGGGTGCAACGTCTTCATCGTGACCGTGCCCACGCCGATCGACAGCGCGAAGCGGCCGGACCTCACGCCCCTGATCCGTGCGAGCGAAACGCTGGGCAAGGTGCTCGAGCAGGGCGATGTCGTGGTCTACGAGTCCACGGTCTATCCCGGTTGCACCGAGGAAGTCTGCGTGCCCATCCTCGAGCGGGTCTCGGGGTTCGTCTTCAACGAGGATTTCTTCGTCGGCTACAGTCCCGAGCGGATCAATCCCGGCGACAAGCAGCACCGGGTCAATACCATTCGCAAGGTCACTTCGGGTTCCACGCCCGAGGCGGCCGATTTCGTCGACGCGCTGTACGCGAGCATCATCGATGCGGGCACGTACAAGGCCAGCCGCATCAAGGTGGCCGAGGCGGCCAAGGTCATCGAGAACACGCAGCGCGACCTCAACATCGCCCTGGTCAACGACCTCGCCATCCTCTTCAACAAGCTCGGCATCGACACGCTGGAAGTGCTCGAGGCGGCCGGCACGAAGTGGAATTTCCTGCCGTTCCGCCCTGGCCTGGTGGGTGGCCACTGCATCGGCGTCGACCCGTATTACCTGACGCACAAGGCGCAGGAAGTCGGCCACCATCCGGATGTGATCCTGGCCGGCCGCCGGACCAACGACGGCATGGGTCCGTACATCGCCGGCGAAGTGATCCGCCTGATGGTGTGCAAGGGCCTGAATCCGGTGGGCGCCCGTGTCCTCATGCTGGGCCTGGCCTTCAAGGAAAACTGCCCGGACCTGCGCAACACGCGCGTGGTCGACATCATCGCCTCGCTGAAGTCGTACAACGCCACGATCGACGTGCACGACCCCTGGGTGGACGCGGACGAAGCCGAGCGGACCTACGGCGTGCGGACCGTGTCCGAGCCCGCGCCGGGCGCGTACGACGCGATCGTCATCGCCGTCGCTCATCGGCAGTTCCACGAGATGGCGGCGGCGGGCATCCGTGCCTTCGGCAAGCCCGGTGCCGTCGTTTACGACGTGAAATACGTGCTGCCGCGCGATGCGGTGGACGGCCGGCTCTGAGTGGAGGACCGCCAATGAAGGTACTCGTGACAGGCACGGCGGGCTTCATCGGCTCGCACGTGGCGATGCGCCTGTTGGCGCGGGGCGACGAGGTGGTCGGCGTGGACAACCTCAACGACTACTACGACGTGACGCTGAAGCAGGCGCGGCTGGATCGTTTTCGCGACGATCCGCGTTATACGCACGTGCATGCCGACATCGCCGATCGGAGCGCGATGGAGTCGTTGTTCGCGGAGCACCGTCCACGGCGCGTGGTGCATCTCGCCGCGCAGGCCGGCGTGCGCTACGCGGCCGAGAACCCGCACGTGTACGTGTCGAGCAACGTCACCGGCTTCCTGCACGTGCTCGAAGGCTGTCGTGCGCATGCGGTGGAGCACCTGGTGTTCGCCTCCACCAGTTCGGTGTATGGCGCCAACCGGGCCATGCCTTTTTCGGAGCACCGTTCCGCCGAACATCCGCTGACGCTCTACGCGGCGACGAAGAAAGCCAATGAGCAGATGGCGCACAGCTACGCCCACCTGTATGGCACGCCATGCACGGGCCTGCGTTTCTTCACCGTTTACGGGCCCTGGGGACGGCCGGACATGGCGCTGTTCCTGTTCACCCGCGCCATCCTGGCGGGCGAGCCGATCAAGGTGTTCAACCACGGACGTCACCAGCGCAGCTTCACGTATATCGACGACATCGTCGAAGGCGTGGTCCGTTGCCTCGACCGTCCGCCTTCGGCCGATGCGGCGTGGGATGGCATGTCGCCCGATCCTGCCTCCAGCGGCGTGGCGCCGTTCCGCCTGTTCAACATCGGTAACGAACAACCGGTGGAACTGCTCGCCTACATTCAGCGGCTGGAGGAATGCCTGGACCGCAAGGCCGTGATGGAGCTCCTTCCGTTGCAGCCCGGCGACGTACCGGATACGGCGGCCGACGTGGGCGACCTGCGCGATGCCACGGGTTACGTACCGCAGGTTTCCGTGGAAGAGGGCGTCGCCCGGTTCGTCCGCTGGTACCGGCAGTACCACGCCGTCTGATGGTCTTGTGCTTCGCAGCAAGATAGGAATCCTATCGTTAGAACGTGCGTACCCCGCTCGATTGGCGCGCGTCCGATGCCGCAGAATCCCGGGTCATCGGAGTGTCGGCGTCGGCGGGGAATCCATGCGCAGCAAGTTGTTCGTGCCCGGCGGGCGTCCGGAACTCTTCGCCAAGGCCCTGGCGGGTCCCGCCGATGCCTTGTCGTTCGACCTGGAGGATTCCGTCCCGGCGGAAGCGAAGACCCGCGCCCGTGACGACGTGGCCGCCTTCGTCGCCTCGCCCGCGATGCGTCGCGCGGCCAAGCTGGCCATCGTACGTGTCAACGCGCCGGGGAGTGCCTGGTTCGAGGGCGATCTTCGCGCGGTGATGGTGCCGGGTCTCGCCTTGCTCAACGTGCCCAAGCTCGAATCCGCCGAGGCGGTGCGCGCGGTGGCCGCCGCCATGGAGCGGATCGAATCCACTGGTGGACACGAGGCGCCGGTCGGCCTGCTGGTGAACGTGGAAACGCCAAGGGGCCTGGAACAAGCCGCCGCCATGGCCGCGGCGCATCCGCGCGTCGCCGGCCTGCAACTCGGGCTCGCGGACCTCTTCGAGCCGCACGGTATCGACCGTGGCGACACGGCGGCCGTGCATGCCGCCATGTTCGCCGTGAAGATGGCCGCCGCCGCGGCGGGCGTGTTCGCGGTCGACGCGGCCTTCGCGGCGATCGACGATGCCGACGGTTACCGGGCGGAAGCACGCATGTCCCGGCGACTCGGCTTCATCGGCAAGAGCTGCATCCATCCACGCCAGGTGACGCTGGCCAACGAGGTGTTCGCGCCTTCGCCGGAAGAGGTCGCGCACGCCCGCCGTGTCGTGGCCGCCGCGGCTGAGGCCGCCCGCGCGGGCCACGGCGCCTTCTCGCTCGATGGACGGATGGTCGACCTGCCGTTCGTGAAACGCGCGGAAGCCCTCCTGGCGTCGCTCGGGTGAGGCGCATGCGTTACGTCGTGATGTGGTTTCGTGCCGTGCTGCTCGCGGTCGCATGCACGGTCGGCATGGTGGGTCCTGCCCATGCGGATGCCTTGACCCCCTTGCGTGGCGATGCGCTACCGCCGGTTCCAGCGAGCGGGACGGTGCAAGGCCTCGCCACCCTGGATGGCCGCGTGCTGGCTATCGTCGATGGCAAGGCATGGCTGCTGGAACAAGGCAGGACGGCGTGGGCGCCGCTGCCGTGGGCGGCCGGTGACCCACCCAGCGGATTGGCCGTCGTGTTCGGTGACGGTGTGCGTGCCTACGCGACCCAGCTCGACGCCGGGCGCGTGAGCGGCGTGGTTCGCTTGTCCCTCGGCGCCGGCGGTCTCGAGGTACGCCCGTTGCCAGCCCTGCCCGAGCCCTTGTCCGAGGCCCGGCCCGCGTTCGCGGGTACCTCCGTTTACATCGCCGGCATGTCGAACGGCGCACCGCGAATCTGGCGCTTCGATGCCGATGCCGCGCTGCCCGCGTGGTCGTCCATCGAAGGATGGCCGTCCCGCGAGGCGGCGACGTCGTTGGCGGTGCAGGGCGCGGCCATCTTCGTCACGACGGGTGGTTCCGTGTGGCGCCGGTCGTCCGAAGGCACATGGGCCCACCGTGGCGACGTGCCGGGAACGGTACTTCCTGGCATGGCGAGGGCGCTGGGGCAGGCCAACATCCTCTACCTCGTCGGCGACGCGACGGATACCGCGCATGCGATGACCTACCAGGTGGTCACGCAATCGTGGGCACGCCTGCCCGGTGTCGACTTCGTGCGGCCGGTGGCCATGGCGCCGTGGCAAGACGGCGTGCTCTGGGCGAGCACGAGCGATGACCGCATGGCGGTGGCGTCCGCCCAGGTCCAGTCGGGCAAGCTGTTGCTACGCTGGCTCGACTGGCTGGTGATCGTGGTCTACCTCGCGGGCATGATCGGCATTGGCCTGTACTTCTACCTGCGCGAGAAGCGCAACTCCACCTCCAGCTTCTTTGTCGGCGGCCGCAGCATTCCTTTCTGGGCGGCGGGCATCAGCCTCTACGCGGCGAACACCAGTTCGATCAGTTTCATCGCGATTCCGGCCAAGGCCTTCGAAAGCAACTGGCAATACATGACGAACAACCTCATCGCCGTGTTCGGCCTGATGTTCGTCGCCGTGTGGATCGTGCCGCTGCTGCGCAGGCTCGACCTGATGTCGGTCTTCTCGTACCTGGAAACACGCTTCCATCCGGCGATCCGCATGATCGCCAGCGCCCTGTGCATCCTCACCCAGCTCGGCAGCCGGATGAGCGTGATCCTCTTCCTGCCGGCGCTCGCGATCGCCACCATCACCGGCATCAGCACCACCTTGAGCGTGATCCTGATGGGTGGCTTCACCATCGTCTATACCGCCATGGGCGGCATGAAGGCGGTGATCTGGACGGACGTGGTCCAGGTGATCGTGAAAATGGGCGGCGCGATCTTCGCCATCGGTTTCATCATCTGGCACCTGCACGGTGGCATGGGCGAGTTCGTGCATACGGCCATGGCCGATCACAAGTTCCGCCTGCTCGACTTCAGCTTCGACCTGACCAAGGCCACGGTATGGGGCTTCGTCTTCCTCGTGTTGTTCGACGTCGTGCTGACCTTCCCGAAGGACCAGGTGCTGATGCAGCGCACGCTGTCCACGCCGTCGGACAAGGAAGCGGGGCGCTCGATCTGGGCCTTCGCGGCGATCATGATCCCGGGCGGCTTCGTCTTCTACATGATCGGTACCGCGCTGTTCGTCTACTACAAGGCGCACCCCGAGCGGATGAACCCGCTGCTGCCGATCGACGCCACCTTCCCGCTGTTCATCGCGGCCGAGTTGCCGATGGGCGTCACCGGCCTCATCGTCGCGGGCATCTTCGCGGCGGCCATGGCGACGCTGTCCGGCATCATGAACAGCGTGGCGACCCTGGTTTCGGTGGACTTCTACGAGCGCCTGGTGAAGAACCCGTCGCCCAAGCGAAGCGTGGTCTTCGCCGAGGTCAGCACGATCGCGGTTGGCCTGGTGGGCATCGGGTTGGCCCTGCTGCTGTCGCGCTTCGACGTGCATTCGCTGTTCGACGTGTCGATCGAACTGGCCGGATTGCTGGGCGGCGGCTTCGCAGGCGCGTACACCCTGGGCATGTTCACCCGGCGCGCCAACTCGCCGGGGGTGGCGATCGGGATCGCCGGAAGCACCGTGCTCACCCTCGTGGCCTGGGTTTTTCGGCTCGTGCACCCGTACTTCTACCTGGCGATCTCGATCTTCCTGTGCATCGTGATCGGCTACGTGGCCAGCCTGTTCTTCCCCGCGCCGACGCGCTCGCTCGAGGGCCTGACGATCCATCGCGAATCCCGCGGGGGATGACCTACCATGGTCCCACTCTGACCAGCGCCGGCGAGATCCCGTGGAAACCCAGTTCCTGCATACCTTCATCACCGTGGCCGACCACGGTTCCATGGCGGCGGCGGCGCGCCTGCTGAACATCACGCCCGCTGCCGTGGCGCAGCAAATCCGCACGCTGGAACGCGAGATCGGCGCCACCCTGATCGCCCGCGTCGGCCGCACGGTGAGCGTCACCGAGGAAGGCTCGCGTATCCTCCAGCGCTCGCGCGACCTGCTGCGCAACGTCGCCGACCTGCGCAGCGTCGCCAACGAGAGCGGGGTATCGGGCGAGTTGCGCCTGGGTGCCTGCCCGACCGCGCTGGCGGGCATGCTGCCGGACATCCTCGCGCGCATGGTGGAGACCTTCCCCCGGATCAACGTGTTCATCAAGCCGGGTTACTCGGTGGACCTGTATCGCGACGTGGAAGCGGGTGACCTGGATGCGGCCGTGGTCTTGCAGGCACCGTTTCCGCTACCCAAGACCTGCGAGTGGCAGCTGTTGCGCGAGGAACCGCTCGTGGTGCTGGCGCCGCGTTCCATGGCGGCGCGCGATCCGCACGAGCTTCTCGCCAACGAACCGCTGATCCGCTACGACCGTAACCAGTGGGGCGGCCGCCAGGCGGACGACTACCTGCGCGCGAACGGTATCGTGCCGCGCGAGCGCTTCGAGTTGAACGCGTTGAACGCGATCGCGGTGATGGTCGATCGTGGCCTGGGCGTCTCGCTGGTGCCCGACTGGGCGCAGCCCTGGCCGGAAGGACTCGACCTCGTGCGCCTGCCGTTGCCGAAGCCCTCGGAGCCCCGGCGCATCGGCATCGTGTGGTCGCGCTCGAGCGTGCGCGTGCGCCTGGTCACCGTGTTGCTGCAGGAAGGCCGCAAGGCGATGGCGACATTGTCGTCGCCTGCACGATGACGATGTCGGTGATGTTGCATCGCCGCATAGTTTTGCTTTTTTCGTAAGCAACAAAAACTAGTCTCTGAACATACCCGCCGTCGGTTTCTCGGCAAGGGCGAAGCGCATAGATTCGCCATTAACGAAACCCAGGTCATTGGGACGCCGGGGAGGGCGTCGCCAACCGCAACAGCAGCTACCGTCAGGCGCGTCGTCATCGATGCTCGCGCCGCACTCGCCCGCCTGGGCGATCCGTTCCAACGGCATCCACGGACCCGACATGATCAAACCACTTTCCGCCGCGATCGGCAGCATCCTGCTGGTCTCCCTGTTCGCCACCAGCGTGCTTGCGCAGGACGCCACGGCCCCGGCCGCCGGCGACGCGCCGAAGACCGCGAAGAAGAAATCCGACAAGCCGGCCGAGCCCACCGATCTCGACCAGGTGATCGTCACCGGCACGCGTACGCCGAAGGCGGTCGACGAGATTCCCGGTGCGATCACGGTGGTGAACAAGGAGGAGATCGCGCATACGCTGCTGGTGACCGAGGACGCGACGGCGGTGCTGGCGCGTTCGGTGCCCGGTTATGCCGAGTCGTCGCAGGCGATGAGCAACACGGGCGAGACCTTGCGTGGGCGCATTCCGCTGCGCCTCTTCGATGGCGTGCCCCAGGGTTCGCCGCTGCGCGAAGGTACGCGCAACGGCACCTTCACCGACATGGGCATCGTCGGCCGCGTGGAGGTCATCAACGGTCCGTCCGCCTCGGAAGGCATCGGTGCCGCGGGCGGCATCATCAACTACATCTCGAAGACACCGACCAAGGAAGGCAACGAGACCACGATCACCACGCGTTACCAGACGCAAGGCAAGTCGGACAGCGGTGGCTGGAAGACCGGCGTGACCTTCGCCCGCAAGCAGGGCAACTACGACGTGCTGCTGTCCGGATCGTATATCGACCGTGGCATCACCTACGACGGCAACGGACGGCGCATCGGCCTGAACACGTCGGGCTCGCTCGCCGATTCCACCTCGAGCAACATCTTCGCCAAGCTCGGCTACAACTTCGGCGAGAACGACGACCAGCGCATCCAGGCCACCTTCAGCAAGTTCAAGATCCAGGGCAAGGGCGACTACGTGCAGGTGCTGGGTTGCCGCGGCCCGACCGACGACCCACCGTGCGACGTGCCGCGGACGAATACCTCCGAGAAGGGCCACATCTTCGGTTCGAAGGACGCCTTCAACGACTTCAAGCAGTACTCGCTCGAATACACCAACAAGAACGTCCTGGGCGGTTCGCTGGACATCAACGTGTACAAGGCCGACCAGGCCATGCGTTACCTGCCCGAGAACACCGAGGACAAGCAGGACCCGCTGATCGCGCCGCTGAACACCTTGTACGACCAGTCCGAGATCACGGCCAAGAAGCGCGGCATCCGCACTTCATGGACGCGTCCGGATTTCCTGGTCACCGGCCTCGAACTGCACACCGGCGTCGACGTGGCTCGCGACGAGGCCCAGCAGCGCCTGGCCTTGACCGGCCGCCTGTGGGTACCGCCGATGATCTACAACAGCGTGGCGCCCTATGCGCAGCTGTCCTACGACATCGGCCCGTTGACGATCAGCGGTGGTTATCGCCGCGAAAGCGATCGCCTCACGGTCGACAGCTACACCACCACGTATTACCGCAACCGTGTGTTCGTGCAGGGAGGTAAACTCAACTACAAGGAAAACCTGCGCAACATCGGCGGCATCTGGCGCATCGGCGACGAATGGTCGGTATTCGCCTCGTACAGCGAAGGCTTCACGCTGCCGAACATCGGCATCCCGCTGCGCAACATCAGCACGCCGGGCCAATCGGTCGACCGCATCAGCGACCTCGAACCGATCATCTACAAGAACAACGAATTCGGCTTCAACTGGCGCGGCGACAACGGCGCGTTCGGCGCGACGCACTACATCTCGAAGTCGCCGTTCGGTTCCTCACTGGCGGTGGACCCGCACACCACCGATTTCATCCTGTCGCGTGCGCCGGTGCGTATCGAAGGCACCGAGGTGACCGGTGAGTGGCGCTTCAACGATGCCTGGAAGGTGAATGGGATCTACTCGCACATCACAGGCCGCACCGCCTTCTGGTCGGCGGACCCCGCCGGGCGATTCGGTGCGGGCGGCCTGAACAAGCCCCTGGGCGTGCTCGACATCAACCCGGACAAGCTGGCCTATTCGGTGACCTGGAACTATTCCTCGCGCGGCGATGCCACGCTCGGTGCCACCTCGCTGTTCGGCCGCCACGTGTCCGGCCACGACGTGCGTGCCTACGATGGCGCGACCTTCAGCTACGACGAGCGGACGCACGGTTATACCTTGTGGGACCTGGGCGTGAACTACAGCCTGGAGCGCTACGGCAAGCTCTCGCTCGGTGTCGAGAACCTGCTCGACAAGCAATACATCCTCAGCTGGTCGCAGCTGGCGGGTTACCAGAACTACTGGTCCGGCCGCGGCCGGGTCACCTCGCTCACCTACACCATCACGTTGTGAGTCGATGGCGTGTCCACGGGGGCCGCGCCGTCTGGGTGGCCCTGCTGGCCTGCTTCGTCGCCGGTGCGCCGGCATGGGCGGGCGAGACGTGGCCGAAGGCACGGTTGGATACGCTGCACGCCTTCCTGCGCGACGCGACGTCGGACGCCGGTTATCTCGGCGGCGTCAGCCTCATCGTGCACGGCGGACAGGTGGTGGACATCGGGGTCTACGGTTACGAAGACCTCGGCCGCCACCGGCCGATGCGGCGTGACGCGATCTTCCGCATCTACTCGATGACCAAGACGGTGACGTCGGTCGCTCTGATGATGCTGGTGGAGGAGGGCAAGGTATCGCTCGACCAGCCGCTGTCGGATTTCCTGCCCGGGTTCGACACGCCCAGGGTCATGACAGGCGGCAGTGCCGAAAAACCCGTGCTCAGGGATGCCTCGCGCCGCGTCACCCTGCACGACCTGCTGACGCATACCTCCGGTTATCCCGCCGGATTGCCCGGCGACCGTCTCGCCGTCGCGGCCATGGAACGCATCGACCCCCATGCTGCCGGGGACCTGGCCGGCTTCGCCGAACGGATGAGCCGGGTGCCGCTCGCCGCCGATCCCGGCGTGCGTTTCGGCTACGACGGGGCGTCACTGGAACTCGTCGCCCGGGTGGTCGAGGTGGTGGCGAAAAAACCGTTCGCCGAATTCCTGAGCGAACGGATCTTCGTGCCGCTGGGCATGCGCGATACCGGGTTCTCCGTGGCGCCCGCCGAGCGCAGCCGGATCGTGGACCTGACCCGCATGGGTGACGATGGCCGGCTCGCGCTGGACACGAGCCGGAGCGCTCGTCATCCCGGTGAGCCGCTGAATCGCTACACGAGTGGCGCGGGTGGTCTTTATTCGACGGCGGACGACTTCGCCCGCTTCGCCAGGATGCTGCTCGACGGAGGCCGGGCGGGCGATCGCGTGTTGCTGGGGCGAAAGACGGTGGAGTCGATGATGAGCAACCACCTGGGCATGCTCGATCCGCCTGTCACCCAGTTCAACGCGGGCGAGGGCTTCGGCATCGGCGGTTACGTCGTGATCGACCCGGCCCGGCGTGGCCAGTTGGGCTCCGTGGGCCAATATGGCTGGATGGGCGCCGCCTCCACCACGTATACGATCGACCCCCACGAGCGCCTCGTGGCGATCCTCCTGTTGCAGCACCTTCCCCGCGACGACGGCGGCAAGGACCTCCCGCGCCTCGCGCGGCCTTTCTACGACCTCGTCTACCATGCCCTTCCATGAATCCCACGCGGCCACCGCCCATGAATCCATCAACTGACGACCGCGACGACGCTCCGCCAGTGGCGCATGAGTTCAAGTTTTCCCACGTCACCACCGGGCGCTACCTGCCCACGCCGGGCAAGGCGCCCGGCTGGCCTTTCGCCGAGATCGGCCATTGGAAGATGGATGTCGACGGCAGCGCGGACGACTGGGTACGCGAACTGACCGACTGGCGCCGCGAGCATCTGGTGCGTATCGGTTACGACGACACCAACTACTGCCGGCCGGAGTTGCAGTGGGCGCAGCGTAACTTCGTCCACGCGCAGATGATGGTGGAAGACCGCTACTTCTACGACCCGGTGGCGGGGCGCTACACCGTCGACCGGTACCTGGACGATCTCGAGGCGCGCTTCGGCGGCATCGATAGCGTGCTGATCTGGTTCGTCTATCCGAACATCGGCGTCGACGACCGGAACAAGACCGACCTCGCCTTCGATCTTCCCGGTGGATTGGAAGGCCTGCGCTCGGCTGTGGACGATTTCCACCGGCGGGGCGTGCGCGTCTTCCTGCCGACCATGCCCTGGGACCACGGCACGCGGCCGCCGGAAGAAAACGACTGGCGGACGATGGCCGGGCTGGTCGAGGCGGTGGGCGCCGATGGCGTCAACGGCGACACGTACAACGGCGTGCCACGCGCCTTCTTCGATGCCTGCGACGCCGTGGGCCGCCCGGTCGTGCTGCAGCCGGAATCCACGATCAGCGCCGAGGAACAGCTGATCTGGAACGCGCAGAGCTGGGGCAAGAAGGCGCCCAACGAGGCCATTCCTCCCGTGGCCAAGTTCAAGTGGCTCGAACCGCGGCACATGATCAACTACGAGAACCGCTGGGGCCGCGACCGCAACCACGACCTGCAATACATCTTCTTCAATGGCATCGGTTACAACGCCTGGGAAAACGTCTGGGGTATCTGGAACCAGTTCACGCCACGCGATGCCGAATCGCTTCGACGCATCGCCCATGTCGAACGCCACTTCGCCTCCGCGATGGTGAGCATGGACTGGCGACCGTACGAACGGACCCTCCAGGCGGGCGTCTTCGCCAGCCGCTTCCCGGTGGAAGGTTATACGGTGTGGACGGTCGTCAATCGCAACGAGTACATCGTCGACGGTGAGCAACTGGCCGTTCCCCATGCCGAGGGAACGCGCTACTACGACCTGTGGAACGGCGTGGCACTGGAACCGCGCATGGAAGGGGGAAGGGCGGTGCTGGGCATGGCCCTCGAAGGCCGCGGCTTCGGCGCCGTGCTCGCATTGCGCGCGGGCGCCTCGGTGGATGGTCTCGACCACTTCCTCGAGACCATGCATGCCGCTGCCGCCACGCCATTGGCGTCGCTTTCATCCACCTGGCGCAGCCTGCCACAACGCCAGGTCGCCATCGCCCGGACCCTGCCGCAATCCGCGCCGCCGAAGGGCATGGTGCCGATACCGGGCGGGGTGTTCGACTTCGTCGTCGGCGGCGTCGAAATAGAAGGGCAGACGTGGGAAGGCAACGATGTCCAGTATCCGTGGGAATCGAGCCCGCGCCGCGGCCATCGTCACCTACTGTCGATCGAGCCGTTCCATATCGACCGCACACCGGTCACCAATGCGCAGTTCGCCGTCTTTCTTGCCGAAAGCGGCTGGGCACCGGCGGATGAACATCATTTCCTCCACCACTGGCGCAACGGCAAGCCGCCCGCGGGCTGGGAAAACAAGCCCGTCACCTGGGTGGCGTTGGAGGATGCGCGTGCCTACGCCGCATGGGCCGGCAAGCGGTTGCCGCACGAATGGGAGTGGCAGTACGCCGCCCAGGGCAACGATGGCCGGCGTTATCCCTGGGGCGACGACTGGCGCGACGACCGGGTACCCGCGCCGAACCGCGGGCGCACGTTGCGCGCGCCGGCGAACGTCGACGCGTTTCCCGCGGCGGCCAGTCCGTTCGGCGTGCTCGACCTCGTCGGCAACGTCTGGCAGTGGACCGACGAATACGAGGACGAGCATACGAGGAGCGCGATCCTGCGCGGGGGTAGCTCCTATCAGCCACAGACCTCGCACTGGTACTTCCCGCAGGCGTATCGCCTCGACCAGCATGGCAAGTACCTGTTGATGGCCCCGTGCAAGGACCGCTCCGGCTGCATCGGCTTCCGTTGCGTGGTCGACGCCGCATGAACGTGCGCACCCGATTGGATGGCCTTCTCGGCGATGCCCTGGCCGCGAACCTTCGCGGCCGGCTGTCGCATTTCATCGTCGATGAAACGAGCCCCGCCATCGCCTTGTTCGCGCCGGAACGCCGTGCATCGAACGAGGAAGGCGACTGGTATGGAGAGCATGCGGGCAAGTGGCTGGTGGCCGCATCGCGTGCCGCCGCGCGCAGTGGCGACGCGGCCCTGCGTGCCAGCGTGCTACGCGTGGCCGATTATCTCGTCTCCGTGCAGGAAGACGACGGTTACCTGGGTACCTACGCACCGTCGCGACGCTTCATGTGCCCGCGCCCGCCGAAACCGGTGAGCTGGGATGGCGCACCGAGCGTACGTACGTGGGACATCTGGACGCACGCCTACCTGATGCTCGGCCTCATCGAGGTTCACCGCCAGCTCGGTGGTGAGCGATACCTCGAAAGCGCGAGGCGCATCGGCGACCTGTGCCTGCACACGCTGACCGACGGCGGCATCGACATCACGGATCTCGGCAATCACTTCGGCATGTCGGCAACGGTGTTGCTCGATCCCGCCGTGGAACTGCACCTTGCCACGGGCGATCCCCGTTATCTCGAATTGGCGCGTCGCGTACTTGCCCAGGCGGACGCGAACCCGCCGCTCGCACTGCTGAAACAAAGCCTCGCCGGCACCGATGCGGCCTTCATCGGCACCGGCAAGGCCTACCAACTGGCCTGGAACATGGTCGGCATGGCCAAGCTGCATCGCGTCACCGGCGAAGCCGACCTGCTGCGCGCGGTGGAAAACGTCTGGACCAGTATCCGCGACCACCACCTCACGCTCGGTGGCGGACCCTGGGGCGGCGTGGCACATCGGTCGCGCGAGGTCTTCAATGCGCCTGGCGCGTTCAGCCCGGAAGGCTATGTGGAGACCTGTTCGACCCTGGCCTGGATCCAGCTCAACCGGGAATTGCTGGCGATCACGGGCGAGGCCCGCTACGCGGAGGAAATCGAACGCTCCGCATACAACGACCTCCTCGCCGCACAGGCGCCCGACGGCGAGGACTGGTGTTACTACGTCTTTCCCAATGGCCGCCGCGTGCATACCACCTACTGGCGCTGCTGCAAGTCCAGCGGCGCCATGGCCGTCGAGGAGCTGCCCGACATCGCCGTGGGCGTGCGCGATCCGGCGACGCTCGATATCAATCTCTTCGGTGCCGGTGAATCGACGGCCACGCTGGAAGCCCCGGGATGCGTGACGCTTCGGCAGGCCACGGCCTGGCCGTATCCCGATGACGTGCGCATCGATCTCGAGGTGGAGCGCGAGACGCATTTCAGGCTACGGATTCGCGTGCCTTCGTGGGCGGAGGGCGCCAGCGTGCTCGTCAACGGCGCGGCAGCCGACGCGGCGATCGTGCCGGGAAGCTACGCCACGATCGATCGTGAGTGGCGCACCGGCGATCGCATCCTGGCGCGCTTTCCCGCCCAGCCCATGGTGCATCGCGCGACGAATCGTAACGTGCAGGAATCGCGGGCCCCCGACGGCAGCGCGGTGCGGCAGGAAGTGCTGCGCTTCGACTACGTCGGCTTCACCTGCGGCCCGCTGGTCTATGCCACGGAACGCGTCGACGGCTTCAAGACCAGCGAAACGGTGAAGCTGCCGGAAGGGCCGGTGGAGGATTGGCTCACATGCGAGCGGGGGGAAGACGGCATGCCCACGCTGCACTTCGATCCCGGATACCGGCCACCGCTGCGGTTCACCCCGTATTTCGCCACGGGAGGCCGCCACGACGGGGCCTGGCGCCTCACATGGCTAGGCCTGGCGCCCACGGAGTGATTGCGCCTTCAAGCAATATTTTCTGCTGCCAGAACATATCGGAGCGGGCTGTTTCGGGCATCCCGCGTGCTGCAAAGTGACTCGCGGAAAACGGGACATGGCAACTGTGGATACCGAGGCAAACATGGAAACGTCGACATCGTCCCCCCGCCGAGCGTCCGGCCCACTCGCCGACGTGAAGGTGCTGGACCTGAGCGCCTATATCGCAGGCCCCTACGGCTGCACACTGCTCGCCGACCAGGGCGCGGACGTCATCAAGATCGAGCCGCCCGGCGGTGACAACCTGCGCCAGTATCCGTCGACGCTGGCCGCCGAGAGCCGGGCCTTCCTCGGCGTGAACCGCAGCAAGCGCGGCATCGTGCTCGACCTGAAGAACCCGTCCGACCACGCCGCGTTGTTGCGCCTCGTGCGCGAAGCGGACGTGCTCGTGCACAATTTCAGGCCGGGCGTGCCGAAACGGCTGGCCATCGACCACGAACGGCTCAACCTGATCAATCCGCGCCTGATTTACTGCGCGGTCACCGGTTACGGTGAATCCGGCCCGATGAAGGACAAGGCCGGCTACGACCAGGTCTTGCAGACGATGACCGGGATGTGCACCTTGCAGGGCAAGCGCAACGGTCCGCCCGAAGTGATCTATGGATCGGTGGTGGACTACTACGCAGCCGCGCTGCTGGCGGCGGGCGTGTCGTCGGCACTGTATGAGCGCGAGCGCAGCGGCCTCGGCCAGTACGTCGGCATCTCGCTGTTGCGCAGCGCGCTCACCATGCAGTCCGCGCGGATGATATGGGCGGAAGGGGAGTCGTTGGACATTGGCCGCGACATGCGTTCCGGTGGCGTCACCGGCATCCATCCCACGCGCGATGGCTATATCTACATTTCCGCCAACACACCGCATTTCTGGAAGGCCTTGTGCGAGCGCACCGGCTTGCAGGCCTTGCATGACGACGAGCGCTACGACACCGTGCGCAAGCGGGCCGAGCACCACAACGAGATCGTGCCGCGATTGCACGACGCGCTCGCCGCGCACAGTGCGCTCGAATGGGAAGCCATCTTCGGCGACGCCGTGCCCAGCGCCGCCGCGCGTCGCATCGAGGACATGTTCGATCACCCGCAGGTGACCGCGGAAGGCCTCGTCGCCACGTTCGAACATCCCGTGGTGGGCCAGTATCGCGGGGTGAACCATCCCATCCATTTCGGCCGTACGCCGGCACCGGAACCTTTCGCCGCGCCGACGCTGAACCAGCACGAAGACCTGCTCGAGCGCTGAATCCACACGGCACCCGGTAGTGCCTTGGCGGTTTTTGCCGGGACCGTGTGCGTCCCGGCCCTCCAACCTGCGATCATCGGCAGCCAGGAAAAGCCCGCCGGTTCGCATGTGGAGGATGTCATAAACATTATTGTCGTCGAAGGTGATCCGGCGCTCGGCGCCGCCATGGCGCGCGTGCTCGGGCAGATGACGTACACGGTGACATGGCTGCGGTGCGGTGCGGAACTGCTGGAAGCGCTTCGACTGCGCCATGTCGACCTGGCCTTGTTCGACGTCGATATGGCACCGGACCATGGCTTGGACATCCTGCGTCAGGTCCGCCGCCTCGGCATCCGTACGCCGCTGCTGGCCATGACGGCATGCGAGGTGGTCGAAACGCGCATCGCCATCCTCGACGCGGGTGCCGACGACTGCCTGGCCAAACCCTTCGACCTGGATGAACTCACCGCACGCGTCCGCTGCCTTGCGCGCCGCGCCCGCGGTTTCGCCGACAACCTCATCGAGCTGGGGGACCTGTCGATGAACCTGTGTTCCCTGGAGGTCACCTACGCGGGAAGGCGAATCGAACTCACTCGCCGTGAGTTCTCGCTGTTGCAGATGCTGGTGGAGCGGGCAGGGCGCATCGTCCGCCGCGAGGTGATCGAGACATCGATCTACGGTTGCGACGCGGAGGTCGGCCCGAACGCGCTCGAAGTCCTCGTGCATGGCCTGCGAAGGAAGGTGGGCCCCGGTGCGATCCGTACCGTGCGCGGCTTCGGCTATATGGCGCCGCTCTGACGCAAGTGCGCGGCGACTCGCGTCGCCGCGGCAAGGGGGCAGCCTTCATCGCTGCGAAAGCCCATGTTGCGTCCGCCGAACGGCGCGTAGCGATCGGGATCGGTGGTGCCGAAGATGCCGATCGTGACGGCACGCGTCGCCGCGGCCAGGTGCATCACGCCGCAATCGGCACTCACGTAGGTGCCGGCGGCATCGATGAACGCGGCGAGCTTGCGAGGATCGCTGGTGAAGTACGTGGGGTAGGCATTGCCGATGCGCGATTGACCGTCGGCTGCCACGAGTTCGACGATGCGAAACGGACCGGCACGCCGGACGAGTTCGTCGACGAAGGTTTGCCACCACGTGCCATCGAGCCGCTTGCGGCCGGTCGCGTTCGGGAAGATCGCCAGGATGGGAGCGTCGTTGGCGGGTGATCCTTGCAGGACACGTTCCAGCGTGGCGGCGCCACGTTCGCGTTCGGCGGTCGTCAGGCGCAGGTCGAGCGCGGGTACGGGATCGAGCCTCTGCTCGCCCAGTGCCTGCCGGAGCGCATGCACCGGCCGAGCTGCGAAATGTACCGGCGCATCGCCGTCGGTTCCCTCGATACGCACTTGATAGCGCGCCTTCGCCATGCCGGCGGCGATACGTCCGGAAGATGACCCCGACGCCGCGTCGATGACGAGGTCGTAGCGCTTGCTGGAGAGCCGGCGCAAGGTGCGCGTGGTGGCGAGCGGGCGCCGCAATGCACGGCGGTCGAGAAGGAATAGTTCGCCGATCGTGGCGAAACCACCGAAGATGCTGCGGGTCGTCTCGCCGGAACCCAGCACGTCGACTTCCGCGCCCGGAAAGTGGCGTTCGATCTCGCTCATCAACGACGTGAGCAAGACCGTGTTGCCCAGGCGGTGATTCGGCCGGCAGACCAGGATGCGCTGGATGCCGATGCGTGGCAGCTGCCCGGGTCCAACGAGGTTGTCCCGCGCCGGCAAGAGGTGCCGGAGCAGCCACGCGACGGCCTTGCGCCGGAAGGCGTGGCCCCGCCCGTGCAGGGGAGTGCGCGGCATGACCGGTTCTACCCGCTTGACTGAAACGACCGTCGACATGAAGCGTCTCGTGCGTACCCGTGTGATCCGGGCGTTCCCGCTACGATGCCAAAGCCAGCTTAGATGCAGCTGTCCGTTTGATGACGGCATGCTTACAAAGCGCGTTTCCGTCCGAAGCATGAACTAAGCCTCCGGTAACAGCATGGCAACATGCCCGCGACTACCTGGCGAAGGTGGCCGTCGCACGCCATGATGTGCCCCGGGCGCGGCACCTCCATCCGCAGGAACATACGCATCGTGATGTCCCAGTCGCAATTACTTTCTGTCGAGGAACTGAACGGGTTCGGCGTCGGCCCGGTGTCCATCGCCCTTGCCGCTGGCGAACGGTTGGCGATCATGGGCGCGTCCGGTGCGGGAAAGTCGCTTCTGCTGCGCTTGCTGGCGGACCTCGACCCTGGCGAAGGCAAGGTCATCCTCGCCGGCCAGCCGCGCGAGACGATAGCGGCGCCCAGCTGGCGCCGCCGCGTGATGCTGGTACCCGCGCAGGCGGGTTGGTGGGCCCCCACCGTGGAAGCGCACTTCGAGCTTTCGATGATGGAGATGGCGGTGACGATGGCCGCGCGTCTCCTGCTTCCCCCGGACATCATGAAACGTGAGGTCCGCGTGCTTTCCACGGGTGAACGGCAACGCCTGGCCCTGGTCAGGGCGTGGGTGAGGCGGCCCGAGGTGCTCCTGCTCGACGAACCGACCAGCGGGCTCGATCCCACGGCGACCGCGGCCGTGGAAGCCTTGCTGGTCGAGTGCTGCGGGGAGGGTGTCGGTATCGTCATGGTGACGCACGACGCGATGCAGGCCCGGCGTATGGCCGACCGTACGTTCACCATGGACAAGGGAAGGCTCGGCGCGGCATGAACGTCATTTCCTTGCATCCCTACGACCTGGCGATGGCGTCGACGCTGATCCTGCTCGACGCGGTGCTCTCGCTGGTCTTCCGCCTGCGTCTGCATCGCGGGCTGCTGCTGGCGGCGTTGCGCATGGTGGTGCAGCTGGTGGCGGTGGGCTTCGTGCTTCGCTACGTGTTCGCCGTGGGCGAGACGTGGCTGACCTTGCTGGTGATCTTCGCGATGGTGCTGGTGGCCGCGCGCGAAGCGGCGGCACGGCCCGTACATCGTCTTCGACACGGTGGTTTCCTCATCAGTCTCGCCAG
Source organism: Luteibacter sp. RCC_6_2 (assembly GCF_041360655.1). Taxonomy (NCBI): domain Bacteria; kingdom Pseudomonadati; phylum Pseudomonadota; class Gammaproteobacteria; order Lysobacterales; family Rhodanobacteraceae; genus Luteibacter; species Luteibacter sp. RCC_6_2. The sequence continues at coordinate 131,851 of NZ_JBFUPQ010000006.1, read as the reverse complement.
CGTCGCCACACCGGCCTTGCTGACGTGCCTGTTCGCGCTGCTGACCGCGATCCGGCCGCATCCATTGCTTTCACCGCAGTATGCGATCCCGTTGGCCGGCATCATCCTCGGCAACGTGCTCAACTCGGCGAGCATCGCCTTCAGCGGCGTGCTCGATGGCGTCGGCGTACAGGCATCGGCGATCGAGGCGCGGCTGATGCTCGGCGATACCTACCGCGCCGCCACGGCCGAACTGGGCCGGGACGCCATCCGCCGTAGCATGATTCCCATCGTCAACCAGATGAGTGCCGCCGGTGTCGTGACGCTGCCCGGCATCATGACCGGCCAGATCCTCGCCGGGCTCGACCCGATGGAGGCGGTGAAATACCAGATCCTGCTGATGTTCCTGCTCGCCGGCGGCAGCTGCCTCGCGTCGATGGTGGCGGTGTACCTCGCGGCGGCGCGATTGACCGATAACCGCGGGCGGCTGCGGCTGGACCGTCTCGTGACGCGTTGACGCCGCTCAGCCGAGCGCGTGGCGTGCCGCCGCCCGCGCATGGATGGCGGCGGTATCGAACAGCGGCACGCTGGCATCGTCACCTTCCACCAGCAGGGCGACCTCGGTGCAACCGAGGATGATCGCCTCGGCGCCGTCGTCCACCAGCCGCGACATCACCTGCCGGTAACGTTCGCGGGATTCCTCGCGGATGATGCCCTGGCACAGTTCGTCGTAGATGATCCGGTGCACGTCGGCGCGGTCGGCATCGTCCGGCACGACCACGTCGAACCCTCGTGCGGACAGACGGTCCCGATAGAACGCTTGCTCCATGGTGAAGCGCGTGCCGAGCAGGCCCACGCGTCGGATGGCGTGGTCGGAGAGCGCATCGGCGGTGGCGTCGGCGATATGTAGCAAGGGCAATGGGGTGGCTCGCTCGATCGCGTCCGCGACCCGGTGCATGGTGTTCGTGCACAGCACGAGGAAGTCCGCGCCGCCGGCTTCCAGCGAACGCGCCGCCGTCGCCATGGCTTCGCCGGCACCGTTCCAGTCACCGGCGTGCTGAAGGCGTTCGATCTCATGGAAATCCAGGCTATAGAGCAGGAGCCGCGCCGAATGCAGGCCGCCAAGCTCGTCCCGGATCGTTTCGTTGATGGTCCGGTAATAGGGCAGGGTGGATTCCCAGCTCATGCCGCCGATGAGGCCGATCGTTTTCAAGTCGTTGCTCCGCGCAGGCCGTGGACATCGGCTCAGCATAGACGATGGCCGGTGTGGCGCGTGCAATGAGGGACCAATTGCACAAGCGCGTATCGCCTTCCTGTCGGACACTGCGATCATGTGTTCCGTATAGCCCTTCATCGCCAGGAATCCCTCATGCCACCATCCACCGCCGAGCCGGCAAGCCTTCCCCGCGCCACCTTGTATGCGATGGCGCTGGCGGCGGGACTGGCGGTCGCCAACATCTATTACAACCAGCCGATGCTCGGCATCATGTCGAGGGATCTGCACGATGGCGCGGTGGAGCGGTGGATTCCGATGCTGACCCAGCTGGGTTATGCCGCGGGTCTCCTGTTCCTGCTGCCCCTGGGCGATGCGCTGGAACGGCGCCGGCTCATCGCCGTGCAGTTCATCGTGCTGTCGGTTGCGCTGGTGCTCGCGGCCATGGCGCCGGGGTTGGCCATGCTGGCGGTTGCTTCGGTGATCGTCGGCGCGGCGGCGACAGTGGCGCAGCAGATCGTGCCCTTCGCCACGATCCTTTCCGCGCCGGCAAAACGCGGTGCGGCGGTCGGCACCGTGATGAGCGGCCTGCTCACCGGCATCTTGCTCAGTCGTACGATCGCCGGCTTCGTCTCCAGCGTGGCGGGATGGCGGGCGATGTTCTGGCTGGCCGTTCCCGTGGCCTTGATCGGCGCGGTGCTGATGGCGACGCGTCTGCCCGAGCATCGGCCCGCGCGCCGCGTGCCCTATCGCGAATTGCTGGGCTCCCTGGTGGGCCTGTGGCGCGCCGAACCGCTGCTGCGCCGCGCGGCGCTCACCCAGGCCGTGATCTTCGCCTCGTTCTCGGCGTTCTGGACCGTCCTTGCGCTGCGTCTTGAACAACCGCCCCTGCATCTCGGTGCGGCGACCGCGGGTCTGTTCGGCATCGTCGGCGCCGTGGGTGTCGCGATGGCACCGGTGGCGGGCCGCATCGCGGACCGGCGTGGTCCGTGGCTGGTCATCGCGATGGGTGCGGCGGCGACCGTGGTCGCCTGGGCCGTCTTCGCGTTGTGGACGAGTCTTGCCGGACTCATCGTCGGCGTGATCCTGCTCGACTTCGGCGTGCAGATCGCCCTGGTCTCGCACCAGCACCTCATCTACGGCCTGCATCCGGAGTTCAAGAGTCGCCTCAATACGCTTTTCATGACGACGATGTTCCTCGGTGGTGCGGCGGGCTCCTTCGTCGCCGCGGAGGCGTGGCGGCGGGCAGGGTGGTTGGGCGTATGCGTTCTCGGTGGTGGCCTCGCCGTCGTCGCGCTCGTTTCGCGGATGCTGCACCGGCCGGCACCGCACCCCGTGCACGACGCCTGAAAATAATTCAACCAAGTGGTTGACTAAAAGAGGGCTCGCGCGTACATTCAACCCCATGGTTGAATTAACTGCCCCGCACCTGGACCCGATCTTCCACGCCCTCGGCGACCGCACGCGGCGACACATGCTGCGTGAGCTCGCCGATGGCGAGCGGACGGTGGGCCAGCTTGCCGAACCGTTCGAGATGTCGCTCGCGGCCGCCTCCAAGCACATCAAGGTGCTGGAAAACGCGGGCCTGATCCGTCGCGAGGTACGCGGACGTGTCCATATCTGCCGACTCGATCCTGGCCCGCTCGCCAGCGTGAGCGAGTGGCTGGCCTTCTACGAGCGCTTCTGGACCGACCGTCTGGGTGTGCTCGACCGGCTCCTGCGTCAAGCCGATGCCCACGAGCCCCCGCCCTCCAAAGGAGACAAGTCATGACCGCCCTGGCCATCCCCGATACCTACGGCACGCTGATCGAACCCACCACGTTGAAGATCCAACGCGTCCTGCCAGGACCGATAGAGCGAGTCTGGGCCTACCTGACCGAGGGCCACCTGCGCCGCCAGTGGTTGGCGAGCGGCGACATGGAAATGAAGGAGGGATCGACCTTCGAGTTCGTCTGGCGCAATGACGAATTGACGAATCCGCCCGGACAGCGTCCCCCCGGATTTTCCGACGAGCATCGCATGGAAGGTTCCATCACGGAGGTCGATCCGCCACGCAAGTTGGCGATCACGTGGGGAAACACCGGCGGCGTCAGCTTCGAACTGGAGTCCAGCGGTGACCAGGTCCTGCTGACGCTGATCCACAGGCGTGTGCTCGACCGCACGATGCGACTGAACGTCAGCGCGGGCTGGCATATGCACCTCGACGTGCTGGCGGCGCGCATGGAAGGAACGCAGACCGGGCCCTTCTGGGATGGGTGGTTACGGTTGAAGGAAGAGTATGACGGGAGACTTCCTGCCTGAGGGATGCGTGGCGGGCGGGGGGGCGGACACCACACCCGGGTGGGAAGCGGGCTGGCCCGCGATTCCTCGATCTTCTTGCCGGCGAAGGAGGCTTTGCGGTGATCGGGCGAGGCTTGTCGCCGCTCGCTCGGATGCGATGCACGGCCTCATTCGCTCGACAGAGGGTGGCGAATCGCGGGCCAGCCCGCTTCCCACCCGGGAGCGGCGGTGCAACCGGAGCGACGAGGGTGCAACCGGAGCGATGAGGGTGGTGGCCGGCGGCTCTGCCTTTCGCGCTTCCCGGAAATGCGCGAAGAACCTAAAGTAAGCCTCTTTACAGGGGATAAGGATGAATTTCCATCGCCATCCTTCGCACGACGGGCTCGATCACCGCTTGCATTCGCTGGAACACGATGTGCGCCTGCCGTCGACGGCGCACTTGCGTGCACTTGAGGCAGCCGCGCGGCTGGGTTCGTTCGAGCGGGCGAGTCGTGAACTGTCGATCACGCCCAGCGCGGTGGCCAAACGCGTCGCGGGACTCGAATCCCTGCTTGGCGTGAAGATGCTCTCGCGCACGGGGCGGGGAGTGGAACCGACGGCGATCGGACGGGAATACCTCGAGCAGGTCAATGTGGCTCTTGGCCTGCTTACCCGTTCGGCGTACCACCGTCGTGACTCCACGTCGCGACGGCGGCTGCGCGTCGCGACGCCACCGACGTTCGGCCGCGATCTGCTCGTGCCGCACCTGCATACTTTTGGCGAACGGTATCCGGATATCGAACTGGAACTGATGCCGTCGATTCCCTACCTGGATATCACCGCGCCAGGCTGGGACGTGGAGGTACGCTTCGGCGATGGCCGCTTCGAGGGCGTGGACAGCGAGGGCCTCACCGACGAGACCGTGTTTCCCGTTGCCAGTCCTGCCTACCTCGCCCAGGTACGCTTCGATTCACCGGCGGACATGATCCGCCGCGCCATCCTGTTGCGTTGCCCGCTCGAACCGTGGGAACCGTGGATGCGCGCCGCACGTTCGGAAACCGGTCATGGCGACACTGTCGAGCCGACCGATGGGCACCGGCTCATGGACCTGGGCATGTTGCTGGAGGCGGCGCTGAACGGCCATGGCGTGGCCCTCGCACGGCGCAGCCTCGTGCGCCGTCACCTGCAAAGCGGAAAGTTGATCAAGCTGTTCGCGATCGAGGCCCGCCCGCCCTACACCTACCATCTGTGCTGGCACCGCGTCGCTGAGCCGGACGAGGCACGCACCGCCTTCATCGCGTGGCTTCGACAGCTCTGCGTCGAAGCCACGCGCCCCTGACAGGCAGTTCATCGCCCGATCGATCAAGGTTGCTGCGCCGCGCGGGGTTCCTTCGCCGGCGAATCCTTCAGGTCGTGCGCGCGCTTGATCAGGTATTGGTGAACTTCTTCCACCTGCTGCATCGTGAGCGCTTCGGCGAACGAGGGCATGCCGTCCGGGATGCGCGCACCGTAGACGATGGCGGCGAAGCGGGCGTGGTTGTCCTTCGACAGCAGGCGGAGGTCGGGCAGCACGCCACCGGACACGGCGTTGATGCCGTGGCACTGCGAGCAATTGGCACCGAACAGTTTCCGGCCTTCCTCCACTTGTTCCGCCGTACCGGTGAACGGCGGCGGGTCGAGCTTGTGGTCGGCGTACTTGTACTTGAACGGTGGCAGCTTAGCGGTACCGCCGAGCTTGTAGGTGAGTACCTGTGAGTTTGGCAACACACCGGCGTTGAGCGAAATGCCGCCTTCGAACGTCGAGAACGCGCCGCCCCAGCCAGCCATGAAGGTCACGTACTGCTCGCCGTCCACGGTATAGGAGATCGGCGCGGCCATGACGCCCGTGTTGGCCGGCGCTTCCCAGAGCTTCTTGCCCTTGTCGGCGGAGTAGGCCACGACGCGTCCGTCGGCCGTGCCTTCGAATACGAGGTTGCCCGCGGTGGAGAGGACGCCGCCGTTGAAGATCGTCTTGTATGGGACTTCCCATACTTTCTTCTGCGTCTTCGGGTCCCACGCCATGAGCTTGCCGCTCCAGGTGCTGGCCAGTTCGCGCAGTTCCTTCTCGGCCTCGGGCACCATGCCTGCGTCCGCGCCGAGCTGATAGGCGCTCTTGAACTTGCGGCGTGGCGGTTCCTTGGCCAGATCCTGGTAGTAGGCCGACATGATGTGCGTCGGGATGTAGACCAGGCCGGTATCCGGGCTGTACGACATCGGTTGCCAATCGTGGGCACCCCAGAACGCAGGCTGCACCAGGTGCGGTTTGTGTTCGGGATCTTTCCAGTACTCCGCCTCGGGTTTCACCTTCGGACGGCCGGTCTTCATGTCGACGCCGCTGGACCAGCTCAGCGGAATGATGTTCTTCGCCGAGAGCAGTTTGCCGTCGGTGCGGTCGATGACGTAGAAGAAGCCGTTCTTCGGTGCCTGCATCAGCACCTTGCGCGGCTTCCCACCGATCTTCACGTCGGCCAGAATCATGTGCGCGGTGGCCGTGAAGTCCCAGGCATCTCCCGGCGTGGTCTGGTAATGCCACGCGTATTCGCCGGTGTCGACATGGATCGCGACGATCGACGAGAGGAACAGGTTGTCACCCTTGCCCTCGCTTCGGAACTTCGGGTTCCACGACGACGCGTTGCCGACGCCGATGTAGAGCAACTTCAGTTCCGGGTCGTAGGACATCGAATCCCACACCGTGCCGCCGCCGCCCTGCGCGACGAACGCGCGACCGCTCCAGGTGGGCCGGGCGATTTCCATCGCCTTGTTCTCGGCCGGCTTGTCCGGGTCGCCCGGCACCGTCCAGAAGCGCCAGTCCTGCTTGCCGGTTTCGGCGTCATACGCGGTGATGTAGCCGCGCGTTCCATATTCGGCGCCGCCGTTGCCGATGATCACCTTGCCCTCGACGACGCGCGGCGCGCCGGTGATGGAGATGCTCCGGCTCGTGTCGTAGCGCGTGTCCACCGACCAGACCTTCGTGCCGGTCTTCGCGTCGATGGCTTCGAGGCGGCCGTCGAGCACGCCGACGTAGACCTTGCCGTTCCATACGGCCACGCCGCGGTTGACGGCGTCGCAGCACGCTTCGCCGGCGCGCGAGCGATCCGACTTCGGATCGTACTTCCACTTCAGCTGGCCAGTCTTCGCATCCAGTGCATAGACGATAGAGAAAGGGCCCGTCGTATACATCACGCTATCGACGACGATGGGCGTGGCTTCGACGCCACGGTCGATCTCGATCTTGTAAGTCCAGGCCAACCCCAACTTGCCGACGTTCTTGTCGTTGATCTCCTTCAATGGGCTATAGCGCTGCTCGTCATAGGTGCGTCCCGTGGTCATCCAGTTGCCGGGCTCCTTGTCGGCGTTGACGATGCGCGCGCCGTCGACGGCGGCAGGCCCCTTTGCTGCCTCCTGGGCGAATACCGGCCCCCCCGCTGCGATGACGAGGGCGAATGCCGTCGTCATCGTGAGGAACCGGGCTGGCTTTCCGCTTGCTGGTTTCATGGTGTCTCCCCTCATCATGTCGCGCGATCAGTCGTGCTGGATGTAGACGACCTGCGTCTCGGTGTATTCGTAAAGGCCGTGCTTGCCGTCGGCACCGCCGATTCCCGACTTGCGGCGGCCTGCATGGAAGCCCTGCATGGCTTCGAAGTTCTCGCGGTTCACGTATGTCTCGCCGAATTCGAGGTCACGCACGCCACGCAGGGCGCTGTTGAGGTCGCGCGTGTACAGCGACGAGGTGAGCCCGTATTCGGAATCGTTGGCATACGCCACGGCCTGTTCCAGACCATCGACCAGCACGACCGGAAGCACGGGCCCGAAGGTTTCCTTGCGGATGATTTCCTGGTCGTTGTCCTTGGCGATCAGCACGGTCGGTTCGTAGTGGTAGCCATGGCCGAGGTCGGCCACCTTGCCGCCGGTAATCACTTCGTTGCCCGCGCTCACGGCGCGTTCCACCGCGCCACGCACCTTGTCTAGGCCGGCCTGGTTGATCAGCGGCCCCATTCCAACGGAGGCGTCCGCACCCGGATCGCCGAAAGTCGTGGCGGCCATGCGCTGGCTCAGCTTCCCGATGAACGCATCGGCGACCTTGCGATCCACGTAGACGCGCTCGGCGCAATTGCACACCTGCCCGGTGTTGATCACGCGCGAATCGGTGATGGCCTTGGCGGCGAGATCGAGGTCGGCGTCCGCGAGCACGATGGCCGGTGCCTTGCCGCCCAGTTCGAGGTTGACGCGGGTGAGGTGCCTGCCTGCCGTCTGCATGATGCGGCTGCCGGTCTCGACGCTGCCCGTGAAGCTGATCAGGCCGACGCCAGGGTTGTCCGTCAGCGCCGCACCGGCGTGGGCACCCGTGCCGCCAATGAGGTTGAACACGCCCTCCGGCAGGTCGGTCTCGGCCACCAGCCTGGCGAACTCGAACGCGTTGAGCGGGGTTTCCTCGCTGGGCTTGATCACCACGGTGTTGCCGGTGACCAGGGCGGGCGCCATCTTGCGGGCGATCAGGAAGAACGGGAAATTCCACGGCAGGATGCCGGCGACGACACCGATCGGTTTGCGCAGCAGGAAGATGCTTTCACCCGAGCGGTCGCTGGTCAGTACCTCGCCCTCGAGGCGGCGCGCCCATTCGGCCATGTAGTCGATGTAGTCGGCGGTGAAGTCGACCTCGACGGCGGCGAGGCCTTGGGTCTTGCCCTGTTCGGCGACGATGAGCGCGGCCAGCCGCTCGCGGTGCTGGCGGACCTTCGCGGAGATCGCGCGCAACGCGTTCGCACGCTGGATCGCAGGCAGGCGGCCCCACGCCGGCTGCGCCTTGCGCGCGGCATCCACCGCGGCGGAGACAGTGGACATCGAGGCATCCGGCACATGGCCTAGCACGGCCTGCGTCGCGGGATTGCTGACCTCGACCCGGCCATCGGCCGGGTCGCTGACGAAACGTCCGCCGATGTAGTTCTGGTAGATGTCGCTCATGTCGTTTCCTTGGATACGCGCGCCTTTCGGCGCGGGGTGTTCAAACCGTCTTGCGAAGCGGGGACCATGGTTCGCCGCTTTCGTCGAGGAGGATGGAGTGGTCGAGGCCGCGTGCCGACGTCTGCCCGGTCAACGCCATGCTGACGTCCAGTTCGCGTCGCAGGATCTCGATCACCCGGGTGACGCCTTCCTGGCCCATGGCGCCCAGTCCATACAGGAAGGCCTTGCCGATGAGGCCGGCGCGGGCACCCATGGCCAGCGCCTTGAGCAGCGATTGTCCCGTCTGGATGCCTCCATCGAACAGGATCTCGATGTCGTTGCCGACGGCATCGACCACGCGGGGGAGGGCGATGGCGGACGCGAGGGCGCCGTCCAACTGGCGGCCACCGTGGTTCGATACGACGATGGCATCCACGCCCGCGGCAACCGCCGCACGCGCGTCCGATGCCTCCATGATGCCTTTCAGGATCAACTTGCCGGGCCACAGGTCGCGAATCCAGGCAATGTCGTCCCAGGTCAGCCGCGGGTCGAACTGGTTGCCGATCCATTGCGCCAGCGTGGTCAGGCCGTCGGCACCGTCGATCTGGCCAGCCAGGTTACCGAACGAGCGGCTCGGCGCGGCGAGTACGCCACTGACCCAGCGTGGCTTGCCGAGGATGTCGACGAGGTTCTTCAGGGTGAGTTTCGGCGGTACCGTCATCCCGTTCTTGATCTCGCGATGGCGTTGACCCTGGATCTGCAGGTCGGCGGTGACCATCAAGGCCGAGCAGCCTGCCTCGCGTGCGCGGGTGATCAGCGATCTCGTGAAGCCCCGGTCGCGCATCACGTAGATCTGGAACCAGAAGGGGTCCTTCACCGCCGCGGCGACCTGTTCCACCGAACAGATGGACATCGTGCTCAGGCAGAACGGGATCCCGGTGGCGGCCGCCGCCCGGGCGGCGAGGATCTCGCCCGAGCCATGGGTAAGACCCGTGAGGCCCGTCGGTGCGATCGCCAGCGGCATCGACACGGGTTGGCCGACGATGTCCGTCGTGAGGTCACGCTGGTCGACGTCGATCATCACACGCTGACGCAGGCGGATACGTTCGAACACGGCGCGGTTGTCACGCAGGGTCACTTCATCGTAGGAACCGCGGTCGTCGTAGTCGAAGAAGGCACGCGGCACGCGCTTACGGGCTAACTCCCGAAGGTCGGCGACACAGGTGATCGGAGGGGACATGCGGAACCATCGATGCGGAAATCGAACCGGATGCTAGACAGGCATACGCAAGGGCTGAACGAAAAAAATTCGTGCCGGCCGGGAATATGCCTCGCTTCCCGATGCTGCGTCGCCGCAGAGTGATGGCTTGTTCTAAAAAAATCACTGGTGCGAATGGAGAATGCACCGCAACATCGGCGTTCGTCGGGCCTATCCACTATTTTGCGTTGGTCGTCACTATCTCGTGGGAAAGCACCGCGCCCTTCATCAGCATCGGATTGGATGGTTTTCCTGGATGATTCATCCAGCCGTGTATTGTTTATCGGCGGGATGGAGAGGCCTAAGCTCGGACCTCCATCGGCTCATGAAGGAGATCTCCCGTGGCAGACCATTCCATCAAAGGCAAGGTCGTTCTCATCGCTGGGGGCGCCAAGAACCTCGGCGGCCTGATCGCACGCGACCTGGCCGGACAAGGCGCCAAGGCCGTCGCGATCCACTACAACAGCGCGGCTTCCAAGGCCGACGCCGATGCGACCGTCAAGGCGATACAGGCCAGCGGCGCGCAGGCCGTGGCCTTGCAGGGTGACCTGACATCGGCCGCCGCCGTCGAAAAGCTCTTCACCGATGCCATCGCCGCGGTCGGCAGGCCGGACATCGCCATCAATACCGTGGGCAAGGTGCTGAAGAAGCCGTTCTCCGAGATCAGCGAGTCCGAGTACGACGAGATGACGGCGGTCAATTCCAAGACCGCCTTCTTCTTCCTCAAGGAAGCGGGCAAGCACGTCAACGACAACGGCAAGGTCTGCACGCTGGTAACCTCGCTGCTGGGCGCGTTCACGCCGTTCTATGCCGCCTATGCCGGAACCAAGGCGCCCGTGGAGCATTACACCCGTGCGGCTTCCAAGGAGTTCGGTGCGCGTGGTATCTCGGTGACCGCGGTCGGCCCTGGTCCGATGGACACGCCGTTCTTCTATCCCGCCGAAGGCGCGGATGCGGTGGCGTATCACAAGACCGCCGCGGCACTTTCCCCGTTCAGCAAGACGGGCCTCACGGACATCGAGGATGTGGTTCCCTTCATTCGCCATCTGGTCAGCGACGGGTGGTGGATCACCGGCCAGACCATTCTCATCAATGGTGGCTATACCACCAAGTGAGGCAAGGACCCCGACGGGCCGCGACGCATGGACAGATTCGATCAGTACCGCGTGTTCGCCCAGGTGGCGGAAATGGGCAGCTTCATCAAGGCGGCGCATGCCCTCGATGTGCCGCGGGCGTCGGTGTCCGCCGCCATCCAGCAGCTGGAGGCCCAGTTGGGCGTGCGCTTGCTGCATCGGACGACGCGGCAGGTACGGCTGACGGCCGACGGGGAACAGTTACTGGATCGCGTACGGCCGTTGCTGGCCGAGGTCGAAGACATCGACCAACTGTTCCAGGCCAGCCGGCGACAGGTGTCGGGACGACTCGTCATCGATGCACCGAGTCGCATCGCCCATCGCCTGATTGCTCCGGCAATGCCTGGATTGCTGCGACGCCATCCCCGCCTTCAATTGGTCCTGGGCTCCACCGACCGTGTCATCGACCTCGTGCAGGAAGGAGTGGACTGCGCGGTGCGCATCGGCGTACCGCACGACAGCAGCCTCGTCATTCGTCCGCTGGGTCACGTCGCCTTGGTCAACTGCGCGAGCCCGGCATACCTGCGTGAACATGGCGAACCGACCCGGCCTGACGAGCTGCAGGACGGACATTCGGCTGTAGGTTATGCGTCGCCGAAGACGGGCAGGGCGTTGCCGTGGGAGTACCTTTCCGACGACGGTAACGAACAGCTGCTCGACGTATCCAGCAGGGTCGTCGTGAACAATGCCGAAAACTATATCGCCTGCTGCCTCGCTGGCCTTGGACTCATCCAGGTTCCACGCTTCGACGTCCAGCACCTGTTGGATTCGGGCGAGCTGGTGGAGGTGATGCAAGCCTATCGTGCGGCTCCGATGCCGGTGTCGTTGTTGTATCCGCATCGACGGCAGCGTTCGCGTCGGCTGGCGGTGTTTCAGAAGTGGTTTGAAGGGTTGATGCAGCCGCACCTGGATGGGTGAGCAGGACGTTCCGGCGCAGACGCCGTCGGCTCTCGAGCTATGCCCGGTAATCGGCGACAAGCCGATCCAGGAAGCCGTACAACGCCTCGTTCATCCTCGCGTAGTCATTCGATCGAAGCGCGTCGGGCTGCTGGACGAAGCGGTGGTTCGTGAGCGTGGAAAGTTCCGCCTCGGATGCGGCAATGAGGAGTTCGACGACGTCGGGGGTGAATTCCATGTGGCACTGGAAGCCGTAGACGAGCGGGCCGTACTCCACGATTTGACGCGGGCAGCCGGCGCTGAAGGCGATTATCGTCGCATCGGCCGTTAGTCCCGGCATGTCGTTGTGCCAATGGCCGACGTCGAGACCTTCGCCGAAATGCGCGAATTTTGGATGTCCCTTGCCTGCGACGGTAAGGGTGATCGGAAACACGCCGATCTCCTTTTCGGGACTGTGCTCGAAGGGTGCACCGAGGGCTTCCCCGATGAGTTGCGAACCAAGGCAGACCCCGACCACCGACCGACCGGCCCGCACGCACTCCGCGATCAATGCGCACTCGGCACGAGCGTCGAAGTGCAGACACTCTTCCTTGGTCGTCGTGGGACTCTGCGGACCGCCCATGACAATGAGCAGGTCGATGGATTCCGCCGAGCGTGGAAGAGGTTCGTCCAGATAGACGCGTGAGTAGGTGATGTCATGGCCACGCGCCATCGCCCAGGTTTCATAGGCGCCGGGTGCCTCGAAGGCTTCATGGACGACGAAGTGAACTCTCATGAGTGTTCCCATGGTGGTCTGGTGGATAAGGCGCAGGTATGGGCTCCCCAGTATGCGCCAGGTGCGAATCAGTGTCGTCTACATCGCTGTCGGCACGTGTTCTGAGGATGCGGCGGACTTCCAGGATCGCGGCGGCTGTTTCCTGGACGCTATGGCCCGACGGAATGACCCGCTCCGAAAGGGCGCCATCCAGATGGGCACTGGCATAGGGCACGACACCGTCGCTGGATTCGGAAAGAGGGCCTTTGGAAGAAAGCCGCCCCACGATCGTGTGGTACGGCACACGTGGCGATATGGCGAGCGTGGCGGTGGCACGGATGAAAGGATCGGTATCGCGCAGGTTATCCAGGCTCGTGGGCAAGCGCCCCGGAGTGTCGGAGATGATGGGCGTGAGATCCTTGAAGTCCTCGCGCAATCGTGCCGGGACACTGACCAGCCCGTGCACGATACGGGCCATGAACGAGTGGGCGTACGGAGTACCGCGGTGGGGTGCCGCGATGAAGATGGCTTCGGAGACTTCCGGCATCGGCTCGAAATGCAGGAAGGGGTCGAGCTGCCGGTGTGCTCGTTCACTCATGTCGGGGGCGATGGATGCTCCGCCGACCAGCGTGTTCCATAGCGCATCACCGCCGCTGGACGACACCATGAGCCGCGCGATCACGCCTCCCATGCTGTGGCCGACGAGGACCATGCCGTGTGCCGACGGCGACGCACGTGCGGGATCATAATGATCGAGGGTGGTGGTGATGGCCTCGCGCAATGCCATGTGGTTGTAGGGCAGCGGCGCGTTGGTCGGGTAATAAGCCAGCCATATCTGGTAATGGGCGCGTATGCGCTCATCGCCCATGAGTTCGTTGGCCATGTTGACCCAGGCCTCGGGGCTGCTCGCCAAGCCGTGCAACAGGACGATGACCCGTCGATGCGGATCGTAAGGCTGGAGCAGGTAGATATGCGGCCGGTCCAGTTCATCGCCCCAGCCGAACAGCGTGCGCAGCGATTGGGTCGAGAAGCCGGCTTGCGCCAGCCACACTCCGTAAGCGGCGCTGAAATTTCCCGCCAGCGGCACGTCCTGTGCGCCGACGTGCGCCCGACGAGTGACGTATGGATCGTAAGCCTCCAGGCGTACCCGGCGCGTGCTTAGAATCTCCGATAGCGTGGTGCCGTCGAAGCGTAGAAGGACGCTCACGTTGGAAGCCGGCATCTCACTGAACGTGGCGGGCAGGGTCGAGCCCGGCATGACCGCGACCATCTCCGATCCGAAGCCGTCCCGTCGGTAGACGCTGCGTAACCCGTCGAAGCGTAACGACGAGGCGCTGAGGATGGCCTCGGGAGTCGCCGTGCTTCCGTCTTGCGCCAGGGTGCTTGTGTCGAGACTCAGCGACCAGCCTGCCGGCCCGGGAATCGTGTTGTCGAGGGAGCCTGCCGGCGATGGGTGGTACCGCTTGAAGAGGCCGGCCACGGCCTGCTCGACGGCATAGTTGTAATAGTCACGGACCTGGGTCTGGCGCTCCTCGAAAGCGCGCTGTCCCGGCGTCCTGGACGTATAGAAAAGGTAGGCATAGGCATATCGCGCCGTGTCCAGCCAGGCGGCGATGGAACCATCCCTGCCGGCGCCCAACGGGCCGCGGGATGTCCGCAACGCCGCGGAGACCGACAGTTCCGAGGCCGTCGCGAGCCGGCGTTCGTCGTCGAGCCCATCGCTGTGGAGCACCGTATCCAGGCAGGTGGTCGCGAGGCGGCGGCAATCCTCCGGCGACAGGCCGAGCACGCGCAGGCTTTCGTTCGATGCGGCGCCCAACTCCCCGGTGGTGAGGATGTCGCCGCGTTTCGCGTCCACATACGCGTCGGTCTTGAGCGATTGGAGCTTCACCATCGCGCATCCCTGTAGCGACGTGACGCAGATCGCAAGGAAAAGCAGGACGCTTCTTGACGTTACCGGACCGCGGAAGGGGAGGCCGCTATGCATGGGAAGGGTCTTCAGTGAAAGGGCAGCCGGTGAAGCGTCATGGTGCGGCGGCCGCCTCAAGCTTTCATTTAGACCCATTCAAGATTTCATCGAGACGACCGGCCCGTGTCATCTCCATCAAATCTTGAAGAAGCGTGGATGCCGCCTTGAGATGGCCGCTCTAACGTCCGCACCCGTCCCACCACTCCAATCCCCTTCCCATAGCCAGGTCCCCATGCAACGACATCTCCGTTCCCGTTCCGCTCGCGCCGCTGGCGTCGCTTGCCTCTTCGCGATGGCCTCGACCGCCCGCGCCGACGAGTCACCGACTGCTCCTGACGCCGGAGCCTTGCAAGCGTCCTTCGGTGTCGCCGCCATCACCGCCCCCCGCTATGCGGGCTCGGACAAGACCTTTGTCCAGGCCTTGCCGTTGATCTCGGTCCAGAAGGGTCCCTGGTTCATCGATTCGCTGCGTGGCGTGGGTGCCCAATACCAAAGCGAAAGCGGTTTTTCGGCCAGCGAGGCCTTTCACTATGACTTCGGCCGTGTGGACCGGGACAGCAGCTTGCGTCCGGGGTCGCGCACCCTCAAGGGGATGGGCGACGTGACGGGATCGGTCGTTAGCCGCACGACCGTCGCCCAACGATTCAATTCGATCCTGTCGGCCAGTGTGGAAGCCGAATACTCGCTCAAGGATGGAACGCATCGCGGCCGATACCGTGCGGGTGTCGAACTGGGGCTCGTGCAAAAAGAGACGGACATCGTCACCGTCAACGTGGACCTGCATGCCGGAAACGCCGCGTTCAATCGCGCGTACTTCGGCGTGACGCCGGCGCAGAGTGCGAGAAGCGGCTTTGCCGCTTACAAGGCGGCCTCCGGACTCTACGCGTACTCAGCGAGCGCCACGTGGATGCATGTCTATAGCCCGCATTGGTCCAGCAGCATCGTGTTACGCGGCACGCATTACATGGACGAGGCGGGCGACAGCCCCATCGTCAAGCGTCACACCGCCCTGGGGACGGCGCTGGCAGTGAATTACTCGCTCTGATTCGCGGGCGGCAGGGTCATGCTCACGGTCAGGCCGCCGCCTTCGCGATTATGAATCGCCATCGTGCCGCCGTGCGCTTCGACGATCACGTTCGCGATCGCCAGGCCCAGACCGCTACCCCCGGAATGACGACCCCGCGAATGCTCCGCCCGCCAGAACCGGTCGAACACGCGCGGTAGGTCGTCGGGAGCGATGCCGGGCCCGCGATCCCGCACGTCGATCGTGAGCGCGTCCTCATCAGCACGCAGGCGGAGCATCAGCTCCTTTCCAGCGGCGGCGTAACGAAGCGCGTTCTCGATCAAGATGGAAACGACTTGCCCGATGCGGTCCCGGTCGCCGCGCCACATGACCGCCGGGGCCGCATCCAACGTCGCCGACATGCCGGCCTCCTCCAGGGCGAGCGATGACCAGGTCAACCGCTCGGCCATGAGCTCGGCGACGTCGAAAGGCTCTTGCACCAGGTGAAGTTCGCCTGCCCGGGCCATCGACAGGAAGTGGAGATCGGAGATCAGGCGGTTGAGCTGGGCGAGTTGCCGATAGATGAGGGTGAGTTGCGTGGCTTCCGGCGCGAATACCCCATCGAGGATGCCCTGGACGCGTCCCATCGCGGCATTCAACGGCGTGCGCAATTCGTGCGCGAGGATGGCGCTGGACTCGAGTACCTCCCGCTCGTAGCGGGAAAGTTTTTCGCACATCGCATTGAAATCTTCCGCCAATCGGTTCAACTCCAGGGGCGCACCCGGGACCAGCTCGGCACGCGCCGAGAAGTCACCGCCCGTGACCCGACGCGCCGTGGCAGCGACGATCGAGAACTGACGCGACAGGGGACGCGAAGCGACGAAGCCCAGGGCGATGATGAGCGGAATCGAGGCGAGCACCAGGCCGTAGAAGATCAGCCAATCCGTACCGAGGAGGCCGGGCACGAGATCCTGGACCTTGTAGTACTCGCGCAAGTATCCCCACAACGCCTGGTCGTTTTCCTCCGGTGCCTTACTCAATTGCGCGATTTTCGCCAGCGTTTCCGGGGGGATTCTCCGCTCGATGGCATACGCCGCCAGGGCGAAGCGCAGCCACATCAATAGCGCGATGAGGAGCACGACGCCGACGGCGAGCAGGCTCATGCGCACGGCGACCCAGCGCCACAGGGAGCGAGGGCGCCCCGAACGCCGTTGTGGCTCGTGCGTCATCGGTACCGGTATCCGACCGACCGTACCGTTACCAGGACGCCGCGTACGTCCACCGCGTCCAGCTTTCGGCGCAGGTTGTGCACGTGGGTATCGACCACCCGCTCCAGTGCGTCGCTGTCGGGCAGGCAGGCCTCCAACAACTCGACGCGGGTGAAGGCCTTGAATGGCGTCTTGACCAGGAGGGCGAGAATGCCGAATTCGGTGGGAGTGAGGTCCAGCGTCACCTTGCCACGCGCCGGGTGGTTCACGACGGCCGTCACGGCCTGCATATCCACGACCAAGGGACCATCGCTGAAGGTGGTGCTCGACGACGAGGGCGGAACGGCACGTCGTAGCACGGCATGCACGCGAGCCACGACTTCCCTCGGGCTGTACGGCTTGACGATGTAGTCGTCCGCGCCGTACCGCAGCGCTCCGATCTTGTCCGGTTCGTCGCCAAGAGCGGTGAGCATGAGGACGGGCGTCTGGCTGGTACGTCGGATCGCGCTGAGCACGTCCGTGCCACTCACCTCGGGCAGCATGATGTCCAGCAGCACGATGTCCGGCTTCCATTGGGCGTGGGCATCGATGCCCTTTCGACCATCCGAAGCGATATGGACGTCGAAGCCGTCCTTTTCGAGGTAGGCCTGGAGGATGCTTGCGCTATCGGCATCATCCTCTACGACGAGCACGCGTCGGCGCATGGAAGGCTCCCTTGATCATATCTTGAAGAAAGGCCGATGAAGCCTTCAGAAAGCTCGACAACAATGCGCGCAGCTTATCATTCAAGGGCTATCCCGTGCGCCGCTGCCAACCTGTCGACCGCCTGTTCTGGCCCCATTCGGTTCCCCTGGTTCTCGTGGCGCTGGCTTGTGCCTGCCTCTCGGCCTGCTCCCTGGCACCCACCTACGAGCGGCCCGCCGCGGCCATCCCGCCGACCTTCGACGCGTATCGTGCGCCAGCGGGCCCCAGCGCCGGAGAGGTGCCGCCGGACACCATGCTCACGCCTGACGAAGCACGGTTCATCGCCTCGTTTTCGCCCGATGGAGAGGGCGCACGCATTGTCGCCATCGCCTTGGCCAGCAACCCCGACATGCGCAAGATCGCCACCGAGGTGGCACAGGCCCGTGCGCAAGCGGCATCGGCGCGTTCGTCGCTTTTTCCCCAGTTGGGGGCCGTCGCCCAACGCGACCGCGTGCACCTGGATAACCCCGCCGCCCAGTCGCTGTTGGGTCGTGATTTCACCTCGGCAACGCTCGACCTGCATGACGAACTGGACTTCTTCGGGCGATTGAACTCGCTCTCGGAAGCAGCCGCGCATGAGTACCTGGGCAGCCAGGCAGGGCAGGTCGAAGCTCGCGGCGCATTGATAGCCGAGGTGCTCGGCGCCTATGTCAACGAGCGGGCTGCCGCGGAGATCGACGCCAAGCTTCGATACGCCGATCAGGCGGCCGATGCGCTCCTGGCCAATGCGGAAAAGCAGCGGTCCGTCGGCACGTTCTCGGTTGACGATTTGCAGGCTCGACGCGACCAGGCGATGAAGGTCCACCTCGCGCGCATGGATGCCGATCGCAAGCAGGCCGAGGCGCTGCGTTATCTGCAATCGCTCGGTGGCTATCGCCTGGAGTCGCCGGCGTCCGATCTGTCCTCGCTGGGACGGGCCGACTCGGCGGCCGAGCGTTTGGCTTCGTTACCTTCGGACGTGCTCTTGTCGCGGCCGGATGTCGTCCGCGCGGAAGAGCGTCTGCGCGCGGCCAATGCGAACATCGGTGCGGCACGCGCGGCGTTCTTCCCGTCGATTCAGTTGTCCTCGTCCGTGGGACACGTTTCTTCCGACCTGGACCACCTGTTCAGTGCGAACACCGGGGGATGGACCTTCCTTCCCCAACTGAACCTGCCTTTGTTCGACGGCGGCGCGCGCCGTGCGGACCTGGATCTCGCCAAGGCGCGAAAAAATTCCGCGGTCGCCGATTATGAGTTGACGGTGCAACACGCTTTCCGTGAGGTGGCCGATGCGCTGGACGAACGGGAATCGGCCACCGCACGTATGAGCCGGATGCAGCCGATGTGCCGCGCGGATGCCGAGCGCCTGGAGAAAGCGCTTGCCCGACACGCGGAAGGTCTCGAAGACCCCTCGGGATTGCTAGCCCGCAGCATCGATGCCGCACAGGTCCAGATGGATTGCCTCTCGGCGCAACGCGATCAAGCGCTGAGCAGGCTGGCCGTCTTCCGTGCTTTTTACGGCGTCGTCCTGCCTTCGCCTCCTTCTTCGGACCCCGCGCGCGGGTAGGCCGCGTTCCGCCCTTCGCCCGCTTTCTTCTTCTCCCCGGAGTCAGTTTCATGATGCGTTCTCTTCTTGCGGCCACCGGCCTGGTCGCCGTTTGCCTGCTCAGTGCCTGCGACAAACCACCGAGGCAACGGCCCACCGAGCGCTCGGTCCTGCTGGCGGAGGTGACGCCGGCGCCAGGCGCCATCGCATCGGCCCTGGGTCAGGTGCGTCAGGCACGACGCGCGACGCTGAGTTTCGACCTGGCGGGCCGGGTGACTTCCGTGGGCATGCATCCCGGTGATCGATTTGCGGCGGGGCAGGTGCTGGCCACGCTCGATCCGGTGCCTGCACGCCTCCGTCTCGCGCAAGCGCGTTCGGAAGCGCTGGCGGCCCATGGTGAATCTCTCGAACGTGCCGAGCAGTTGCGTCAGCAGACGGCACTGTTCGATGACGGAGCCGCCTCGCAAACGAGTCTCACCCAGGCACGCGCCGCCGACCAGGTGGCGCGCGGCAAAGCGGCCACGGCCGACGCCGCCGTCGAACTTGCGCAGCGCGACCTGGAACGCAGCCGCATCCTCGCACCGTTCGCGGGAACGGTCGTTGCCCGCATGGCAGAGCCCGGCAGCGACCTGCCGGCTGGTCAAGCGGTGCTTGCCGTGGAAGGCGAGGGCGAACTCGAGGTGGTCGCGTCCTTACCCGCGGCGCTCGCTTCCGTCCTCTCCATCGGCGATACCGCGCAATTCGTCGGTCCCGACGCCACGGTGGTACCCGCGCGGCTGAGCCATCTGTCCGGACATCTTGAGCGCGGCGCGACAACCGAAGGCATTTTTCGCGTCGTAACCGCGCCGGGGCGGTTATTGCCCGGCCAATGGGTACAACTGAGCCTGGCTGGGAAATCGGCGAGCGCAAGTTCCGTGGCGATCCCCCTGACCGCCGTGGTTCCGGGAGCCCCGGCCGGTAATGCGACCGTCTTCGTCTTCGACGCCACGCATGGGCAGGTCATGCGGCGGCCCGTCACGGTGGCGGCCGCCAACGGCGACCGTGCCTTGATCAGCGCCGGGCTGTCGACGGGCGAGCGCGTCGTGACGGCGGGTACCGCGTTCCTGACCGATGGCCAGGCCGTACGCGAGTTCGAAGGCGACAGCGGACTGGAGAACCCCTGATGTTCCTGACCCGATCGGCGCTCCAGGCCAACCGCCTGACCCTCTTTATCGCCGCACTCATACTCGTGGCCGGCACGTGGACGTTCCTGCACTTCCCTTCGCAGGAAGAGCCCTCGGTCACCGTGCGCGATGCCATCGTCTCTATCAGCCATCCCGGGATGCCGGCCGACGAAGTCGAGAACATTCTGGCCAAGCCGGCGGAGGAGCGGCTACGCGAACTGGATGGCCTGAAGACGATCGTCAGCAACGTCCGGCCCGGCTCCGTGGTGATCCAGCTCACCGCCTACGACCGTGTCACGGACCTGGATGGCATGTGGCAAAAGGTGAGGTCGAAACTCACCGAAGTGGGCCAGGGCTATCCCCCCGGCACGATGGGTCCTTTCCTGGATGACGATTTCGGAAGCGTGTCGGTAGCCTCGGTCGCCGTGACCGCACCCGGTTTTTCTCCGGCCCAGATGCGCGAGCCACTCAAACAGTTCCGCTCGGCGTTGTATGGTCTCAGCGGTGTCGAGCGCGTGAGCTTCTACGGCCTGCAAGACACCCGGCTTTACGTACAGTTCGACCGGACGAAGCTGGCCGCGCTCGGACTGAGCCCCGCCGCCGCCGCCCAGCAATTGGCTGCCCAGAATGCCTTTGCCTCCGCGGGCGAGCCCACGGTGTCGGGGCTGGCGCTATCGGTCGACGTCGGGGGAAGGATTCGTTCGGTGGACGATCTTCGCCGGTTCCTGCTGTCGGTACCCCGCGACGGAGGCCACGCCGACGTGCCGCTCGGCGATGTCGCCACGGTGCAGGCCATGCCGGAAGATCCGCCCCAGGCGGCGGCCATTTACCAGGGACAGTCTGCCGTGGTCGTCTCCGTCTCCATGGGGGATGGGCTGGATATCGCCACGTTCGGCAAGGAGCTGAAAAAACGCATCGATCAAGCTGCGCGGCAATTGCCGGCGGGATTCGAGGCCCACATCGTGACGTTCCAGGCCGATGTCGTCGCCCGGCAAATGAGCAAGATGCACCACGTCATGGGCGAGACCATCGTCATCGTGATGGCCGTGGTCATGCTCTTCCTCGGGTGGCGCATGGGCCTGGTGGTGGGCTCCATCGTGCCCCTGACCATCCTGAGTTCGCTGTTGATCATGCGCATGTTCGACATCGAACTGCAGATGGTGTCGATGGCGGCGATCATTCTCGCCCTGGGCTTGCTCGTGGACAACGGCATCGTGATCGCCGAGGACATCGAGCGACGGTTGAAGGCGGGCGAAGAACGACGGCAGGCGTGCATCGAGGCCGGACGCACGCTGGCGATTCCGCTCCTGGTGTCGACCCTGGTCATCGTCTTCGCCTTCTCTCCCTTTTTTCTCGGCCATACGAGCACGAACGAATACATGCGTTCGCTGGCCGTGGTGCTGGCGGTGACCCTCCTCGGGTCGTGGGTCCTTGGTCTCACGGTGACCCCGCTGCTGTGCTTCTACTTCGCCCGCGTGCATCTCGACGAACAGGAGGATAGTCAGCACGAATCGCGTTTCTATCGAGCCTACCGGCGCGCGATCGGTTGGGTGCTCGCGCACAAGACGCTTTACCTGGGTGTCATGCTCGTTTGCCTGGGCGTAGCCAGCTGGACGCTCTCGCGCCTTCCTTACGACTTCCTGCCCAAGTCCGACCGACTGCAATTCCAGATTCCGCTGACCTTGCAGACCGGCACGGATGCCCGCGAGACCCTGGACACCGTACGACGGATAAGCGTGTGGCTGGCGGACAAGAAAGCCAATCCCGAGATCGAAAGCAGCATCGGATACGTTGCCGACGGGGGCCCGCGCATCGTGCTCGGCCTGAATCCACCCTTGCCGGGCGCCAACATCGGCTACTTCACCGTATCGGTGAAAGCGGGCACGGACATCGACACCGTCATCGCGCGCGCCAGGTCGTATCTGTCGCAGAGATATCCGCAGGCGTTTGCCGAGCCCAAGCGTTTTTCGTTGGGGTCGACGGAGTCGGGCGCTGCCGTCTACCGGATCAGCGGGCCGGGTGAAGCCCAGCTTCGGGACATCAGTGCCAGGGTCGCCGCCGCCTTGCGGGCGTTGCCGGGCACGGTCGATGTCGTCGACAGTTGGGGTCCGCGCGTGCCGCGGTACCGTGTCGACATCGATCAACGAAAGCTTCATGCGTCGGGCCTGACCCGCGATGACGTCATGAAAGCGCTGCAAATGCGCTTCAGCGGAGCCGAGGTCACCGCGATCGACGACCACGGAACGTCCGTGCCGGTGGTGATCCGGGGTGACGGTCTCGAACGTGCTCCGGCGACCGACCCGGGCGATACCCTCATCTATCCCGCCCAGGGCGCACCGGTGTCGCTCTCGGCCGTGGCCATGGTCACGCTGGACTCCGAGCCAGGCGTGCTTCAGCGACGGAACCTGACGAGGTCCGTCACCGTTACCGCGCGCAATCCCACCATGACCGCCGAACAAGTGGCCGCGACGCTCGCCCCTAGCGTGAGCCGGATCGATCTCCCTCCGGGATACGCCATCACGCTCGGAGGCGAAATCGAGGATTCCGCCGAAACCAATGCCGTCCTCACCCGCTACATGCCCTTGGCCATCGGCGGCATGCTGTTGCTGTTCGTCTGGCAGTTCAACTCGTTCCGCAAGGTCTTCATCATCCTCGCGAGCATTCCCTTCATTCTCATCGGAGCCACCCTTGCGCTCGTGGTGAGCGGCTATCCGTTCGGCTTCATGGCCACGTTCGGTCTGCTGTCACTGGCGGGGATCATCGTCAACAACGCCGTGTTACTGCTGGAAAGGATCGAAGCGGAAATCGCGGAAGGTCGTCATCATCACGAAGCGGTCATCGAGGCGGCGGTGAAGCGATTGCGCCCCATCGTCATGACCAAACTGACATGCATCGTCGGACTGATTCCATTGATGCTGTTCGCCGGCCCCCTCTGGACCGGCATGGCGATCACCCTCATTGGCGGGCTGCTGTTGGGTACGCTGATCACGCTCGGGCTTATTCCGGTGCTTTATGACGCGTTGTTCCGGGAACGCCATGCATCTTGAAGTCAGGTTCGATCACGACTTTCCATCGATCGTCTTCGTGACTTTGCCGTCCGCATCCAGGAACTGGATGGAAGTCTCTCCGTTCTCCTTGACGATCATCTTCAGGCGTGGCGATCCGTGGCCGTCGCTGAGTTGAAGCATCGCGTCACCGTTGTCACGGCCCACGAATAACCGGTTGGGGGCAGGGTCGACTTGCGCGAGCCGCTTGCCCTCAGCTTGTTTCGCCGGTCCCTCGGGCATGGCCTTGTAGTTCGTCCATCCCTCGATGTCCAACGGCCTGGCCGACCGGTCGACCACCTTGAGGCCGCTATAGTGATCTTTAGCATCGTCCACGTTGACCAGCTGTACGACCTGATCCTGGTGATATCTGTCGAAGGTCAGACTGCCGGAGTTGCTTGAAGTACCGTCCTTACCCATCTTCCCGCCGTAAATGAGGCCGCCGATCTCGCTGCCTTCGTCATCGAAGAACAGCGTGCCGGCGGTATCACGCGGATGCCTGTAAGTCTTGCCACCGATGATCAGGTCAGGGAACCGGGCCTTGTTGCTGATGACGGTGCGGAGGGTACCGTCCGGTTCGACAATCCTGATCTGCTGTACGGTCAATACGGGAGGTTCCGCCGGTTGGCTTTTTGCATGGGCTACCGCGAGTGAGACACCAATGGCGGTCGTCATGACGACGGAATAGGCGAGCAACAGGTTCTGAGCGTTGGGGCGCATGACATTCCTCCGGGACCATCAGGTGCGGCAAGGATACCCATCGACCGGGGTTGGCATCTAATGGTTGATTCATTGATTCAGTTCCTTGACGGGTAGCAGGAGCACGCCACAGAATCCGGAACACGCCCCACCTTGGCGCTGTCGGTCACAGACCTATGAAAAATGCCCCTCCCGGATATGAGTGTCCGTTCTGCCGTATCGCCGAGACGCTTCCGTCGTCAGTTCCAGAAGCAGCGGTCGTCCTGGTGGATACCAACGTTTTCGCTCTCGTTCCCACTCATCACTACGCTGGAATAAAAGGCAACTGTCTGGTGGTGCCTCGGAGCCATTACGAGAACGTGTTCGACATCCCGGACAATCTCGGCAGCGACTTCTTTCGAGCCACGCGTCACCTAGCGCACGCTATGCGGGACACCTTCCGGTGTGAAGGTATCTCCACTCGCCAGCACAACGGACCGGCCGGCGATCAGGATGTGTGGCATTTTCATCTTCATGTCTTCCCTCGCTACTCGAATGACGGGCTGCGTGTGGGGCAGAAAGTGCCCTACACCACCGAGGAGCGCATAGAGTTGGCGGCCAGCCTGAGGGCTGCTTTGGGCTAGTGTCTGCTCGCCTGAGGGCTTTACGGTCCTGCGTTCACCGGAGTTTGGAACGCACTCACCATCGCTTCCAGGAAAACTCGGGCCTTCCTGGTCATGTTCGCGCGATCGGGGAAGAGCGCGACGATGGGCAGGTCGCCACCGTTCCAATCGGGTAGCACGTGTTCCAGACGCCCCGCCGCGAGGTCGTGGCCGACATCGATGGTCGACTTCAACATGATGCCTAGCCCAGCGACGCACCAGTCGTGCAAGGCATCGCCGTTGTCGACGCGCATGCGTGCAGGTGCCGGAATCGATTCTATCGTGCCGTCGCGGCCGTGCAGACGCCAGGGCGCGATGGAATCGCCGTAACGCAGCAGGTCATGGGTACGCAGGTCGGAAGGGGCCGATGGACGGCCGCGACGATCCAGGTAGGCCGGAGCGGCGACGAGGATGCGCGAGTTGTCGGCGATCTTGCGCATGGCGGCGCTGCTGTCGACGAGTCCGCCACCGATGCGGATGGCCACGTCCATCGCGCCACCCACGACATCCACCATCTTGTCATCGAGGGACAGCGAAATGGCGAGTTGCGGATAGCGTCGCGTGAGTTCCCCCAGGATGGGCGCCACATGCCTGCGTCCGAACGACACCGGAGCCGATACCCGTAATGTCCCGACCGGTTCGTCGCGACCGGTCGCCAACAGTTCTTCGCCCTGGCGGATCGCTTCCAAGACGCGATCGATCTCGACCATCAGGCGCGCACCTTCTTCCGTCGGAGAGAGACGGCGCGTCGTCCGGTTGACGAGGCGCACACCCGTGCGCCGCTCCAGCGTGGCGAGCCGCTTGCTCACCACGGCGAGGCTGACGCCCATGGCGTTCGCGGCGGCTGTCAGCGAGCCCGATGCCAGCACCTGCTGCAATGTCCGAAGTTCGTTGAGATCGTCGAGCATCTTGCCTCACAGTTGAGACTGACTCGGATGGTCGCGCGATTAGAGCATGGCTGGCAGGCCTTGAACTAGCGAGGTGGCTGCAACTCGCCCATGTCGAACAGCAGCACCTCGCCGTCCACGCCGTCGGAGAACACGACGCGTTCCTCGCCGGTGATCTTCGCCGCGTCGCCCGCGGATAGCGGATGGCCATTCACATGCACGCTGCCACGGACCACGTGGACGTACACCAGGCGCTCGAAATCGATCGTGTGATGCGCGGTTTCATCGGGGCCGAACAGTCCCGCGTAGATCCGTACATCCTGGTGAACCGTCACCGATCCGTGTTCGCCGGACTGGCTCGCGACCAGACGCAATTTGCCGCGCTTTTCCGCATCCGGAAAGAATTTCTGTTCGTAGCCGGGCGCCAGGTTCAGCTGGTTGGGGATGATCCATATCTGCAGGAAATGCGTCTCGGTGACCGCGTTGTTTTCCTCCGAATGCGTCACGCCATGGCCGGCGCTCATGCGCTGTACTTCGCCAGGACGGATCACGACGGCATTGCCCATCGAATCCTTGTGCGCCAGTTCCCCTTCGAGCACGTAGCTGATGATTTCCATGTCGCGATGGGAGTGCGTGCCGAAGCCGGCGCCGGCGGCGACACGATCCTCGTTGATGACGCGCAGCGGGCCGAAGTGGACGTGGTCTTCGTCGCGGTAGTCGGCGAACGAGAAGCTGTGATGCGAATCGAGCCAGCCGTGGTTGGCGTGGCCGCGTTCGGAAGCGTGGCGGATGACGAACATGGGTGTCTCCAGGAAGAAAGTATTTGCCGCGGCCGATGGCTCAGGCCATGACGGTAGGGGAAGCAGGCACGGCGGCGGGCATGGAGTCGTGACGGATCGACGCGAGGTATTCGTGCACGGCCTGGATCACGGCGGACCCCTCTCCGACGCCGGATGCGACGCGTTTCACCGACCCTGAGCGGACGTCGCCCACGGCGAATATGCCGGGGCGGCTGGTGGCATAAGGCGAGGTCGCGGGCACGCCGGCGCAAGCCCGGCCGGTTTCCACGAAGCCCTTCGCGTCGATGCCCACGCAATCGCCGAGCCAGTCGGTGTTTGGGTCGGCTCCGATCATCACGAACACGTTGCTCACGGGATGCACGACGACCTCGCCGGTGTCACGGTGACGGCACGCCACCGTTTCGAGATGATCGTCGCCGTCGAGGCGGACGATCTCGCTTTGTACGTGCAGGGTGATCCGGGCGGAATGCGTGATCCGTTCGATGAGGTAATTGGACATCGTCGCCGCCAGACCATCCGCGCGAACGAGCAGATGGACCATCGACGCCGTTCGCGAGAGGAAGACGGCCGCTTGTCCCGCCGAATTGCCTCCGCCGACGACGATCACTTCCTGCCCCTGGCAGAGCTTTCCCTCCATCGGCGTCGCGGCATAGTGCACGCCACTGCCTTCGAAGCGCTCGTAGTTCACGGCGGAAAGCTTTCGGTAGCGTGCCCCCGTGGCCACGACGATCGCATGTGTGCGTACCTCTTCGCCGTCCTCCAGTTCCAGGCGAAACGGGTGCTCGTCGCATTCGAGGGAACGGACGAAACGCGAGATGGCGAGCCGTGCGCCGAATTTCTGCGCTTGGATGTGGGCGCGTCCCGCCAGGGCCTGGCCTGAGATACCGGTGGGGAAACCCAGGTAGTTCTCGATGCGCGACGACGTGCCGGCCTGACCACCCGGGGCCAGGCCCTCGATGACGATGGTGTTCAGGCCTTCGGAGGCGGCGTAGACGGCGGCGGCTAGCCCCGATGGACCGGCGCCAACCACCACAACGTCATAGACCAGCGAGCCATCGAACGCTTCGGTCAGGCCGAGACGATCGGCGAGTTCGGCGGTAGAGGGCCGGCTGAGAGCAGTCTGGTCGGGAAAGATCACCACCGGCAGTCGCTCGGCAGTCATGCCCATGCCTTCCAGGACCTGGTCTTCGGCGCCGGCCTCGGTGGTATCGACGAGGCGGTGCGGGTAGCCGTTGCGGGTGAGAAAACGCTGCAGGGCGAGCGTGGCGGCTTCGTGCGCACCGCCCACGATAAGGACGCCGCCGGTACCGTTCTGGATCAACCCGACACGGCGCAGGATCAACGCACGCATGACGATTTCGGCGATGTCCGGTTCGGCCGCCAGCATGCGCTTCAGGGCATCGCGCTCGATCTTGATGACGCGCGTCCCGGGACCGGCGCGCGCGTAGACCAGGACTTCCCGTTGGTTCAGGAGGTCCAGTTCACCGGTGAATTGCCCATGGGTATGGGTCGCGAAGACGACGGGCTGGCCGGAGGCATCAAGATCGAACACTTCGACGGTACCTGTCACGATCACGAAGAAGCACACCGCGCGTTCGCCACGGGCGTAGAGAAGCGTATCCGCCTGGAAATCCTGCTCGACGCCGTAGTGGCGCGCCGTGTCGATCATGGATTCGTCGAGGCGTGGAAAGATCTGCGCCGTCCGCGCATAGGGATCGTTTGGATCGATGGTGTTCACGTCCGCACCCGGAAGGACAGCGATGGTCGGTCTCACTGTAGTGTCGGTGTGGGGTGGCTGATTGAAGAAATCGCACCCTGCCAAGAGCCTCTCCCGACGATAAAGGTCGCTGGCGCCACGATGGTCCTGGTCAACCCGGAAGTGGTGACGCTTACGGGCGCTTGACTCTAGACCTTGATCAAGGGTCTAGACTTAGCCCATGAACACTCAAACCGCCCTCACCATCGGCCGCATCGCGCAAAGCGCGGGCGTCGCCATCGACACCATCCGGTTCTACGAGCGGGAAGGGCTCCTGCCCGAACCCCGGCGCCGGCCCTCGGGATATCGCGAGTACGACCAGAGCGCCGTCTCGCGGCTACGCTTCATCCGCCGGGCCAAGGACCTGGGTTTCACCCTGGAAGAAATCCGCGAATTGCTGGCCCTGTCGGCTGACCGGCACGGCGGCGTGGAAGGGGTGCGCGAACGCGCCGCGGCGCGCTTGCAGGCGATCGACGAGCGCATCGCGGAACTGCAGCGTGTGCGCGATGGCCTGGCCGAGCTGGTGGAGGCCTGTCCGGGGCATGGCGCGCCGGAGGATTGCCCGATCCTCAAGGCGCTGGCGGAGCCGAACGCATGAGCCGCGGCTGCTGTGGACACGACGCCGGCAGCCAGGCCGGCCCGGTGAAGGACCCGGTGTGCGGCATGACGGTGGACCCGGCGACCACGCCGCACCACGCCACACATGAAGGCCATGATTATCACTTCTGCGGCGCGCGGTGCCGCGAGCGGTTCATTGCCGAGCCGGGCAAGTACCTTGGCCCGAAGGAGCCCGAACCGGCGACGCCAGCGGGCACCATCTACACCTGCCCGATGCATCCGGAGATACGCCAGGTCGGCCCGGGTTCCTGCCCGAAGTGCGGCATGGCGTTGGAACCGGCGATGCCGACGCTGGACGAGGACGACGGTGAAGTCCGTTCTCTCGGCCGCCGCCTGGCGTTGCTGGTGGCCTTGACGGTTCCCGTGTTCCTCGTCGCGATGGGGCCACACCTCTTCGGCACGATGTGGCCCGAGCCCTGGTCGTCGTTGGCGCGCTGGGGCGAAGCCTTGCTGGCGACCGTGGTGGTGTTGTGGGGCGGCGCGCCGTTCTTCGCTCGCGGTTGGCGTTCGCTCATGCCGTGGTCGCCGAACATGTACACGTTGATCGCGCTGGGAACGGGCGTGGCGTGGCTGTACAGCGCAGTCGCCTTCCTCTTTCCATCGCTGTTTCCGCCCGCCATGCGCAATGCGCACGGCATGGTGGACGTGTACTTCGAATCGGCCGCGGTGATCGTCACGCTGGTGACACTGGGCGATTTCCTGGAACTTCGCGCACGCCGGCAGACCGGAGAAGCCTTGCGTGGCTTGCTCGGCCTGGTACCGAAAACCGCCCGCCGGGTGGCCGACGATGGCCGCGAGCAAGACGTCCCTCTGGACACCCTGCGTGTCGGCGACAAGGTTCGCGTGCGGCCGGGCGAAAAGGTTCCGGCGGACGGCAGCGTGGTGGATGGTGAGAGCCATGTCGACGAATCCATGCTCACTGGTGAAGCGATGCCGGTGGCGAAACGCGTGCACGACAAGGTCACCGCCGGCACGCAGAACCAGCACGGTGCATTGACGATCCGGGTGGATCATGTAGGGGCGGACACGGTGCTTTCGCGCATCGTCGCGATGGTGGCCGAGGCGCAGCGTTCGCGCGCACCCTTGCAGCGCGTCGCCGACAAGGTCGCCGCGTGGTTCGTGCCCACGGTAGTGATCGTCGCGGTGCTCGCCTTCGCCGTCTGGTGGGCCGTGGGTCCACAGCCTTCACTGGCGCATGCGCTGGTGGCGGCGGTATCGGTGCTTATCATCGCGTGTCCCTGCGCCCTGGGCCTGGCGACACCGATGTCGATCATGGTGGCCAGTGGCCGCGGAGCCCAGGCGGGCGTGCTGTTCCGTGACGCCGCGGCGATCGAGACCTTGCGCGAGATCGACACGCTGGTGTTCGACAAGACCGGCACGCTGACGGAAGGCAAGCCGGTGTTGACCGAACTGCGCAGCTTCGGCCCCGATCGCGCGGAGGCACTGGCTCTTGCGGCGGCGCTGGAACGTCCCAGCGAGCACCCGCTGGCGGCCGCGATCGTCGCCGCCGCCGAAGGCGAAGGGTTGGAGATCCCCGCGGTTTCCGGATTCCAGGTGGCGGTGGGCCGCGGTGTGAGTGGACGTGTGAACGGCCACGATGTCGCGATCGGCAACGCGCGCTTGATGGAAGACGAACGCGTGGATGCCAGTGCCGCGCACGAAGCGGCCGCGAAGGCCCGTGCGAAAGGCGCCACGGTGATGTTCCTCGCCGTCGACGGCCGTCTGGCAGCACTGCTGTCGCTTGCCGATGCGGTCAAGCCCTCGACGAAGCCCGCACTGGATGCCTTGCATGCGGCGGGCGTACGACTGGTGATGTTGACCGGCGACAACGAGGTCACGGCGAAAGCCGTCGCCTCG
The DNA here is from genome assembly GCF_041360655.1 of Luteibacter sp. RCC_6_2. Lineage (NCBI taxonomy): Bacteria > Pseudomonadati > Pseudomonadota > Gammaproteobacteria > Lysobacterales > Rhodanobacteraceae > Luteibacter > Luteibacter sp. RCC_6_2. The sequence goes on along the minus strand of NZ_JBFUPQ010000006.1, from coordinate 101,464 downwards.
TCATTGCCGATCGACGAGGTGCATGCGGGTGCGTCGCCGGAGGACAAGGCCCATCTCGTTTCCGCGCTCAAGGCGAAGGGCTCGAAGGTGGCGATGGCGGGCGACGGCGTGAACGACGCACCCGCGCTGGCCGCCGCGGACATCGGCATCGGCATGGGCAACGGCAGCGACATCGCGATCCAGAGCGCCTCGGTAACGCTGCTGAAAGGCGACCTCGCCGGTATCGCGAGGGCGAGGGCCTTGTCGGAAGCGACCGTGAAGAACATCCGGCAAAACCTGTTCTTCGCGTTCATCTACAACGCCGTGGGCGTGCCGGTGGCGGCGGGCGTGTTGTATCCGCTGCTTGGGGTGACGTTGTCGCCGATGATCGCCGCGCTGGCGATGAGTTTGAGTTCGGTGTCGGTGGTGGGTAATGCGTTGCGCCTGCGGCGGGGCGAGCTCTAACCGAAGAGCCCGCACCTCGACTTGAGATGCGGCCTCCTGTGTGGAGCTGCTTCAGTTGCAGAAGCTGCAGTTGTGGGAAACCGCGGTTGTGGGAGCCCCGCGGTTGTGGGAGCCGCGGTTGTGGGAGCCGCTTCAGCGGCGATCCCGCGGCAGCGGGCGAGCTTGCCGCAAGCACCCATCGCCGCTGAAGCGGCTCCCACAAAATGAAGCGGCTCCTGCAAACAGGGGGTCAGTGTTTGTCGAAGGAGGGTGGAGCGTCCTCGGGCTTTGTCGCCCATGAGATGTTCGGTTTGTCCGACAGGTCGAATTCCAGTTTGCCGCCCTTCAGCGCGAACGACTCCGGGAGCCATGCACGGGTGGACGATTTGCCATTCACTTTGAGCGCGGTGACATACGGTTTGCCCATGCCTGCGTCCGGCGCGTCGATCGTCACGTCGCCGTTCTCACGATGCACGACGGCACGAGTGAACAGCGGGCTGCCTATCACCATTTCCGCACGGCCCGGAATCGATGGATACACGCCGAGCGCGGCGAACACATACCAGGAGGACATCTCGCCGAGATCGTCGTTGCCGGGAATGCCATTGGGCGCATTGAGCCAGATCGTGTCGAGCACGCGGCGGACGAGTTCCTGCGTCTTCCACGGCTGTCCGGCGTAGTTGTAGAGCCAGGGCGTGCCGATGGACGGCTCGTTATCCAGCTCGGCGTGCAGCGGCCCCGACTTGGTCACGGCGAAGCTGCCGTCGGGTTGGTAGAAAAAGGCGTCGAGCCGCTTGCGCGCCTTGTCCCGGCCACCCATGGCGTCGAACAGGCCACCGACGTTGAAGGGCACCATCCACACGTACTGCGCGGCGCTGCCTTCGACGAAGCCGTCTTCCGTGGACGGTGTGAACGCGTGCGGAGCTTCCTTGTCGTCGTCCTTCACCAGTGCCCAACTGCCATCGGCGTTGCGGTTGCGAATGTAGCCGCCTTCCGGTGTCGCCTTCGGATCGAACAGGTTGCGCCAGTACTGCGCGCGTTCGAGGAAGCGGGCGGCGGTGGCGGTGTCGCCGAGGCGCCCGGCGAGCGCGCTGATGCCGAATTCGGCGGCGACGGTTTCCAGCGTATCGGCGGCAGGTCCCCAGGCGGGTGCGCCGACCGGGATGTAGTGCAGCTTCAACCAGGCATCGAGCCCGGGGCGTTGGCCCACGCACTCGACTTCGCAGCCGTCGTGCGAGGTATCGAGAGCGGTCGGGTTGTCAGCGGCGTGCACCAGTGAAGCGAGTGCGCCCTTGACGTCGAAGTCGCGTGCGCCAAAGGCGTACATGCCCGCGATCGCCGCGGCGGACGGATCGCCGTTCATCACATGCGTGCCGCCGTTGTTGTGCGTCCAGCGATCCCACACGCCGTTATTCTGCCGCGCCTGGTTATAGAGGCTCTGCGCGATGTCGCTCGCGGTCTTCGGTTCCAGCCACGCCACCAGCGGCAACTGCGAGCGGTAGACATCCCAGCCGGAGAAGTTGGCGTACTGCGCCTTCTGGCTGCCGGTGACGCGATGCACCGCGTTGTCGAAGCCGCGGTACTCGCCGTTGACGTCGCTGAAGACATTGGGATGCATCAGTGCGTGATACAGCGCGGTGTAGAACACCGTGCGCTGGTCCGGCGTACCGCCTTCGATGTCGATATGCGAGAGCCGGGCGTTCCAGGCGTCGACGGCCTTGTCGCGCAGGGCTTCGAACGTCGTGCCCTTCGGATTCTCGGCATCGAGGTTGGCCTGCGCATTGGCGAGGCTGACGTACGAGATGCCGACGCGAACGTTCACCGCGCCGGCTCCCTTGGCGAACCCGACCCATGCGCCGGAGCCCTTGCCCGTTGCCGGGAACCCCTTTTCGCCGTAGCCGGTACCGCCTTCCGCGTGCATGCCACCCTTCTGCACGCCCGTGTCTTGCCAGGTGCCGGTGTAGGCGAACGGCTGGTCGAATTCGGCGACGAAGTAGAGCGTGTAGTAGCTGCGCCGGTCGGCCTCGTTGATGTAGCCACAGAAGTTGCCGCTGGTCACTTCGCCCGTGACGCGCGTTGCGGCCTTGTCGACGGTGACGCTCGCCTTCTCGGAGCCGGCTTCGGAATCGGAAGCGCGTACCAGTACGTTCGCCGGCTTGCCGGCGGGGAAGGCGAAGCGCGCCGCGCCCGAATGCAGTGCGGCGGTCAGGTCCACGGCGACGCCGTTATCGAGCGCCACATGGTAGTGGCCGGCCTTCGCCGTTTCGTTCGCGTGCGAGAACTTCGATGCGTACGCATGGCGGAAGTCCGTCGACGGGGACACGGTGATCTCGTCCGTCACCGGCATGATCGGTACGTCGCCCGAGCCACCCGCGCAACCCCAGCCTTCGACATTGGTGAGGCTGAAGCCACGGATGGCATCGGCGCGATATTCGTAGCCGCCGGGTGCCGCGATGGGCGCCTTCTTTCCCGGCAGGGGCGAGGCTTCCGGACTGAACTGCAGCATGCCGAACGGAACCACCGCACCCGGGAAGACATTCCCTCCGTTCGTGGTGCCGATCAGCGGGTTCACCAGGGCGGCTGGCCCGGAAGCGGCGCCGGCCAAGGCGGGCACAAGGGCGGCGGCGAGGACGATCGGACGAAAGGCGCGCAAGGGAGGACCTCCGTGAAGCCGGGATTTATCTCGATTGAAATCGCTCGGCGGCACGGTTGTCCCGTGCCAACGGTCATGCTTCGAGGCGATTTACCAGAGGATGCCGTCGACCGGCTTCACCGGTTCCAGGCCATGCGCTTCGCCGAGGGAGTCGCGCAGGTCGATCTCGATGCCCCGAGTGAGGGTCGTCAGCGGCACGTCGTCTTCGAGGTTCTCGAAGGGGTTCTGCATGTCGTTGCCGATCTGCAGGAGGGCCAGGAACAGGAAGCCGGCGACGGTGGAACCGAGCGGCGTATACAGGCCCAGTGTCTCGACCAGCCCCAGCGGAAGGAGCAGGCAGAATCCGTGCGTGAAGATGGCTGGATACGTGGCGTACTGCTGCGGCAACGGCGTGTTCTTGATCCGTTCCATGCCGCCTTGCGCATTGGAAATATCGGACAAGGTGCGTGCGATGGCCGCGAGCAGGATGGGCTCGGGACGCGCTTCGCCGATCAATGCCGCCGTGCGCGCGTGGATGGCGTTCGGCACGTTGGCGACACCGCGCAACGCGACGACTTCCTCGGCCGGAAGACGTGCGCCCAGTTCATCCCATGGGGCTTGCCGGCGCAGGTGCAGGCGCAGCGCGTGCACATAGGCGATCTGCCGGTGCACCACGGTCTCGGCGGCCGTCCGGTCGGCAAGCAACGTGACCGCCTCGCGGCCCAGTGTCCGCGAGGCATTGACCATCGCACCCCAGAGCGTCCGCGCCTCCCACCAGCGCGCATAGGCGGTGGTGTTGCGGAAGCTGAGGTAGACCGCCACGGCGGAGCCGAGGAGGGTGAGGGGCAGGGCGGGGAATTCCGCCGTCCAGCGAGGGTGCATGAAATACCACAGGGCGGTGACTGCGATATCCCAGGCCAGCAGCCAGATGAGCGGCCGTCCGACGTAACGCAGGATGTGCCCGAGATGGGCCCGCCCCGGGAGGATCACGCGCCGTGCTCTCGCTTGATCGCTTCGGACAGGGGGAGGAAGCGGTTGGCCGCCTCGTCGAGTATCGAGATGGTGCCGTCGCCGATGTCGTAGACCCAGCCTTGCAGCGTGATCGCATCGTTGGCCATGGCAGCGGCCACCGCCGGGTGCGTGCGCACGTGGGTGAGCTGCAGGCGTACGTTTTCCTCGATCAGCGCCAGCATGGCGTCGGCGCCTTCGAGCTTGCGCGCGAAGACGGCGCTCTTGGCCGCCTGCGCATTGCGCAGCCATGCCTCGACCGTGGGCAGGTCCTTCGTGGATTCCGGGTTGAGCAGGCCCTTCATGGCGCCGCAATCGGTGTGGCCGCAAATCACGATGTGGCGCACGCCGAGCACCATCACGGCGAATTCGACCACGGCGGACACGCCACCGAGCATCTCGCCATAACCGGGCACGATGTTGCCGATGTTGCGGCAGACGAAGAGTTCGCCGGGCTGGGTCTGTGTGATCATCTCCGGCACCACGCGGGAATCGGCGCAGGTGATGAACAGGGTATGCGGGCTCTGGCCTTCGGCCAGTTCGTCGAACAGGTGCTGTCGTTCGGGGAAGACCTTGTGGCTGAAGTCCTCGACACCCCTCAGCAGGCCTAGCAGGCTATCGTCGCGCGGCGTTTCCTGGGTCATGTGTTCACCTTGGAAGATCGCGCCGCCCGAACCGGGCGGCGCCAGGAGCGCAGTTTAGGGCAAAGCCGGCTCCCCAAGGAGGCGGTTTCACGCCTCCACGTCTTCCTTGTACGCGTCGATCGGGATGCAGGCGCACATCACGTTCTTGTCACCATAGACGTTGTCCACGCGCGACACCGGCGGCCAGTACTTCGACAGCTTCAGCGACGGCAGCGGGAAGGCCGCAAGTTCCCGCGGATAGGCGTGGGTCCACTCGCTGCCCGTGACCATGGTGGCCGTGTGCGGGGCGTTGCGCAGGGGATTGTCCTCGCGGTCCAGGCGCCCGTCCTCCACCGCGCGGATCTCGTCGCGGATCTGGATCATGGCGTCGATGAAGCGGTCGAGCTCGTGCTGGGATTCGCTTTCGGTCGGCTCCACCATCAAGGTGCCGGCCACCGGGAAGCTCAGGGTCGGGGCATGGAAACCGAAGTCGATCAGGCGCTTGGCGACGTCTTCCGCACCGACGCCGGTGGCGTCCTTGAGCGGGCGCAGGTCGAGGATGCACTCGTGCGCCACCAGGCCGTTGCGGCCCGTGTACAGCGTCTTGAAGTGCGGCGCGAGGCGCTTGGCGATGTAGTTGGCGTTGAGCAGGGCCACCTGGGTCGCCTTGCGCAGGCCTTCCGTGCCCATCAGCGTGATGTACATCCAGGAGATCGGAAGGATCGACGCGGAACCGAACGTGGCCGCGCTGACCATGCCGACATCACCCTCGCCGCCGAAGGCGCGCGGAAGGAACGGGGCGAGATGCGACTTGACCGCGCACGGGCCGACGCCCGGGCCGCCACCGCCGTGGGGGATGCAGAAGGTCTTGTGCAGGTTGAGGTGCGAGACGTCCGAACCCCACTTGCCCGGCTTGGCCACGCCGACCAGGGCGTTCATGTTGGCGCCGTCGGTGTAGACCTGGCCACCATGCTTGTGCACGGCTTCGCAGATGGCGACCACGTCTTCCTCGAACACGCCGTGCGTGGAGGGGTAGGTGATCATGATCGCGGCGAGGCGGTCGGCGTACTTCTCGGCCTTCTCGCGGATGTCGTCGACGTCGACGTTGCCGTTCGCGTCGCAGCGGGTGACCACGACGGTCATGCCGCACATCTGGGCCGACGCCGGATTGGTGCCGTGTGCCGATTCCGGAATGAGGCAGATGTCGCGATGGCCTTCACCGCGCGAGCGATGGTAGGCGCGGATGGCGAGCAGGCCGGCGTATTCGCCTTGCGCACCGGAGTTCGGCTGCAGGCTGACGGCATCGTAGCCGGTACATTCCACCAGCATCGCTTCCAGTTCGTCGATCAGCTGCTTGTAGCCCTGCGCCTGGTCGGCCGGGGCCAGCGGATGGATGTTCGCGAACTCGGGCCACGTCACCGGGATCATCTCGGCGGTGGCGTTGAGCTTCATGGTGCACGAGCCCAGCGGGATCATCGTGCGGTCGAGCGCGAGATCCTTGTCGGCCAGGCCACGCAGGTAACGCAGCAGTTCGTGTTCGCTGTGGTGCGTATTGAAGACCGGATGCTGGAGGAAGTCGACGTCACGCAGCAGGGCCTTCGGCAGGGCGTCGTGGACTTCGGCGTCGAGCGCGTCGATGTCGCCGAGGCTGGCGCCGAAGACACCGGCGAGCGCGACGACATCGGCACGCGTGGTGGTCTCGTCGAGGCTGATGCCGACGCTCGACGCGTCGATGGCGCGCAGGTTGATGCCCGCGGCCGTGGCCTTCGCGTGGATCGCCTTGGCGTCCACGCCGGTGATGTGCAGCGTGTCGAAGAAGTCGTCGCCGACGGCGACACCGGCCTTGCGCAACGCGACGGCGAGGATCGCCGCGAGGCGGTGCGTGCGGCGCGCGATGCGGACCAGGCCCTCCGGACCGTGGTACACGGCGTACATGCTGGCCATCACGGCGAGCAGCACCTGCGCGGTGCAGATGTTGGACGTGGCCTTCTCGCGACGGATGTGCTGCTCGCGCGTCTGCAAGGTGAGACGGTAGGCCGGCTTGCCCTCGGTATCCACGGAGACGCCGATCAGGCGGCCCGGCATCGAGCGCTTATAGGCGTCGCGGCAGGCGAGGTAGGCCGCGTGCGGGCCACCAAAGCCATAGGGCACGCCGAAGCGCTGCGTGTTGCCCACCACGATGTCCGCGCCCCAGCTGCCCGGCGCGGCGATCAGGGTGAGCGCGAGCAGGTCGGTGGCGACGCAGACGACGCCGCCACGCGCGTGCGTCGCGTCGGCCAGGGCCTTGTAGTCGTTGATGCGGCCGAAGGTGTTCGGGTACTGCAGCAGCACGCCGAAGCTGTCCACCGTGGCGCCTTCGCTGTCGTCGCCCACGTGCAGTTCGATGCCGATGCCGTCGGCACGGGTGCGCAGCACTTCGAGCGTCTGCGGATGCACGTCCCTGGACACGAAGAACACGTTCGACTTCGACTTGGCCGAGCGCTTGGCCAGCGCCATGGCCTCGGCCGCGGCGGTGCCTTCGTCGAGCAGGGACGCGTTCGAGATGTCCATGCCGGTGAGGTCGGCGACCATCGTCTGGAAGTTGATCAGGGCCTCCATGCGGCCCTGCGAGATTTCCGCCTGGTACGGCGTGTACGCCGTGTACCACGCCGGGTTCTCCAGCACGTTGCGCAGGATCACGTTCGGCGTGAGCGTGCCGTAGTAGCCCTGGCCGATGAAGCTGCGGAAGACGGTGTTGCGGTCGGCGATCGCGCGGATCTTCGCCAGCGCCTCTTCCTCGGTGACCGCGGCGGGCAGGGCGAGCGGAGCGGGAGATTTGATCGAGCCGGGGACGATGGCGTCGGTGAGCGTGTCGAGCGTGTCGTGGCCGACCACGCGCAGCATCTCGGTGATCTCGGTGTCGTTGGGGCCGATGTGGCGCTCGATGAAGGCGCCGTGGTTCTCGAGGTCGCGCAGCGAAGGAGAGGTTTTATGGCTCATGGGCTTGGAGGCATCCGAAATAACGCGCCGTGCCGGCACGTGGGGCGCCCCTCTGTCCTTTTGCCTGAGAGTTTGGAGGCGGAAGCCTCTTGCACCTTCGGCGCCGGATCGAACCGGTCTCTCCAGAGTGATGACCGCGCGGTGGTTTTGGGGCCTGAGCGATTACGGGCGTTGCGCCTTCGGCAGCGGGTCCTTCCGCTTCTCCCACCGTGCATTACCTGGCCGATTATACAGGGGTGGAGGGCCGGAAGAGGGGCTGCCGTGGATGAGGCCGGGAGGAAACGGGCAGGCATCCCGGGCCGGCGTAGGCGGTGCCCGGTGTTCCTGTCGGTTTCGGCGGCGATTCGCACGGAAGTGCCTGCCGTCGCGGCGTAGCCGTGTCGCCATCTTCGCTCATCGTGGAGACAACGGTGGGTAAGTGCGCGTTTCGTCCTGTTGGTCGGGTGGCCTGGAGTGAGAATGCTCTCACTGGACGGCCGCCAGACGGGACTAACGTCGAAACCGGACTACGCACAAGGAGGTCCCCCATGAGAATCCCCACTCTTGCTATCCGTTCCCTCACGTTGGCCATCGGTTTCGGCCTGACGTTTCCCTCGGTCGCATCCGACCTGACGAAGGTCTCGAACCGGCTTGCCACCTCCGCCACCAAGGACACGGGCGGAAGTGTCGCCTTGTCACCGCCAGCCACGTTGCTGGTTTTCGGTTCGCCAGCGGGCCCTTCGCGGCCGGACAACCGGAGCGCGGCGACGATGTCCGCCGCCGGCCTTCTACCGGACGATATCGACTGGTTGTCGTCCCTGCCGCCCGGCGACGTCCTGGCCATCCTGGGCACGGATGTCCTTCCACTCGCCGGGGACCAGGCCGCGTCGTTGAAGCGATTGTTCGATGCTGGCGTCCCCGTCCTGTTGCAGCGCGACGAGCAGGCGCCAGCGACTCCTTCCCTGGTCACGCCGCTGTTCGGTATCGCACCGACCGGCGGTGACGCCTTGTTCCGCCGGAACGCGGATGGAGGGGTGGAGGTATTCGCCGCGCCGGAAGGGCAGGTGGCGGACGTGGCGGATCTTCTGTCGGCGATGATGACCCGTGTGTCGCAGCGGCCCGATCCGGTCGAGGGCGGACAGTACCGCTTGTCGGCGCTGGACGCGGTCGAGGGTGCGGCGGTGCTGCCCGCGCGACATTTCGACGTCAACTTCGTCGATTCCTCGGGCGAGATACTGGGCGTGACCGGCATCGACGTGATGCGTAGCCGTACCCGCTCGACCGATGCCAAGCTCGTCACCCTCACATCGAAGGTTTCGATCAAGCCGAAACGCGCGGGTATCGTCGATGGCGGCCGGACTGGGAAGAACCTGTGGGGGGCCTACCTGCCGTTGAAATACCGCCTTCAGCACAGCTTGGTCATGGATGGTGCCACGCCGACCTACATGGATCATTTTCCCGTGACGGACGGCCGCACCGAATACACGCAGGTCGACACGGAAAGTCGCGGTTTCACCGTCGGCGGTTCCACCGGCACGGAGCTGAGTTCGACAGGCAAGCCCGACGACGTGCTCGCTTCGAAGGTCCCGTTCAACCTTTCCTTCGGTTATGAGCACAAGTGGCAAACGAGCCTCAGCATGACGTTTCACGATTACTCGATGCTGGCCGCTCCCAGTGGACCCGGGTCGGTGTCATGGGAAGCCTTGATCGCGCCAAAATTGGAGAATGTCCTCATCAAGCGTTGGGGTGCCGGCATGCCCCAGCTGACCGAGGAAAAGATGACGCCCATGATGCGTGCGGCGGCCTTCAACACGCTATCGGAATGGAAGCTCCCCGGCGACTACGAGGGCATGGCCAAGGTGACCGTCTCCGGAGGCTACGACCTCGACCGGAAAGAGTGGTGGTGGCAGCGTACCGATATCCGCCACGAGAAGGGTGTGGATACACGGTCCGTGCTCGCCGACTTCGTGCTGGACATGTCCGACCCGTACCTTTCCGCGGAGATCACGGTACTGATCCGCAGTGGCACCGGTTCGGGTGCTTGCCTGCGCGACAACCAGGGTAGCGTGGGCCTGGCCACCTGCAACGCGGCCGACCGGCGACAGATGTGGGGATTGGATGCGTCCAGCCGCTACGTCAACCGGGGCTCGCTCCGCTGCCTGTCCGTACAGCCCACCACCCGGAGCGTGATCACGGATACCTGCGAAAACATCACCTACGAGAAGCAATGGCAATGGCGGGCCGATCGCCTCCACTCGCTGGTGGACCACGGCAACTACCGTCTCTATGTCGAAGGCGGTGCGGTGCGTTATCACGCACCGGCGGGACGCTTCCAGGATTATCCGGTGAATCCTTATGGTTCTCCCCTCGAACCGTGGACGAACTATCCCAATTCACCGCGTCCGGGCATCGATGTCCAGCCTGCGCCGCTGGGCAGTCGACCGGTGGAAATCGGTCCGGAATGGGCTTCGTTCGTAAGGGTCAGCGACGACCAGCGCTGGCGCGTCGAAGTGCTTCGGCAGGGGCTGTAGAGGCGAAAGCCGTCCGGCGGCGGGGAATTCCCCGCCGCTTGCGCGAACGGACCCCGCCGCCACAGGTTTCGCCAATCGGCGGGGCGGGAGGCCGCGCTAGGCTGAGGGGGTTCGCGCTTCGAAGAGGTCCGGACCATGAACAGGAAAGTCGCCATCGTCACGGGGGCCTCGCAAGGCATCGGTGCCGGCATCGTGAATGCCTATCGCGGCCTCGGTTACGCGGTGATCGCGAATTCCCGGAACATCCGGCCATCCGACCGGGAAGAGGTGGTCACGGTCGCCGGCGATATAGGCGACCGCAACGTGGCGGCCGAAGTCGCCACGACGGCGGTCGAGCGTTTCGGCCGCATCGACACGCTCGTCAACAACGCGGGCATCTTCGTTGGCAAGCCCTTTATCGAATACACGGAAGAAGACTTCCGCCAGACCGTCGACGTGAACCTGGGCGGCTTTTTCCACGTCACCCAGTTCGTCGCCCAGCAGATGCTCATGCAGGGTTACGGGCACATCGTCCAGATCACCACCACCCTGGTCGACCAGCCGTTGGTTGAAGTCGCGGCCGGGCTCGCCTCGCTGACGAAAGGCGGGCTGGACGCGATCACGCGTTCGCTGGCTATCGAGTACGCGAAGAAGGGCGTGCGTGTGAACGCCGTCGCGCCGGGCGTCGTCCGCACGCCCATGCATGCACCGGAAACACTGGATTTCCTTGCGGGACTCCACCCAATGGGGCGCCTCGGCGAGATCGAGGACGTCGTCGAGGCTATCCTCTATCTCGAACGCGCGCACTTCGTGACGGGAGAAACCCTGCACGTCGATGGCGGACAGCATGCCGGGCACTGGTAGGAGGGAAAACGATGCCGATCGTAACGATCCAGGTGACACGCGAGGGTACGGCGCCGGGCGCCACGAGCACGACGCCCGAACAGAAGGCGGCCCTCATCGAAGGCGTCAGCCGGCTTCTGCTCGAGGTGATGGGCAAGCCGATGGATAGCACCTTCGTCATCATCGAAGAGGTCGAACTGGAGAACTGGGGTTGGCATGGACTGCCGGTCACGGAGTTGCGGCGACGACGCGGGGCCTCGTCAGGTGACGTGGAGCCGCCTGCCGATGCGGGCAAGCGAGGCACATCATGAAAGCGGCTTGGATCACCAACCCCCGAAGCGGCGACCTTTCGGTCAGCGTGGGCGACACGGATGCACCGGTGCCGCAGGACGATCGCATCGTGGTCGACGTGGAAGCGGTGGGCCTCACGTTCGCGGAGCCGACGTGGGCGACGAACGGAACACTGCCCCTGCCTGACGGGTCGCAGCGTGCATCACCCGTCATCATCGGTCACGAATTCGCCGGCCGCGTCGCTGTTACCGGATCGGCCACATCTGGTTTTTCGACGGGAGACAGGGTGGTGGGCCTGATCGACTTCTGGCGCAACGGCGCGGCGGCGGAACAGGCCAGCGTGCTGCCCGGTGAAATGACACACCTGCCCGACAACGTGAGCGCCGTCGATGCGTGCACGCTTCCCATCGGCGCGCTGACGGCATGGCAGGCGCTGTTCGACTTCGCCCGTTTGAAGAAAGGCGAAACGGTACTCATCCATGGTGGTGCGGGGGCGGTGGGTACGTTCGCGATCCAGATAGCGAAGGACGCCGGTGCGCGCGTGGTCGCCACCGCGCGCGGCCACGACGCCGTGGCACTTTGCAGGAAGCTTGGTGCCGACCATGCGATCGATACGGCGTCGGAACGTTTCGAGGATGTCGCGGGGCCGGTGGATGTCGTATTCGACACGGTGGGTCATGACTTGCTCGAACGGAGCTGGTCGTTCCTCGGCCGGGGCGGCCGGCTGGTCACGATCTCCGGCGAGGCGGAAGACGCGCCATCGCCGGAACGCGCCGCGGCCCTGGGGATCGAGGCTCACTGGTTCATCGTCAAACCCGATCCGGCGCAGTTGGCCGAGATCGTCGCGCGGGTGGCCGATGGCCGCATCGCCGTGCAGATCGATCGCACCTATCCGTTATCCGATGCGCGCAAGGCGTTCGAGGAAGCGGAAAGCCGTGCGCGGCGCGGCAAGACCGTGCTTTTGGTGAGAGAGGCTGCCGGTTCTTGAGAGGCGCCGAAAACATCGCGCATCGTTTCTGAACCCCGGAAACAACGAAGCCCCGCATCGCTGCGGGGCTTCGTCTATAATTGGTGCCCAAGAGAGGACTCGAACCTCCACGGTTTTACCCGCTAGTACCTGAAACTAGTGCGTCTACCAATTCCGCCACCTGGGCAGGTGTCTCGAAACAGCTTCGCTGTCCCGTGAGCCGCGTAGATTAGGTAGGTCGAGGAAACTTGTCAACGATTTTGCACCCCGGATGTGAAACTATTCCACGTCCCCCTTCAAAGGTCCTTACGTGACGAAGAAACAGAAAGGTTCGGGAGCCGACCGCGGCCCCCGTAAACCCAAGGCCAGGCCGGCCGTGGTCGATCCCCATGCCGACCGCGAGGCCCAGCGCTACGACCAGCCGATCCCCAGCCGCGAGGCCATCCTGGCCCTGCTGGAGGATCGCGGCGAATTGCTGATGGCCGAAGATATCGCCCGTTCCCTCCGCCTGTTCACCGATTACGAGATCAACGCGCTGGACCGTCGCCTGGGCGCCATGGTCCGCGACGGCCAGCTGCTGCGGAACCGCCGCGGCAGCTATGCCCCGGCGGAGAAGCTCAGCCTGATTCCCGGCCGGGTCATCGCCAATGCCGAGGGCTACGGCTTCCTGCGTCCGGACGAGGGTGGGGAAGACCTCTATCTCTCGCCGTCGCAGATGCGCAGCGTGCTGCACGGCGACCGCGTGCTTGCCAGCGTGGTCGGCATCGACCGCCGTGGCCGCCGCCAGGGCGCCATCGTGGAAGTGCTGGAGCGGCGTTCGCCGCGCCTCGTCGGCCGGGTCGTCGTCGAGAACGGCGTGACCCTGGTCGAGCCGGACGACCGCCGACTGCACCAGAACATCATGATCCCCGCCGGCCGCGATGCCGGTGCCCGCTCCGGTGAGATCGTGGTGGTCGAGATTACCGACCCCCCGACACCGCACCGCGGCCCCATGGGCACGATCCGTGCCGTGCTGGGCGAGCGCCTCCAGCCCTCGCTGGTGGTGGAAATGGCGATCGCCAGCCACGACCTGCCGCATGAATGGCCGGCCCAGGTCGTCCGCCAGGCGGAGGAAGTGGAGCCCAAGGTCACCGCCGAGGAGCGCAAGGGCCGCGTCGATATCCGCAAGCTGCCGCTGGTCACGATCGACGGCGAGGACGCCCGCGACTTCGACGACGCCGTCTATGCCGAAGCGCTGAAGGGCGGCGGTTTCCGCCTGATCGTCGCCATCGCCGACGTGTCGCACTACGTGCCCGTGGGCACGCCGCTCGACGTCGAAGCGTACGACCGCAGCACCTCCACCTATTTCCCCGGATTCGTCGTGCCGATGTTGCCGGAGACTTTGTCCAACGGCATCTGCTCGCTCAATCCCAAGGTCGACCGCCTGTGCATGGTCTGCGACATGGAGATCGACGAGGAAGGCGAGGTGGTCCGGTCGAAGTTCTACGACGCGGTGATGTATTCGCATGCGCGGCTCACCTATAACAAGGTGTGGCAGGCCGTGGGCGAGCGCAACGCCGATGTGCGCGATGAAATCGCCGATGTCCTTCCGCAGGTCGAAACCCTGCATCGTCTCTATAAGGCGATGGCGAAGGCGCGCAAGCGTCGCGGCGCCATCGACTTCGAGACACCGGAAGTGAAGTTCCGGCTGGCTCCCTCGGGCGATGTCGTCTCCATGGGGGCGAGCGATCGCAACGATGCGCATAAGCTCATCGAGGAATGCATGATCGCCGCGAACGTGCAGGCGGCAAGGTATCTGTCGAAGCGGAAGATTCCAGCTCTCTACCGCGTGCACGCGCCGCCGCCGGCCGAGAAGTACGACGATCTCCTGCAGTTCCTGCGCGAGTTCAAGCTGAAGATGCCGCCGGCCGACGAGGTCACGCCCGCCGACTTCTCCGCCTTGCTCAAGAAGGTGCACGATCGTCCCGAAGCGGAACTGATCCAGTCGGTGCTCCTGCGCGCGCAGAGCATGGCCGTGTACCACCCGGAGAACCAGGGCCACTTCGGCCTGGCGCTGGATGCGTACGCGCACTTCACCTCGCCGATCCGCCGTTATCCCGACCTGCTCGTGCATCGCGCCATCCGTTACGCGTTGACCAAGGGCAAGCCGGCCGACTACACGTACAGCGAAGGCCAGATGGCCTCGATGGCCGTGCATTGCTCGCAGCGCGAGCGCCGTGCGGAAGAAGCCGAGCGCGATGTCGACGAGCGCTTCAAGTGCGCCTGGATGGAGAAGCATGTCGGCGAGGAATTCGCCGGCACGATCACGGGTGTCACGTCGTTCGGCTTGTTCGTCGAACTGGCGGCGTCGCGCGTGTCCGGACTCGTCCATGTCTCGCAGTTGCCGAACGATTACTACAAGTTCGATCCGGTCCGTCACTTGCTGTCCGGCGAGCGCACGGGAGCCAGCTATCGCCTCGGCGATTACGTGAGCGTGCAGGTGCTGCGCGCGAGCCTGGAAGATCGCAAGATCGATTTCCGCCTCGTGGCGCGTCTGGCTGCATTGCCGAAGCCGCCTCCGCCGGTCGTCGCCGCACCCGCGCCGGCGTCTCGCTCGGGTATGGCGGAGGCCGGGAAGGCGTTCGGCCGTGCCGCGAAGAAGGCAGTGGGGCGGATCTTCGGGAAGAAGACGAAGGCGCCGGTCGCTGCCGAGCCGGTGGCGGAACATCATGCGCGGCCTGCTCGTCAGGCGGTTGGTGAGATCGAGGGTGCGGGTGTCGCGCGCAAGCGCGCTTCCCACCAGGGGCGGGATGTCGTGCCGTCGAAAGATGGGGCTCGTTCTGGTGGTGGGAATCGGTCGAGGGGTCGGCAGGGCGCGGAGAGCGAGAGGCCGGCGTCCAGGAAGGGCGATGCGCCGCGCAACGACGTGGCGAAGGGGCGTGGAACGAAGAGCCCCCAACCCGCCGCGAAGCAAGCCGCAACCAAGACGGCGGCCAAGCCGGCGCCGGTGAAGAGCGCACCCGCGAAGACCGCGGCCAAGAGCGCACGACGTAGACCCAGGAGCAAGCCGCAAGCATGAGCGAGTCGTGGATCGTTGGCATCAATCCGGTCGAAGGCGCGCTAGCCAACGATCCGGATCGTGTCCGTGAAGTATTGATCGAGCAGAATTCGAAGAACGCGCGCGTGAACGAGATCGCCGCGCAGGCGCGCAAGCTCGGCTTGCCGGTGAAGCCGGTGGGCAAGGAGCAACTCGAGAAGCTCGGTGGTGAAGCGCGCCACCAGGGCGTGATCGCCCGTTACGAGACGCCGCCGCTACGTGGGGAGAACGACCTCCCTGCGTTGCTCGACGCAGCGGGTTCCAATGCCTTGGTATTGGTGCTCGACGGGGTCACCGATCCGCACAACCTCGGTGCTTGCCTGCGCAGCGCGGCGGCCGCGAACGTGACCGCGGTTGTCGTGCCGAAGGACCGCGCCGTCGGCATCACGCCGACGGTTCGCCGTGCGTCGGCGGGTGGTGCCGACCTCGTGCCGGTGATCGCCGCGACCAACCTTGCCCGCGCCATGCGCCTGCTCAAGGATGCCGGCGTGTGGATCACGGGGCTGGACGGCGACACCGACCAGTCCATCTACGACATCGATCTCAAGGGACCGGTGGCCGTGGTGATGGGCAGCGAGGGCGATGGCATGCGCCGTCTCACCCGCGACACCTGCGATTTCGTCGCGAAGATCCCGATGCCCGGTGGCATGGAAAGCCTCAACGTGTCGGTGGCCACGGGTATCGTCTTGTTCGAAGCGTTGCGTCAGCGAGGAGGCAAGCGATGAATCTGTTCTGGCACGACTGGGCCGGCCTGATCGGTGTCGCCCTGGTCCTGGTGGCGTTCTTTCTGCTCCAGGCGCACAAGCTGTCGGGGCAGGGTTATCCATACCAGGTGATGAACCTGGTCGGCGCCTTCGGCATTCTTCTCTCGTTGATCTTCGGTACCTTCAACCTCTCCGCGTTCCTGCAGGAGATGGCATGGTTCCTGATCAGCGTGTACGGCATCGTGCGCGGCGTGAAGGCGAAGAAGGCAGCCGCGGCACCCATCCTGTAACGCCCTTGGTGGGAGCCGACCCTGTCGGCGATGGGTGCTTGCCATGACCCGGCCCGCTGCCGCGGGATCGCCGACAAGGTCGGCTCCCACAAGATGATCGCTAGACCGGGTCGGCAAAGGGTTACACCAGGTGATCGCCAGCCCGGGTCAGCGGGGGGTTACACGGGGTGTGTAGAATATTCGGCGGATCGGCGCAATGCCGGTCCGCATGCGGGGACGGCCCCGCGATGCGCATCATCTCCGCGGGGACGACCCCGCCTGTGCGGAGTCGCTTCCATGTATTGGTCCATCCTTGTACTCGCCGGTCTCTTCGAGATCGCCTGGGCCGTCGGCCTGAAATATACCGAGGGCTTCACGCGCCTCGTGCCAAGCGTGTTGACCGGCACGGCGATGACGATAAGCATCGTGTTGCTTGCCATCGCCACCAAGAAATTGCCGCTGGGCACGGCTTATGCGGTGTGGACCGGCATCGGCGCCGTGGGCGCGGTCACGTTGGGCATCGTGCTGTTCGGTGAATCGGCGCAGCCATTGCGGCTGCTGTGCGTCGGGTTGATCGTGGTGGGGATTCTGGGGCTCAAGCTGACGTCGGCCACCTGAATCGCTGGGCCGGCCAGTTGAGGGTTTCAGGAATCCCTTATCGCCGCTGAAGCGGCTCCCACGAAGGCCCCGGGTCGCATTGCCTTTGTGGGAGCCGCTTCAGCGGCGATGCTCTCAGGGCTTATCGAAATCCGGGCTAGCGGTCGTGTCGCGCTTCGTGCGTGGGGCCACCAGCGGTTCGCCGTGGACCACGAACCACACGTTCTCGGCGAT
This sequence comes from Luteibacter sp. RCC_6_2, assembly GCF_041360655.1. Taxonomy (NCBI): domain Bacteria; kingdom Pseudomonadati; phylum Pseudomonadota; class Gammaproteobacteria; order Lysobacterales; family Rhodanobacteraceae; genus Luteibacter; species Luteibacter sp. RCC_6_2. Next base: position 84,329 of record NZ_JBFUPQ010000006.1, on the reverse strand, counting down.
GTTCGTCGCATGATCGCCGATGCGCTCGATGTTCTTGGCCATGAACAGCAGGTGCGTGCACGGCGTGATGTTGCGCGGATCTTCCATCATGTAGGTGAGGAGGGCGCGGAACACCACCGTATAGGCCTCGTCGAGGTCCGCATCCGACTTCCACACTTCATAGGCCGCCTCGGCATCCTGCTCGTCATACGCCTTGAGCACGTTGCGCAGCTGGTCGGCGGCGAGTTCGGCGAGGTTGGCCAGGCCGCCGGCGGCGGTGATCGGCGCCACGCGGCTCAGCGGAATGGAACGCTTGGCCACGTTGGCGGCATAGTCGCCGATGCGCTCGATGTCCGCCGCGATGCGAAGGGCGGCGAAGACGTTGCGCAGGTCGCCGGCGATCGGCGCGCGCAGGGCGAGCAGGCGGACCACGTCCTGGCTCACTTCCTGTTCGAGCGCGTCCAGCGCATCGTCGTTGTCGACCACGCGCTGGGCAGCGCGCTCGTCGCGGCGCTCGACCACGTCGATGGCCGCTTCGAGCTGCGCGAGCGCCAGTTCGCCCATCCTGACGATTTCGCCGGTGAGGCGCTTCAGTTCGCTGTCGTAGCTCTTGATGATGTGTTCGTGCGGATTGTTCATCGCGGGACCTCGGAGTAGGGGGCGCTTAGCCGAAACGGCCGGTGATGTAGTCTTCGGTCTGCTTCTTGTCCGGCTTGGTGAAGATCTTCTCCGTCCGGTCGAATTCGATCAGCTCGCCCATGTACATGAAGGCGGTCATGTCCGAGCAGCGCGCCGCCTGCTGCATGTTGTGCGTCACGATGACGATCGTGAAATCCTTCTTGAGCTCTTCGACCAGCTGCTCGATGCGGCTGGTGGCGATCGGGTCGAGTGCCGAGGTCGGCTCGTCGAGCAGCAGCACCTCGGGCTTCAGCGCGATGCCGCGGGCGATGCACAGGCGCTGCTGCTGGCCACCGGAAAGACCGAGCGCGCTCTGCTTGAGCTTGTCCTTCACTTCGTCCCACAGCGCCGCGCCACGCAAGGCCTGCTCCACGCGGCTTTCCATCTCCGAACGCGAGAGCTTTTCATGGTGACGGATGCCATAGGCGACATTCTCGAAGATGGTCATCGGGAACGGCACCGGCTTCTGGAACACCATGCCCACCTTGCTACGCAGGCGGTTGAGCGAATACTTCGGATCGAGGATGTTCTCGCCATCCAGGATGATCTCGCCGCTGGCGCGCAGGTTCGGGTAGATCGCATAGATGCGGTTGAAGATGCGCAGCAGGGTGGACTTGCCGCAACCGGACGGCCCGATGATCGCGGTGACTTTCTTCTCCGGCACGTCCATGGCGATGCTCTTGATCGCGTGGAAGTCGCCGTAATGGAAGTTCACGTCGCGCACGGTCATCTTCGCCGGTACCTGGCCAAGATCGACGCCCGAGGCGTGTGGCGACGTGCCGAAGCCCGGCTGGGAGGCGACTTCGTTCATGTTAGTCATGGGACACCTTGGAGCGCGAGAAGACGAAGCGGGCGACCAGGCTGAGCGCCAGCACGAACATGGTCAACACGAAGGCACCGGCCCAGGCCAGGGTATTGATGTCCGGGCTGGGGTCCTTGGTGTACTCGTAGATGATCTGCGGCAGGCTCGGCATCTTGTCGATCGGGTTGAAGGTCATGAAATTGTTGCCGAAGGCCGTGAACAGCAGCGGTGCGGTCTCGCCGCTGATGCGGGCCAACGCCAGCAACACGCCGGTGACGATACCCGAGCGCGCGGCGCGGATCAGGATCTGCATCGTCAGCTTCCACTGCGGCACGCCGAGCGAGAGCGCGGCCTCGCGCAGCGTGCCGGGCACCAGGCGCAGCATTTCATCGGTGGTACGCACGATGACGGGCAGGGCGATCAGGGCCAGGGCGATACCACCCGCGATACCCGAGAAGGTCACGTCGCCGTTCGTCAGCCACTTCGACGGCAGCACGATCACGGTATAGACGAAGAGGCCCAGCACGATCGACGGCGCGGAAAGCAGGATGTCGTTGAGGAAGCGGATGGTCGGGCCCAGTCGCGAACGCAGCGAGTATTCCGCGAGCCAGGTGCCGGCGGCGACGCCGATCGGCGTGGCGATCAGGATGCCGAGCACGTTGAGGATCAGGCTGCCGACCATGGCATTGGCCAGGCCGCCTTCCTCGCGATAGGCCGTGATCTTCGTGAAGAGTTGCGGCTTCAGGCCGGCGATGCCCTGGCTCAGCGTTTCCCAGAGAATCCAGGCCAGGAACAACAGGCCGATGGCGGTGGCCAGGATGCTGAAGGCCATCGCCGCGATGTTCTTGATGCGGCGCGTCGTGTAGAGCGAGGCGGACATTACCTGCCCTCCTTCGTGGCGAGCCGGCGGAGCATGAGGCGCGCGATGAGCAGCACGATGAAGGTCACCACGAAGAGCAGGAAGGCCAGCGCCATCAGGGCCGACTTCTGCAGGCCCTCGGCTTCGCCGAACTGGTTGGCGATGGTCGAGGCGATGGAGCTGCCGGTCTCGAGGATCGACGGGGTGAACTTGAACGTGTTGCCGAGCACGAAGGCCACGGCCATGGTCTCGCCGAGGGCGCGGCCCAGGCCGAGGAAGATGCCGCCGATCACGGCGGTGCGGGTGTAGGGCACCACGATGTCCCAGACCACTTCCCACGTGCTCGAACCCAGCGCATAGGCCGACTCCTTCAGGCGCGTCGGCACCGTCTGGAACACCTCGCGCATCACCGAGGAGATGAAGGGGATGATCATCACGGCCAGGACCAGGCCCGCGGTGAGCACGCCCGCGCCGAAGAACGGGTATTCGCTGGAGAAGAACTTCGCGATCCAGGGCACGTGCTGGACCAGCCACGAGACCTGGCCGTCCGGCGGATCGGCGCTGAAGTTGTTCATCAGCCAGGGCTTGATGTGCTCGGCGACGAACGGGGCGAAGATGAAGAGGCCCCACATGCCGTAGATGATCGACGGAATGCCGGCCAGCAGTTCGATGGCCGAGCTGACCGGACCGCGCAGCCAGCCGGGCGCGATCTCGGTGAGGAAGAGGGCGATGCCGAAACTCACCGGCACGGCGAATATCAGGGCGATGACCGCGGTGGTGATGGTGCCCATCACCGGCACCAGGGCACCGAACTGGTTATTGCCCGGGTCCCAGGCATCGCTGGTGAGGAAGCCCCAACCGAAGGTGGCGAAGGCGTCCCGGCCGAGCCAGAGAGTGGACAGCGCGGCACCGATCAGGGTGATCAGGACGAGCAGCGCACAGGCCTTGAGCACCCAGCCGAAGAGCCGGTCGTTGCGTGCGTCGGTTGCGTTTCGGCCCGCCTCGATCGCGCGATCGGCGTTCGTGGCGGCGTTGCTGACGGTGGCATGCATGATGGTTCGGGTTCCCGGGCCTATGCAAACGTGTGGGTCGCCGCCCCTGTCGGGACGGCGACCCCCTTGGACGATACTCTGGGCCCGCTATGTGTCAGCCGGACTGTCGAGATCGGGTCAGTTCTTGAACTCCGAAGCCCAGTAGGCTTCGATCTGCTGGACCAGCGGCGCCGGGAGGGCGACGTAGTCGAGCGAGGCGGCCTGCGCCTGGCCCTTTTCCAGCGACCACTTGAAGAAGTCGAAGGCGACCTTGGCGTGCGAAGCGTTCTTGGCCTTCTTGTACATGATCACCCAGGTCGTCGCCGTGATCGGCCACGCCTGCGCGCCCGGGGCGTTGGTCATGATCAGGTTGAAGTCCTTGGCGCTCTTCCAGTCGGCCGTGGCGGCCGCGGCGGCGAAGCTGTCGGCGTTCGGCTGTACCCACTGGCCGGCGGCGTTCTGCATCTGCGCGTAGGAAAGCTTGTTCTTGGTGGCGTAGGCGTATTCGACGTAACCGATCGAGCCCGGGATCTGGCGCACGTACTGCGCGACGCCCTCGTTACCCTTGCCACCCACGCCCGCCGGCCACTCGACGGCCGTACCGAACTTCACTTTCGACGCCCACTCCGGGCTGACCTTGGACAGGTAGTTGGTGAAGTTGAACGAGGTGCCCGAGCCGTCCGAGCGATGCACGACGGTGATCTTGACGTCGGGAATCTTCACGCCCGGGTTCAGCGCGGCGACGGCCGGATCGTTCCAGCGGGCGATCTTGCCCAGGTAGATGTCGGCGAGCAGCTTGCCGTCGATCTTGATCTGGCCCGGGGCGACGCCCTGCAGGTTGACGATGGGCACGATGCCACCGACGACGACCGGGAACTGGCCGAGGCCGAACTTGGTCAGGTCTTCGGCGCTCATCGGGGCGTCGGAGGCGCCGAAATCGATCGTGCCTTCCTTGATCTGGGCGATGCCCGCACCCGAGCCGACCGACTGGTAGTTCAGCTTGTTGCCGGTGTTCTCAGCGTACGTCGCCGACCACTTCGACAGGACCGGGTAGACGAAGCTCGAGCCGGCGCCCGTGATATCGGTAGCCTGGGCGGACATGCCGAAAAGGGAGGCGGCGACGAGCGCTGCAATACGGAGTTTGTGTGTGAACACGGAGCTTTCCTCGGGTGAATGAGTGTCGGGCGAGGCCCGCCCGGGGCTGTATTCCAGCCCTGCCGTGTTGCAATGAGACGTACTGAATGTTTCAGCGATATGACACGCGCCTTTTTGGTGTCATATTCAGGAACTTACGAAACGTCTCAGACGGCGAGCGGAGCCGCCATTTCGCGCTCGGCCAGCTCCAGCCGGCGCCAGCGGTTGACGATTTCGCAGAAAAGCTCCGCCGTGCGCTCGGCGTCGTAGATGGCCGAGTGGGCCTCTCGCGTATCGAACGACAGCCCCGCGGCCAGCACCGCCTTGCTCAGCACCGTCTGCCCGTAGGCGAGGCCACCGAGCGTGGCGGTGTCGAAGCAGCTGAAGGGATGGAACGGATTGCGCTTATGGCCCGTGCGGCGCACGGCCGCGTTGAGGAAGGCCAGGTCGAAGGCGGCGTTATGGCCCACCAGCACCGCCCGCTGGCACTCGGCGGCCTTCACGGCATCGCGAATCGCATTGAACACATGATCGAGTGCCTGGCGCTCGGGCAGGGCACCGCGAAAGGGGTGGTCCGGATCGATTCCCGTGATTTCCAGCGAACGCGGGTCGATGTTGGCGCCGGGGAACGGCTCGACGTTCGCCGAGACCGCCGCCTGGGGCACCAGGAAGCCCGAGGCCTCCATGGCGATGGGCACCACGGCGATCTCCAGCAGGGCGTCACGTTCGGCATCGAAGCCCCCGGTCTCGACATCGACGATGACCGGCAGGAATCCCCTGAACCGCCCGGCCATGCTCGAAGCGGTGCTGTTACTCGTCGTATCCATCCTTAAAGGATATCAGCCCGGGACCCGCACGGGCACGCGCCCTGGCGGACCTGGGCGTTAAGGGAGTGTGCGCGTGTCTCGGATCTGTAACAAAAAAGGCATGGAACGGTAAAGGCGACGGCTCATCCTTCGCGCCGTTGGGCCCTTTTGAGGATTTTCGGACAGAAAAGTCTCAGGAGGGGTCAGGGGTTCCACACACATCCATCCTTAAGCGGAGAAATCCCATGCGTTCCAAGTTGCTCACGGTGGCCATCGCTGCCGGTCTGGGCGTGACCAGCTTCTCGGCCCTTGCCGCGACGCCCAAGTCGCAGCAGCCGGCCCGGGTCACGGTCGACGCCGCCACCCTTCAGCAGCTGCAGGCGCAGCTCGCCGCGCTCCAGGCCAAGGTCTCCGAGCTGGAGAGCAAGCAGGAAGCGCAGGCCGACGCGCAGATCGAAACGGCCAAGGCCGTCAACGACGTGCAGGTCGCTGCCACCAAGCCGACCGAAGACCTTTCCAAGAAGCTCGATGCGCTGAACAAGCTGGTCGACAATACCCACGTCGGCGGCACGATGTTCTTCGACGTGTCGAACATGAGCCACAGCGAAAAGATCGGCACCAACCCGAGCAACCACAAGGACGGCCACGGCGCCACCAATGGCACGGGCTTCGACGTCAAGCGCTTCTACCTGACCGTCGACCACAAGTTCGACGACGTCTGGTCGGCGAACCTGACCACCGACTTCAACTACCAGTCGACGCTGTCGCAGACCAGCCTCTTCGTGAAGAAGGCCTACGTGCAGGGCAAGTTCGACCCGCTCTTCACCGTCCGCTTCGGTGCGGCCGACATGCCGTGGATTCCGTTCGTCGAGAAGTGGTATGGCTACCGCTACGTCGAGAACACGATCACCGACCGTTCGTTCGAGGGTGGTCGTAGCGGTGGCACCGCGACCGCCGGCGGCGTCGGCGCGTTCGGCAACTCGTCCGACTGGGGTGTCCATGCCCTGGGCGCGACCACCGGTGACAACTCGATCAACTACCAGGTGTCGGTCGTCAACGGCCGCGGCTATCGCAACCTGAGCCGTTCGAAGAGCGTCGACGCCGAAGCACGCTTCGGTTATTCGCCGATCGAGCAGATGGTCATCGCCCTGGGCGGTTACTCCGGCAAGCGCGGCAACGACGTCGAGGACGGCGTGCCGACCCGCACCGCCAGCCGTGGCGATGCCATGGTGGCCTGGCGCGACAAGACCTGGGGCGCCGGCGCGGAGTACTTCCACTCCGAGAACTGGGACGACATCCTGAAGTATCAGGGTACCGGTCCGGGCGTCGGGGTTGCGCAGGGCACCGTCAAGGACAAGGCCGACGGTTACTCCGTGTGGGCCGACTGGCACTTCTACGACCAGTTCGCCGTGTTCGCCCGCTACGACCACGTGAGCTACAAGTACACGACGCTGACCGACGTCGAGCGCGAGCTGAAGGACAAGTACTACAACGCCGGTATCTCGTACGACGTGTTGAAGAACCTGAAGCTGGCCCTCGTCTACAAGCACAACCAGCTGGACGGCCCGTTCGCCACCCCGTACCACTACAAGACGAACGAAGTGGGCTTCTGGGGCATGCTGAGCTTCTAAAGAGCATCGGAAAGGAGTTCCACTCAGGGACGAACGAACGGCGGGCGCAAGCCCGCCGTTTTTTGTCGGGAAAAGAAAACCCCTGGCGGGAGCCGAACCCGGTGGGAGCCCACCCTGTCGGCGATGCCCTCGCCCTCGCCCTTGCCCCAGTGGGAGCCGACTTTGTCGGCGATCCCGCGGCAGCGGGCCAGGTTGCCGCAAGCATCCATCGCCGACAAAGTCGGCTCCCACCAGAGCCTCTCCGAGCGACGGTGCGGCTGGCCCCGCGAAGAGCTTTCCTTCCCGGGTTGCGAATCGTCTCAGGAATGTGACAGCCATCCGGACGTCCAAATACATAGCGCCGAATCACTTCGATTGGCGCGAAACCGCCAGAAACCCTTGCTACATCACGTTTTCGAAGCAAAAACGCGGTTCATCCTGAATTTGGTGCGACGCCGCACTTGCATCCGTCACATTCGCTGGGTAGGTTCGGGTGCATGAACCTCCTTCCGACCGCCACCCTGCGCCGCATCGCGAGCACGTTTCTCGTGCTTCTCGCGCTGTTCGTCGTGTGTGCCGGCGTGCAGGCGATGCCGTGCGAACGGCATGCGTCTTCGGTCGTGGAGCAGCAATACGCGTCGCCCTCGGGTGGCGCCATCGACGATGTCGTGGACCTAGCCGACCAGGACCCCGTGCCCTCGATCGAAGATAACGGCGGCGGTCTCGACGACACCTTCGATGTGCCGCCGCAGCACGTGGTGACCGTGCCGCATCTGGTCGAGGCCCGTCCGCAAGGCATCCTGCCTGCGCCTCGCCCGCACCATCCCAGCCTCGATCTGCGCCCTCCCATCGGCTGATCGCGCCGGCGCCGTTCCGCGCGCCAGGCTTTGCTACACCCCCGTAATCCGTTGACCCGTGCGTGCCGGCCAAGCCGGCCGCCAGCGAGCGTGCGCGCTCGCCCCCATTCTCCCCAAAGAGGAACACCGCCATGGAACGTCTCATCCAGGGTTTTCATCACTTTCGCCGCCACATGACCGCCGAACAGCGCGAACTCTTCGCACGACTGGCTTCGGGACAGACACCGCACACGATGTTCATCACCTGCGCCGATTCGCGCGTGATGCCGGAACTGATGTTCGCGGCCCAGCCGGGCGACATCTTCGTCTATCGCAACGTGGGCAACATCGTTCCGCCGTATGCGCAGCACGTCAGCGGCGTGATGGCGGCCATCGAGTACGCCGTCGCGGCGCTCAAGGTGCAGCACATCGTCATCTGCGGACACTCCGACTGCGGCGCGATGAAGGCGCTGCAGAACCCGGCCCTGTTGCAGGGCAAGCCGTCGGTGGAGCAATGGCTCAAGCATGCCGACGTGGCGCGCTACGTGGTAGCCGAGAACCGTCCGACCATCCATGGCGAGGAAGGCCTGCGCTACCTCACCGAGGAAAACGTGGTCGGCCAGCTGGAGCACCTGCGTACGCTACCCGCCGTGGCCGCCGCCATGGCCAACGGAAGCCTGCGCATCCACGGCTGGATCTACGACATCGCCAAGACGGAGATCACCGCCTTCGATCCGGTGGAAGGCCGCTTCCGTCCGCTGCTCGCCGGGGACACCAACGTGCCGGACGCCACGCCGCACGCTCGTTTCTCCACGCCGCCGCCGGTCGCGTCCGCCGCTTAAAGGAACGTTCGCCATGCGTGCTTATTTCTCCCAGGGCCTGTTTGGCCGCGACCTCCTAGGATCGGTGGTCGTTTTTCTTGTCGCATTGCCGCTGTGCATGGGTATCGCGATCGCGTCGGGCATGCCGCCCAGCGCGGGACTCATCACCGGTATCGTCGGCGGTATCGTCGTGGGCGCCATCGCCGGTTCGCCGCTGCAGGTCAGCGGCCCGGCGGCGGGCCTCGCGGTCCTGGTGTTCGAACTGGTGCGCGAGCACGGCGTGGCCGCCCTCGGTCCCGTCGTGCTCCTTGCCGGCCTGATCCAGATCGCCGCCGGCCTTTGCCGGGTGGGCGTCTGGTTTCGCATGACCTCGCCCGCGGTGGTCGCCGGCATGCTTTCGGGCATCGGCATCCTCATCGTCGCTTCGCAGTCGCACGTGCTGCTCGATGCGGTTCCCAAGGCTCGTGGCCTGGAGAACTTCGCCGCGCTGCCGGGTGCCGTCTGGGAATCGGTGACGGGTGCCGGCGAAGGGCAGGCGCCCGCCGCGCTGATGATCGGCCTCGGCACGATCGCGATCATGCTCGCGTGGGAAAAGCTCCGCCCGGCAAGGCTGCGTTTCGTGCCGGGAGCCCTGCTCGCGGTGGTCGCGATGACCGCCGCGGCGCAGCTCGGGGCATTCGACGTGAAGCGCGTGGACGTGCCGTCGAACCTGTTCTCGGCGGTGACCTTGCCGAGCCTGGGCAGCCTGTTCGGTGTGTTCGACGCGACCTTGCTGGTGGCCGCGGCGACCTTCGCCTTCATTGCCAGCGCGGAGACCTTGCTCTCGGCCGCCGCCGTGGATCGCATGCACGATGGTGAACGAACGAACTACGACCGTGAACTGACGGCGCAAGGCGTGGGTAACCTCATTTGCGGTTTCCTCGGCGCGTTGCCGATGACGGGCGTGATCGTGCGAAGCGCGGCCAATGTGCAGGCCGGTTCGGCCACGCGCATGGCGGCGATCATGCATGGCGGCTGGCTGCTGGCCTTCGTGATGCTGTTGCCGTGGCTGATGCGGATGACACCGGTTTCTTGCCTCGCGGGCATCCTGGTGTTCACCGGCGTGAAGATGGTCAACCCGAAGCAGATCAAGAGCCTCGCCGCTTATGGCAAGGGTACGGCCGCGGTCTATGTCGCGACCACGCTGGCCATCGTCGCCACGGACCTGTTGACGGGTGTCATCGTCGGCTTCGGATTGTCGCTGCTGCGTCTGGCGCTGCTCTCGTCCAAGCTGAAGATGGACGTGACGCATCATGACGAGCCGGGCATGGCGACGCTGCACCTGGAAGGATCGGCCACGTTCCTGAAGGTGCCGTCGATGGCGCGTACCCTCGAACGCATCCCACCGAACACGCGGCTGTCGGTGATGATGGACCGTCTGCATCATGTGGACCAGGCGTCGCTGGAACTGCTGCGCGAGTGGGGCAGCAATGCTTCCAAGCGCGGTTGCGAGTTGATCGTCGACTGGCAGGAGCTTGGGCGGCGGGTGGAGGGTTCCAGGCAGGTTGCTTAGCACCTGAATCGCCGAATCGCCGACAAGTCGGCTTCCCACCAGATTATCGCAACCTGGTGGGAAGCCGACTTGTCGGCGATGCCTTGGCTCCGGTGGGAGCCGACCCCGCCGGCGATGCCTTGGCTCTGGTGGGAGCCGACCCCGCCGGCGACGCTTTGGCTTCAGTGTGGGAGCCGACTCCGTCGGCGATGCTCTCAGCCGGGCGCCTTCGTCTTGTGCTTGTAAGCACACAAGTCGACGATCGGACAGACAGGACACTCCGGCTTCCGCGCCTTGCACACGTAGCGCCCGTGCAGGATCAGCCAGTGGTGCGCGTCCTGGAGGAACTCCTTCGGGATCACCTTGACCAGCTTGTCCTCGACCTTGCGCACGTCCGGTCCCGGGGCCAGGCCCGTGCGGTTGGCGACGCGGAAGATATGCGTGTCCACCGCTAGCGTGGGCTCGCCGAACGCGGTGTTGAGCACGACGTTGGCCGTCTTCCGGCCGACGCCCGGCAATTCCTCCAGCGCTTCGCGTGACCGTGGCACCTCGCCCGCATAACGGTCGACGAGGATCTGGCTCATGGCGATGAGGTTCTTCGCCTTGTTGTTGTAGAGGCCGATGGTGCTGATGTAGCCCTTCAGCTTTTCCAGGCCGAGATCGAGGATTTTCTGTGGCGTGTTCGCCACGGGAAACAGTTTGCGCGTGGCCTTGTTGACGCCGACATCGGTCGCTTGCGCGGACAACGCCACGGCGGCCAGCAGTTCGAAAGGCGTGGTGTATTCCAGTTCGGTCTTGGGATGTGGATTCAGCTCGCGCAGGCGGCTGAACATCTCGACCACGTCGGCCTTCTTCACGGATGATCCTTCTTCTTCGCCTTGGCCCGGGCCAGGGCCTCGAGCACCGGGTTTCGCGCCGTGGCCGCGGCGACATCCGCCTTGCTGGCGGCGAGCTTGCGTTCGCGCGCGTCGCGTTCGCGGGCGAGGCGCCGTTCGCGACGCTGGAAGCGTGAGCGCGCCGCGTCGGCATGCGCGCGGTCGTCCGCCTGCGCCAGTGGCATCGGGTCGAGCGTGATGCAGTCCACCGGGCAGGCGGGCACGCAGAGTTCGCAGCCGGTGCAGAGATCGGCGATCACCGTGTGCATCAGCTTCGACGATCCGACGATGGCATCGACAGGGCAGGCCTGGATGCACTTCGTGCAACCGATGCAGTCGGCTTCGACGACGCGTGCCAGCGTGCGCGGCTTCTCCACGCCATGCGTGGGATCGAGTGGGACGATGGGGCGGTCGAGCAGGGCGGCGAGCCGCGCGATGCCGGTGGCCCCACCGGGTGGACAGCGATCGATACCGGCATCACCGGCGGCGATCGCTTCCGCATAGGGGCGACAGCCGTGGAAACCGCATTGCTCGCACTGCGTCTGCGGCAGCAGGTCGTCGATCCGGTCGGCGAGCGTTGGCGTCATGGCTGGCGCGTGCCGATGGATGACCGTCAGCGGACGGTGGCGCCTGGCGCCGCGCCCTGGTCGGCGTCGAGCAGGAACAGGTCCGCACCACCGTCGCCGGCGGAAAGTATCATGCCCTCGGACAGGCCGAAGCGCATCTTGCGCGGCGCGAGGTTGGCGATGAAGACGACGTTGCGGCCGACGAGCTTTTCCGGCTCGGCATAGGCGGCGCGGATGCCGGAGAAGATCTGGCGCTTGCCCAGCGGGCCGGCATCGAGCTCGAAGCGCAACAGCTTGTCCGAGCCTTCGACGAACTCGCAGGCCAGCACCTTGCCGACGCGCAGGTCGAGCTTGGCGAAGTCGTCGATGGAAATGGTGGCGGTCTCGGTGGCGGCGTCGGTCATCGGTTTCGGTGCTTCCGTGGTTTTCTTGGCGGGCTTGGCGACCGCGGTGGCGGCCTTGGCCTGTTCCGCGGGCGAGAAGGATTCTTTCGAGGCCTCGATCATCGCTTCGATCTTCTTCGGGTCGAGGCGGCCGAACAGCGGCGAGAAGGCGTTGACGGTATGGCCGTGCAACTCGCGACGGGCATCGTCGAAGTTCGCGATGGGTGCGCCGAGGAAGGTTTCCGCCGCGGCGACGGTGATCGGCAGGATCGGCTTGAGCAGGCCGGACAGCAGGCGGAACGCGTTGATGGCGAACGAGCAGACCTGTTGCAGCTCGTCACGTCGCGATTCGTCGCGGGCGATGACCCAGGGTGCCTTGGCGGCGATGTAGCCGTTCACGGCATCGGCCATGGCCACGAAGCGGCGCGACACCTCGGCGAATTCGTCCGCCTCGTACACGGCTTCGATGCCCTCGTACTGCGCGAGCAGGTCGCGCCACAGCAGCGTGGCCTCGTCGTCGAAGCGGTCGGCGAGCGTGCCGGCGAAGTGGGTATGCAGGAATCCGGCCGTGCGGCTGGCGATGTTCGCCCACTTGCCCACGAGGTGCGAGTTGACCCGGTCCTCGAACGATTTCAGGTCGAGGTCGACGTCCACCGGCTGCGGGCCGAGCATCGTCGCGAAGTAGTAACGCAGCGCCTCGGGATCGAGGCCCGCGTCGAGGTAGGTGCGCGCCTGGATGAAGGTGCCGCGCGACTTGGACATCTTCGCGCCGTTCACCGTCAGGTACCCGTTCACGTGCAACGCCGTGGGTGTGCGCATGCCGGCGCCGTGCAACATCGCCGGCCAGAACAGGCCGTGGAAGTTGATGATGTCCTTGCCCAGGAAGTGGTGCATCTCGGCGGTGCTGCCGGCGCCGAGGAAATCGTCGAAGCGCAGGCCCGTCCGCTCGCAAAGCGCCTTGAACGAGGCGAGATAGCCGACCGGGGCGTCGAGCCAGACATAGAAGAACTTGCCCGGGGCGTCGGGAATCGGGAAGCCGAAATAGGGCGCGTCGCGCGAGATGTCCCAATCGCGCAATCCACCGTCGAGCCATTCGGCGAGCTTCGCCGTCACGCCACTGTTCGCCACCGGCTTGCCACCGGTGAACTTGCCGTCGAACCAGTCGCGCAGCAGGGTCTCGAACTTGCCCAGCTCGAAGAAGAAGTGCTCGGAATCGCGCAGGATCGGCGTCGCGCCAGACATCACGGAATAGGGCGAGATCAGGTCCGTGGGCGCGTACGTGGCGCCGCAGTTCTCGCAGTTGTCGCCGTACTGGTCGGGCGTGCCGCAGTTGGGGCAGGTGCCCTTGATGTAGCGATCCGGCAGGAACATGTCGCGCTCGGGGTCGTACAACTGCTGGATGTCGCGGCGGGCGATGTAGCCGCCGTCGCGCAGGCGCGTGTAGATGGCCGTCGCGAGATCCTGGTTCTCCGGCGAATGCGTGGTGTGGTACTGGTCGTAGCTGAAGTGGAAGTCGGTGAAGTCGGCTTCATGCCCGGCGCGGATGCCCGCGATGTAATCCTCGGGCGACTTCCCGACCTTCTCCGCCGCGAGCATGATCGGCGTGCCGTGGGCGTCCTCGCCGGCGACGTACCAGACCTCGTTACCCTGCATTCGCTGCGCGCGCGCCCAGATGTCGGCCTGGATATAGCCGAGCATGTGGCCAAGGTGAAGCGGGCCATTGGCATAGGGAAGCGCGTTGGTGACGAGGATGCGACGGGCCATGGGGATCGGGTCGGCTGCGGGACCCGGGATTATGGCATGTGCGCTGCTGCTACGATTCGTCCTCCTTCCCCGCCAAGGCCGCCTGCATGACCCGACCCGTCCGTCTCGCCATCAGCGGCGCATCCGGCCGCATGGGTCTCGCGCTGCTCGGGCTCGTGCGTGACGATGAACGGTTCGAGCTCGCCCGGGCCATCGTCTCGGTCGGCTCGCCGCGACTCGGCAAGGCCGTCCATGGCGATCTCTCCGCATTGCGCTTCACCGACTGGACCGACGCCGCCGGTGTCGATGTCGTCGTCGATTTCAGCGGACCGGAAGGCCTCGCGGCCGCGCTCGATCACTGCGAGGAAAGCGGCGCGGCGCTGGTCACCGGCACGACCGGGCTTTCCGACGCGCTGGAAGATCGCCTGACGAAGGCGGCCGAGCGCATCGCCGTCCTTCGCGCCGCCAATTTCAGCCTCGGCGTGGCCGTGCTCACACGCCTGCTGCGTGAAGCCGCGGCGGCCTTGCCCGGCTGGGACCTCGACATCGTCGAAGCCCACCACAATCGCAAGGAAGACGCCCCGTCCGGCACCGCGCTGGCGCTCGGCCATGCCGCAGCCGCGGGGCGGGGCGCCACCCTCGACGAGCTGGCCGTCTATTCGCGCGAAGGCCGTCCGGGGGCGCGCAAGGCCGGCACGATCGGCTTCGCCGTCGTGCGCGGTGGCGACATCGTCGGCGAGCACCAGGCTTTGCTGATGGGGCAGGGCGAGCGCATCGAACTCGGCCACCGCGCGACCGACCGTTCGATCTTCGCGCGCGGAGCCCTGGAGGCCGCCGCGTGGATCGCCGGCCGGGCCCCCGGCGCCTGGTCGATCGAGGACGTGATCGCCTCCAAACGGGGTTGAGATTCTCGAAGCCGTGTTAACATCCGCGCCGATGTCATTGGGGAGTAGCCATCCTCGTTCCCCCTGAGGAGTTCGCGTCAACAGACTTGGCGGTCCTTGTGACCCCATGGCGCGAACGGTAGCGACGCATGGAGAGTGCGCCGCCCGCCCGGCGAGACCTTTGGCCATCGACATGCTCACCCGGCCGGGCGAGCGGTGTCGTTGCGCCATCGGTTTTCTCGCGCTCGCCCGGCCTATAAGCGAAACATGCTGCTGACGTGCTTCCTGTTCCTGGTGTCCGCCGGGGCCATCTATTTCGCCTGCGAGTACTTCGTCAACGGCGTCGAATGGTTCGGGCGCAAGCTCAACCTCGGCTCGACCACGACCGGTACCGTGCTGGCCGCCTTCGGTACCGCCTTGCCGGAAAGTGCCGTGACCTTCGTCGCCGTGGTTTTCGGCAAGACGCCGGCGGCGCGTGACATCGGCGTCGGAGCGGCGCTCGGTGGTCCCCTGGTGTTGGCGACCATCGCGTATGCGGTGGTCGGATTCGCTTTATATGCAGGGCGTAAACGCCTGAAAAGGCCGGATACGCGGGTCAGGGTGGATAACCGGCGGCTGGCGCGCGACCAGTCGTGGTTCCTCGCGATCTTCGTCGTCAAGGTGGGCCTGGGCCTCGTCGCCTTCAGCTGGAAGCCGTGGCTGGGCGTGCTGTTCCTGCTGTCGTACGCGTTCTACGTGTGGCGCGAAATGCGCGACGACACCAGCGGACCGGACGACGAGGTGCTGGAACCGCTGACGTTCCGGCCACACGAGGCGAACCCCGGCATGAGTTGGGTGATGTTGCAGACAGGGCTGGCACTGGTGGTGATCGCCATCGCCTCGCGCACCTTCGTCTGGCAGCTGGAAGCGCTGGGCGAATTCTTCCATCTGTCGCCGCATCTGGTCGCGCTGGTATTGAGTCCGGTCGCGACCGAGTTGCCCGAGACGGTGAATGCGCTGATCTGGGTGCGCCAGGGCAAGGAACGGCTGGCGCTGGCGAACATTTCCGGGGCGATGATGATCCAGGCGACGATTCCCAGTTCACTGGCGCTGTTCGCCACGCCCTGGTTGTTCGACACGCCGCTGATCGTGGCGGGCGCGATCACGGCCGTGGCGGTGGTGGCCCTGTGGGCGATGTTCCGCCGGGGGGCGGTGGAAGCGCGCTGGTTGATGCCGATCGGGGCGCTTTACGGGGTGTTCGCGCTGTTCGTGGGGTGGTATTTCGGGGTGCGCTGAGGGGGCCGGATCGCCGACGAAGTCGGCTCCCACAAGGGGGCCGATCGTTGGCAGGGTCCGGCTCCACTGGGGCCTGAATCGCCGACAGGGTCGGCTCCCACCAGTCGCCGATAAGCTGGTGGGAGCCGGCCGTTGTGGGAGCCGGCTGTGCCGGCGATCCCGCGGCAGCGGGCAATGTATCCGCGAGGCCTGTCGCCGCTGAAGCGGCTCCCACAGGGGGCAACCGACCTGTCGTTGAGGGGGCGCCTCAGTCCGGATGCGACGCGTTGCGGTCGCGGTCGGCGCCCATCTTGCGGTCGAGCTTGCCGAAGATCTTCTTGAAGGCCCGAGAGAACTTGCCCCGCTTGGTCTTGCGGGTCTTTTCCTCTTCCGAGGTGAGCCACGCCACCTGGATCACCCGGCGCTCGCCCTCGTAGGGCAGGTGGCCGTGGAAGGAGTTCTCGGCCCGGCGGAACACGGCGAACTCCCCGTACAGCGGCTTCAACTCCGGCGCAACCATGTCGTCTATGTTGTTGATCGAGCGAAGAAAGCGTAGGCAGCCGTCGCTGGTATCGGGCCACATCGGATTGAGATAGATCAGCGCCGTGGCGATCTTCGACTTGCTGTCGGTGTGGATCGTGCCGTGGCGGCGGTTGAGCAGGCGGCAGAGGGTAACCAGGGTGGGGTAGTTCTCCAGGCCTTCGATGCCCAGATGGCGGCCGATGGCCGCGGAAAACGCCCGCGAGGTCATCTGTTCCACCAGCTCGTTCACCGACGGACCGCAGTCGCTGGCGTCGTAGGGGAAGAACCCGGCGCTGCTGTACTGCGGGAAGTCGCGCTCCAGGTCGTTGCGCGCGTCGTCCGGGAGTTGTCCGTGGGCGATCATGAACGAGAACGGCTCGTGCCTGATGTCGGTGTCGGGACGTTCCAGGCGGGCGGGGTCGAGCAGCATGCGGCGGGTCTCGGGTAGGTACCTCACGGGCATTGTATCGTGTCGGACCGCCGTCCCTGCGATATTCGGCCACGTGCGCGTTCATCGTTTGCCGGTGGACAGAATGGGCTTTCACACCTATCATTCTTACCCGCCCTACGATTCCTTATCCCCAAGGCCCACGAGCCGCTTTTTGCTGGCTTGCGGGCTTTGCTGCACCTGAAGGCGGCCATCCCATGCGTACTCCTGCTCTGCTTGCTCTCGAAGACGGCAGCGTTTTTCACGGCCACGCGGTCGGTGCCCGCGGTGAGACGGTTGGCGAGGTGGTGTTCAACACCGCCATGACCGGTTACCAGGAAATCCTGACCGACCCGTCGTACTCCCGCCAGATCGTCACGCTCACCTATCCCCATATCGGCAATACCGGCACGAACGACGTCGACGTCGAGGCCGACCGCGTCCACGCGGCCGGCATGATCGTGCGCGACGTGCCGCGCCTGGCCAGCAACTGGCGCAGCACCGAACCGCTGCCGCACTACCTCGCCCGCCACGGCGTGGTGGCCATCGCGGGCATCGACACCCGCCGGCTCACCCGCATCCTTCGCGAGAAGGGCGCGCTCAACGGCTGCATCGTCGCCGGCGAAGGCATCGACGCGGACGCGGCGGTCGCCAAGGCCAAGGCCTTCCCGGGCCTCAACGGCATGGACCTGGCCAAGGTGGTCAGCACCACCAAGACCTACCAGTGGAGCGAGGGCGTCTACGACCTCGACAAGCAGGCCTTCTACAACGCGCCGAAGAAGTACCGCGTGGTCGCCTTCGACTACGGCGTGAAGCAGAACATCCTGCGCCTGCTCGCCGGCCGCGGCTGCGACATCACCGTGGTTCCCGCGCAGACGCCGGCCTCGGACGTGCTGGCGATGAATCCCGACGGCATCTTCCTCGCCAACGGCCCGGGCGATCCGGCCGCGTGCGACTACGCCATCGCCGCCACGCGTGAAATCCTCGAAACGAAGATCCCCCTGTTCGGCATCTGCCTGGGCCACCAGATCCTGGCGCTCGCCATCGGTGCGAAAACCTCGAAGATGAAGTTCGGCCACCACGGCGCGAACCACCCGGTGAAGGACCACGATTCGGGCCGCGTGCTGATCAGCTCGCAGAACCATGGCTTCGCGGTGGACCCGGAAACCCTGCCGGCCAACGTGCGCATCACCCATACCTCGCTGTTCGACGGCTCCTTGCAGGGCTTCGCCCTGACGGACCGCCCGGCCTTCTGCTTCCAGGGCCACCCGGAAGCCAGCCCGGGCCCGGAGGACGTCGGCTACCTGTTCGACCAGTTCATCGCCTCGATGGAGCAGGGCAAGGCGAAGAAGGCGTCCTGACGCCGTACCGCCGCCCGCTAGACCATCAGCCTTCGATTCGCGAGAGAAACCATGCCCAAGCGTTCAGACATCAAGACCATCCTCGTCATCGGCGCCGGCCCGATCGTCATCGGCCAGGCCTGCGAGTTCGACTACTCCGGCGCGCAGGCTTGCAAGGCGCTGAAGGAAGAGGGTTATCGCGTCGTCCTGGTCAATTCGAACCCGGCGACGATCATGACCGATCCGGAGACGGCCCACGCCGTCTACATCGAGCCGATCAACTGGCAGACCGTCGAGCGCATCATCGCCAAGGAGCGCCCGGACGCCGTGCTGCCCACGATGGGTGGCCAGACCGGCCTCAACTGCGCGCTCGACCTCGCCGACAATGGCGTGCTCGAAAAGTACAACGTCGAGCTGATCGGCGCCTCGCGCGACGCCATCCGCATGGCGGAAGACCGCGACCTGTTCCGCAAGGCCATGGCCGAGATCGGCCTGGAGTGCCCGAAGGCGGAAGTCGCACGCTCGATGGAACAGGCGCTGGAAATCCAGACCACCGTCGGCTTCCCGACCATCATCCGCCCGAGCTTCACCCTCGGCGGTTCGGGCGGCGGCATCGCCTATAACAAGGAAGAATTCGTCGAGATCGTCGGCCGTGGCCTCGAACTCTCGCCCGTGCACGAGGTGCTGGTCGAGGAATCGGTGCTGGGCTGGAAGGAATTCGAGATGGAAGTGGTCCGCGACAAGGCGGACAACTGCATCATCGTCTGCTCGATCGAGAACTTCGATCCGATGGGCGTGCACACGGGCGACTCGATCACGGTCGCGCCGGCGCAGACGCTCACCGACAAGGAATACCAGCGCCTGCGCAACGCCTCCATCGCGGTGCTGCGCAAGATCGGCGTGGACACCGGTGGCTCCAACGTGCAGTTCGGCATCAATGCCGAAGATGGCCGTGTCGTGGTCATCGAGATGAACCCGCGCGTGTCGCGTTCCTCGGCGCTGGCCTCCAAGGCCACCGGTTTCCCGATCGCCAAGGTCGCCGCCAAGCTCGCCGTCGGCTACACGCTCGACGAACTCAAGAACGACATCACCGGCGGTCTCACCCCGGCCTCGTTCGAGCCGTCGATCGATTACGTCGTCACCAAGATCCCGCGCTTCGCCTTCGAGAAGTTCCCGGCCGCCGATGCGCGCCTCACCACCCAGATGAAGTCGGTGGGTGAGGTGATGGCGATGGGCCGCACCTTCCACGAGTCGATGCAAAAAGCCCTGCGTGGCCTGGAAATCGGCAAGACCGGCCTCAACCCGACGGGCCTGGACATCGGCAGCGAGGAAGGCTTTCAGATCCTCAAGCGCGAACTGCGCGAGCCGCGTCCGGATCGCGTCTTCCACGTGGCCGACGCCTTCCGTGCGGGCCTCTCGCTGGAAGAGGTGCACAACCTCACGCGCATCGATCCCTGGTTCCTCGCCGCGTTCGAGGACATCGTGATGACCGAGGGCGAGGTGCAGCGCCAGGGCCTTACCGCGCTCGACGAGCCGCGCATGCGCGAACTCAAGCGCATGGGCTTCTCCGACGCGCGCCTGGCCGAACTGGTCGGCACCGACGAGGCCGCCGTGCGCCACGTGCGCCGTACGCTGGGCGTGCGCCCGGTGTACAAGCGCGTCGACTCTTGCGCCGCCGAGTTCGCCACCACCACCGCGTACATGTATTCCACGTACGAGGAAGAATGCGAGGCGAACCCGACCGACCGGGACAAGATCATCGTCCTCGGCGGCGGCCCGAACCGCATCGGCCAGGGCATCGAGTTCGACTACTGCTGCGTGCACGCGGCCATCGCGCTGCGCGAGGACGGGTTCGAGACCATCATGGTCAACTGCAACCCGGAGACCGTTTCCACCGATTACGACACATCCGACCGCCTGTACTTCGAACCGCTGACGCTGGAAGACGTGCTGGAAATCGTCGACCTCGAAAAGCCCAAGGGCGTGATCGTGCAGTACGGCGGCCAGACCCCGCTGAAGCTCGCGCGCGCGCTCGAAGCCGCGGGCGTGCCCGTGATCGGTACTTCCGCCGAGTCGATCGACCTGGCCGAAGACCGCGAGCGTTTCCAGAAGCTGATCACCAAGCTCGACCTCAAGCAGCCGCCGAACCGCACCGCGCGCAACGCCGACGAGGCGCTGGCCCTGGCCCGCGAGATCGGCTATCCGCTGGTCGTGCGCCCGAGCTACGTGCTCGGTGGCCGCGCCATGGAAATCGTCTACGCCGACGCCGACCTGTCGCGCTACATCCGCGACGCCGTGCAGGTGTCCAACGATTCGCCGGTGCTGCTCGACCGCTTCCTCGACCACGCGGTGGAAGTGGACGTGGACATCGTCGCCGACGCCGAGGGCAACGTGCTGATCGGCGGCATCATGGAACACATCGAGGAAGCCGGCGTGCACTCGGGCGATTCCTCGTGCTCGCTGCCGCCGTATTCGCTCTCGCAGGAAGTGCAGGACGAGATGCGCCGCCAGGTCACCGAACTGGCCCGTGAACTGAAGGTCATCGGCCTGATGAACACGCAGTTCGCCATCCAGGGCGACGACGTCTTCATCCTGGAAGTGAACCCGCGTGCCTCGCGCACGGTGCCGTTCGTGTGCAAGGCCACGGGCATGTCGCTGGCGAAGATCGCCGCGCGCGCCATGGCCGGCCGCACGCTCGCCGACCAGGGCGCGACGAAGGAGATCATCCCGTCGTACTACTCGGTGAAGGAAGCGATCTTCCCGTTCCTGAAGTTCCAGAACGTCGATCCGATCCTCGGCCCCGAGATGCGTTCCACGGGCGAGGTGATGGGCGTGGGCCGCAGCTTCGGCGCCGCCTTCGCACGCGGCCACGAGGCCGCCGGCATCAAGGCGCCGCCGAAGGGCAAGGTCTTCATGTCGGTGCGTGACGCCGACAAGGACCGCCTGCTGCCGATCGCGCAGGACGTCGCCGCGCGCG
This sequence comes from Luteibacter sp. RCC_6_2, assembly GCF_041360655.1. Taxonomy (NCBI): domain Bacteria; kingdom Pseudomonadati; phylum Pseudomonadota; class Gammaproteobacteria; order Lysobacterales; family Rhodanobacteraceae; genus Luteibacter; species Luteibacter sp. RCC_6_2. The sequence goes on along the minus strand of NZ_JBFUPQ010000006.1, from coordinate 63,271 downwards.
GCTACGTCATCGTCGCCACGACGGGTACGGCCGCGTTCCTGGAGCACAACGGCGTGAAGTGCGAGCGCATCAACAAGGTGCTCGAGGGCCGGCCGCACATCGTCGACCTGATCAAGAACGGCGAGGTCGTCTATATCGTCAACACGACGGAAGGCAAGCAGGCCATCTCCGATTCGTTCTCGATCCGTCGCGAGGCGTTGCAGCAGCGCGTCACCTATTCCACGACCGTCGCAGGCGCGCGTGCCCTCGTGCACTCGCTCGACTTCCACGCCAATGGCGAAGTGAACAGCCTGCAGGACCTGCACAAGGAGTTGAACGCATGAGCGCCAGCCGTCCTCCCCTGACCCAGAAGGGCGCCGATCGCCTGCGCGACGAGCTCGAATACCTCAAGCGCGTGAAGCGGCCGGAAATCGTCGCGGCCGTCGCCGAGGCGCGTGCGCACGGCGACCTGAAGGAAAACGCCGAGTATCACGCCGCGCGCGAGATGCATGGCTTCAACGAAGGCCGCATCGCCGAACTGGAAGCCGCGCTGTCCAACTCCGAGGTGATCGATACCGAGCGCCTCGGCGTCGGCAAGCGCATCGTCTTCGGCGCGATCGTCGACCTCGTCGACGTCGACACGGACGCCGAGGTCACCTACCAGATCGTGGGTGACCTCGAGGCCGACATCAAGCAGAACCTCATCGCGGTGTCGTCGCCTATCGCGCGCGCCCTGATCGGAAAGAGCGAAGGCGACGAGTTCGATTTCACCGCGCCCAACGGCGTGAAGACCTTCGAGATCAAGGCCGTCCGCTACAGTTGATGGCTCAGAGCAGATCGGCCTGCTGCGTGGCGGTATACCAGAGCAGGCCGTAATGCCCATAGGGGAACGTGTAGCTCGCCGTTTCCCCCTGGATCTGCGACGTGTGCACGCCATAGACCAGGCACACGCCGCCGTAGCAGTTGATCTCGTCGGCGTACGACTTGAACGAATACATCTTCGCGCCGAAGCGGTGTCCCGCGATGCCGTTGAGGAAGGGGCTGCCGATCGACAGGCCCCAGGCCCCGCAGGTCGTCGTGGCGACGTTGAAGGGGTACATGCCGCACGAGTAGAGGCCGCGGAAAGCGCCCGCGATACCGATGAAGGTGTTGACCGAACCAGAGGCACCGATGCGGTCGATCACGCGGGCGGCGAGGGTGGCGCCCATCGAATGGCCGATGACGTCGATCTTGCCCGTGCAGGAGGACGCCAGCGCATCGACGATGGCGTTCTCCACCGGTGCTTCCTCGCTGCCGTTATGGTCGTTGCAGGCGGCGCAGAACGCGTTGCCCCAGCTTGGCGCGATGATCTGCGATTCCGTGTAGCCACGCTGGCGCAGCAGGTCGTGGGTGGCCTGGAAGTCGGACGGGCTGCCGGTGTTGCCGTGCACGAGCACGACGGAATCGACACAGGCCGCATGGGTGGAACCGCAGGCGAACAACAGCAGGGCGAACAGCGACATGGTGAAACGCATGGCTTTGCCTCCGTGGTGTGATGCGCGCGGTCAGACCACCCCGAGCGCGTAGTAGGCGACGATCGCCACGAAGACCGCGAGGGTCTTGATGACGGTGATCGCGAAGATGTCGCGGTACGACTGGCGATGGGTGAGGCCGGTCACGGCCAGCAAGGTGATCACGGCGCCGTTGTGCGGCAGCGTGTCCATGCCGCCGGATGCCATCGCGGCGATGCGGTGGAGCACGTCCATCGGGATGCCGGCCGCGTGCGCATTCTCGATGAAAGACTGGCTCATCGCGCCCAGCGCGATGCTCAGTCCGCCCGACGCCGATCCCGTGATGCCGGCGAGCGCGGTCACGGAGACGGCTTCGTTGACCAGTGGGTTGGGTATCGAATGCAGGGCATCCGCGACCGTGCGGAAGCCGGGCAGGGCGGCGATCACGGCGCCGAAGCCGTACTCGGATGCCGTGTTCATCGAGGCGAGCAACGCACCGCCCACGGCGGCCTTGCTGCCTTCGGCGAAGCGCGTGGCGACGGGACGCCAGGCGAAGGCCAGTACGCAGGCGACGCCGAGCAGCAGCGCACCCTCGACGGCCCATATCGCGGCCACCTTGGAAACCTCCTGCACGACCGGCGGTGCGCTGCCGACGACGGTGGGCACGAAGGACTGCGTGCTGCCGTAGACGCGCGGTATCGCCATGGTGAGCAGCTTGTTCGCGACACCTACGACGACCAGGGGCAGGAGCGCGACGAGGGGGTGCGGCAGGTTTTCGCCGGTGAACGCGACAGGTTCGTTGGCCAGATCGTCGCCATAGCCTTCCCCGGCGACAGCCGCCGCGCGCCGCCGACGCTCCAGGTAGAACAGGCCGGCGGCGAGGATGAAGACCGAACCCAGCGTACCGAGCCACGGTGCGGCCCAGGTGTCCGTGCCGAAGAACGCGGTGGGGATGATGTTCTGGATCTGCGGCGTGCCCGGCAACGAATCCATGGTGAAGGTGAAGGCGCCCAGCGCGATCGTTCCGGGGATCAGCCGCTTCGGTATCCGCGCCTGGCGGAACAGTTCCGCGGCGAACGGATAGACCGCGAAGACGACGACGAAGAGCGACACGCCGCCGTAGGTGAGCAAGGCACAGACCAGCACGATCGAAAGGATGGCGCGCTTCTCGCCGAGCAGTCCGATGGTGCCGGCGACGATGGAGCGCGAAAAACCCGAGAGTTCGATCAGCTTGCCGAACACGGCGCCGAGCATGAATACGGGAAAGTACAGCTTGAGGAAGCCGACCATCTTGTCCATGAACAGGCCGGTGAACATCGGCGCGACGAGGCCGGGGTCGGTCAGCAAGACCGCGCCCAGCGCCGCCACCGGCGCGAACAGGATGACGCTGTAGCCGCGATAGGCGACCAGCATCAGGAAGGCCAGCGCGGCCAGCACGATCAGCAATGCCATCGAAACATCCGTCCCCAGGGTCGGTCTTTGCGTCCGTCGGACGGCGAGTATCCGCAGGCACGGGATGGCGCGGCACTGTACCAAGGTACAAGTGTGGCCATCACGGCCTGTTCCTATGCTTCGTGTCATTCGGCGCCGAGGGGGCGTCGCGCACAGGTATCCGGGGGATGTCCATGAAGCACGCACCGCTGACGCTGGCGATCGGTCTGGCAATCGGTTTCGCCGCCACGCTTCCCGCCATGGCGCAGGACGCCGGCCAGGCGAATGCGCCGACGACGGAGGCGAAGAAGAAGCAGCAGGAGGCCACGCAACTCACCGAAGTCACCGTGAGCGCGCGGCGCCGCGAGGAGTCTCTGGAGAAGGTGCCGGTCGCGGTCAGCGCGTTCTCCGAGGAGGACATGAAGGACCTGCAGGCGACGAGCATCGACGGCCTGCAAGGCGCGGTGCCCAACATGAACATCGTGCAGGGGCGCGGCTCGTCCTCGTCGGTGAACATCTTCATCCGTGGCATCGGCCAGCCGGACGCCTTGCAGACCTTCGACCCGGGCGTGGGCATGTATGTGGACGACGTGTACTACTCACGCATCCAGGGTGCGCTGATCAGCCTCTTCGACGTCGACCACGTGGAAGTGCTGCGCGGTCCGCAGGGCACGTTGTACGGAAAGAACTCCACCGGCGGCGCGGTCAAGGTCGTCACGAAGAACCCGGGCAGCACGCCGGAGGGATCGGTCGAGGCCACCTTCGGCAACTATGGCCGCCGGGAAGGCCGCTTCTACGGTTCGACGCCGCTCGGCAAGGACGGCGCATGGTCCGCCTCGCTGGCCGGGGCGATCACGCGCAACGACGGCTATGTCCACGACTACAGCGGCCACGACTTCAACAACGACGACACCAAGTCGATCCGCGGCAAGCTGCGTTTCCATCCTTCGGACACTTTCGACGGCGTGCTGACCCTCGATTACACGAAGATGGACACCGCGCTCACGCTCGGCCAGCCCGTGTCGCGGCTGACCCGCACCGACCTCGTCCTCGGCACGGTGACCTTGCTGCGGCCCAACCTCGACGAAAAGTACAACTTCCATACGCGGACTTCGTTCCCGCCGAACGATGGCCAGGAGCTCACGCACAAGGGCGTGGCGCTGAACATGAACTGGAAGCTGTCCGACCAGTGGAACCTGAAGAGCATCACCGCCTACCGCAAGCTCGACAGCGAATCCTATATCGACATCGACGCCTCGCAGTTCGAACTCGGCGACGTCTTCGTCGGCTTCCACCAGAAGCAGGCCAGCCAGGAACTGCAGCTGGCCTTCGATAACGGCAGTAACGTGCAGTCGGTGTTCGGGGCGTATTTCCTGCGCGAGAACGTGCCGTCGACGCAGTACGCGTTCGCGGACGACCTGTTCGCCGTGGCGGGCCGGACGGTGCCCTTCCTGCGCACCATCGGCGACGACCTCACCACGAAGAGCTGGGCGGGTTTCGCCCACGTGAACTGGGAATTCGTGCCGAGCTGGACGCTCGCCGCCGGCATCCGCTACAGCAAGGAAAACAAGGATTACGACCGCACGACCAGCACGTTCTGGGGTGCGCCATTGACCGCCTTGAACGAAACCGTGCCGCTCTCACGCAACAAGGACTGGACGGCGTGGACACCGACGGTGAGCCTGCAGAAGCAGTTCGATCCGCAGACGATGTGGTACGTCTCCGCCAGCCGCGGCTTCAAGTCGGGCGGTTTCAATGGCCGTGCCAATTCGGCCGCCGAAGCGAAGACGGCCGAGTTCGACCCGGAAACCGTCTGGACCTTCGAGACGGGCCTGAAACTGCGCAGCGCGGACAACCGCCTGCAAGCCAACCTGGCGGCCTTCCACAGCAACTACAAGGATTTCCAGGCGCGCGTGTCCGAGATCCAGAATCCCGGCTCGCTGACGCCGACCTTCGCCTTCCCGGTGATCAACGCCGCGAAGTTGAAGATGGACGGTTTCGAGGCGGAAGGCGTCGCGCTGGTGGGAGAGGGCACGCGCCTGAGCACACAGATCGGCTACCTGAAGGCGAAGTACGACCGCTTCGACGATGCGCGGCTCGACCCGTCGAACCCACAGTACAACCCGACCATCCACGATCATGTGCCGTTCTCGCCGAAGTGGACGGCACGCGTCGCCGCCACGCAGACCTTCAACCTCGCAGGTGGCGCGCTGACCGTCGGCGCCGATGCCTCCTACCGCACCGAGACGTGGCTCAGCGTGGACAATTACGCGGCCTTGAGCCAGAAGGCGTATACGCTGGTCGGCGCGTTCGGCATCTTCGATTCGGGCGATGGACACTGGCAGTTTCGCGCCGGCGTCCGCAATGCCACGAACAAGGTCTACAAGACCGATGGCCAGGAGTTCTCGAGCGTCGGTAACATCCGCACGGCGTACTACGGCATGCCGCGCAATTACTACGCGTCGGTACGCTACAACTTCTGACAAGGGGAACACGATGCGCCGTCTGTTGCTTGCCTTCGCCTTGCTCGCCGGTGGCGCTTCCGCCGCCGATGCTCCCGCCACGTTGCCCGCGTTGAAAATCGATACGGCTCGCGTCACGGTGGCCGGCCTGTCTTCGGGCGCCTACATGGCGACCCAGGTGCAGGTCGCCTATCCGGATGTCTTCCACGGCGCGGCGCTGGTCGCCGGCGGCCCGTATGGTTGCGCCCAGGGCAAGCTCGACGTTGCCCTGGGTAGTTGCATGAAGGGAACGCCCGCGCCGGATGTCGCGGCGCTCGCGGCGCAGGCACGGGCTCGTGCCGCCAAGGGCGAGATCGGTCCGCTGGCGAAGCTCGCTTCGGCGAAGATCTATGCCCTGCATGGCGCGCAGGACGCGCTGGTGGCGCCGGTGGTGGGACACGCCTCGGCCGGCTTCTATGACGCGTTGAAGAAGGCCGATCCCTCCCTGGCCGGCATGAGTGTCGTCGACGATGGCGACCGCGCGTTCGCGCATAACCTGCCGATCGCGGCCAAGGGCGACGACTGCGGCAAATCCGTCTCGCCCTTCCTCGGCCATTGCGACTTCGACGCCGCCGGGGAGATCTTCGCGAAGCTCTATGGGAAGCCTTCGCGTGCCGCCTCGATGGCACGCGGGGAAGTTCGTGCGTTCGACCAGGATGCGTACAAGGCGGAAGGCAAGGACGCCTTCCTGGCTTCCACGGGCTATGTGTACCTGCCGCCGGATTGCCTGGCTGGAAAGCCGTGTGGCGTGATGGTCGCCTTGCACGGCTGCAAGCAGAACGCCGACCTGGTGGGGAAAGCCTTCGTGGAGGATGCCGGAATCAATCGCTGGGCGGACGTCTACGACGTGGCGGTCCTGTATCCTCAGACCCGCGCGGTGTTCGCGCCATTGAATCCGCAGGCATGCTGGGACTGGTGGGGTTATTCGGGGGAGAACTACGACACGCGCGCCGGCGTGCAGTTGCGCTGGCTGGTGGATGCGTTGCGTGGGTTGGGGCTTCCGGCCGTGAAATGAGGCGAATCGCCGCTGAAGCGGCTCCCACAGAAGAGCACCTGGCCGCAGGACACCCCTGTGGCCCTCCATCCGCAGGAAGTTCCTGTAGACCCGCCTCTGCAGGAAACCCCTGTGGGAGCCGCTTCAGCGGCGATGCTCTCCCTCCCCACCCATGAGCCCCTGGATCGTCACCACCGCCGCGGGCCTCTGGCTGTGCATGCTCTTCGCCGTGGCGCTCTTCGGCGAGCGCAAGCCGGCCTTCCTCGAGCGCCGCTGGGCTATCGTCTACGCGCTCTCCCTGGCGATCCACTGCACCTCGTGGACCTTCTACGGCACGGTCACCCAGGCCTCGCGTTCCGGCTGGTGGCTGCCGCCGACCTTCGTCGGCGCGATCCTGATGTACCTGTTCGCCGTGGGGGTGTTGCGGCGGCTCGTCGTCATGGCCCGCGACTACAACGCCGGCTCCGTCGCCGACCTGGTGTCCGCGCGCCTGGGCCGTCATCGCGGGCTTGCCGCGCTGGTCACCGTGGTGATGCTGATCGGCATCGTCCCCTACATCGCCCTGCAACTGAAGGCCGTGGCGATGAGCTACGGCCTGCTCGCCCGCGGGCGTGACGCCGAGGCACCGGCGTGGCAGGACAGCGCCCTCTACGTCGCCTTGCTGATGGCCGCGTTCGCGATGCTGTTCGGCACGCGCCGGGCCTCGGCCATGGCGCACAACCGTGGCCTCGTCCTCGCCATGGCCTTCGAATCGCTGTTCAAGCTGGCGGCGATGCTCGCGCTGGGTACGCTGCTGATCGACACCGTGCCGGACCCGGCCGCGGTCGCGCGAGCGGCCGCCATGCCGCATGACGCCAGCGGTTTCCCCGCCTTGATCCTGCTCGGTGCGCTGGCGATGTTCACGCTGCCGCACCAGTTCCACGCGGGCATGGTGGAATGCCGCGACGTGCGCCACGTGCGCACCGCGAGATGGCTCTTCCCCGCCTACATGCTGCTGATCTCGTTGCCGATCCTGCCCCTGGCGAGGCTGGGCGACGCCACCCTCGCGCCGCTCGGCGTGCCTTCCGATCTCTATGTGCTGGCGTTGCCGTTGTCGCGCCAGCAGGGCGGGCTGGCCTTGTTCGCGTTCCTTGGCGGCTTGTCCGCGGCGACCAGCATGGTCGTCGTCGCCACGCTGGCGCTCAGCCTGATGGTGGTGAACCACTTCATCGCACCACTGCGCGTGCTTGGCGGCTGGGGCCGCGACGAACGCGGCGACCTGCGCGGACAGGTCATCACGCAGCGCCGCGTGGCCATCGTCGTGGTGATCCTGCTCGCCTGGGCGTACAGCCGCATGCTCGCGGGCAACGACGCGCTGGCGGACATCGGCGGCATCTCGTTTTCCGCGTTGGCCGGTCTCGCGCCCGCCTTGCTGATCGCCGTGTACCGGCCTCGCACCGGCGCGCGGGCGGTGGGTGCCGGACTCATCGCCGGCACCCTGGTGTGGCTGTACGTCGTGCTGCCCGCCCTGGTCGCGCCCGGCCCGGCCTGGGTGGCGGCGGGACCGTTCGGTATCGGCTGGCTGGCACCGGACCGCCTGCTCGGGCTGGACGACTGGAGCCGCCTCGGCCGCGCCGTGGTGCTGGGACTCGGCGCGAACATCGCCACGATCGTCCTGGTCGCGCCATCGCGCTACGGCCGTGCGGCCTTGCCTTCGGCGGAACTCGGTGGTGTCGACGTCGGCGACCTGCGTGCGCTCGCCGCGCGTTTCCTGCCCGTGGAACGCGTGCACGTATTGTTCGCCGAGGCGCCTTCGCATGGCGCCGCGGGCGGAGCGCTCGCCGCGCTCGTGGAGCACGAACTGGCGGCGGTGATCGGCGCCGGCTCCGCCCGCCTGCTGTTGCAGGTGGTCCATCGGCAACGCCAGGACGAACTCGATACCGTCGCCGCGATCGTCGGCGAAGCGACCCAGGACCTGCGCTTCAACCAGCGCGTGCTCGAAGCCGCCCTGGAAACGATGAGCCAGGGCATCTGCGTGGTCGACGCGGAACTGCGCCTCGTGGCTTGGAACAAGCCGTATGCGGAACTGTTCGGCTATCCGCCGGACATGTTGCGCGTGGGCCGTCCGGCGGCGGATCTGGTTCGCCACAACATCGCCGGCGGACTGATCGGGCCGGGCGACATCGACTCGCGCGTGGAGCGCCGCATCGCCCGCATGCGCTCCGGCTCCCCGCATCTGGCCGAGCGTCGCTTTCCCGACGGCACGGTGGTGGAAATCCGCGGCAATCCCATGCCGGGCGGCGGATACGTCGCCACCTTCACCGACGTCACCTCGTTCCGCGAGGCCGAGGACGAACTGATCCGCGCGAACGAGACCCTCGAATTGCGGGTGGCCGAACGCACGGTCGAATTGCAGCAGGCGATGGCTGCCGCGCACCAGGCGAACGAGGCCAAGGGACACTTCCTCACGGCGGTGAGCCACGACCTGCTGCAACCGCTGCACGCCGCGCAACTCTTCGCCCATGCGTTGCGTTCGGGGCATGGCGACGATGAAACGGCACGGCACCTCGATGGTGCGCTGGCCGCCACGGAGAACCTGCTTGCCGGCTTGCTCGATATCGCGCGTCTCGAAGGCGGCAGGCTGGAACCGCGCGTCGTCGACGTGGCACTCGCCGACGTCATCGGGCCACTCGCGGCGGAAAGTCGTGCGCTCGCCGCCGAACGGGGTATCCGTTTCGATTGCGTTCCGACCCGCGCGTGGGTGCGTACCGATCCGCAGTTGCTGCGCAGGATCGTGCAGAACTTCCTCGCCAACGCGTTGCGTTACGCCGAAGGTGGGCGCGTGCTGTTGGGTTGCCGCCGGACGGTTGGCGGAATGCGCATCGAGGTGTGGGATACCGGGCCGGGCATCGCGCCCGGCGACCGCGACGTGATCTTCGAAGCGTTCCGCCGGGGCGACGCGGCGGCAGGGCAAGGCCTGGGCCTGGGACTCGCCATCGCCGAACGCACGGCGGCCCTGTTGGGCCACCCGCTGGCGTTGCGTTCGTGGCCAGGGCGGGGCAGCGTCTTCGACGTCGTCGCGCCCGGTGCCCCGTGCGGCGCGACCGAAGCACCGTCGCAGCCGGTACTCATGGCGGCGATCACCGGTCATGCGATCGTCGTGGACAACGATCCGGTGGCACTCGTCGCCACCGCCACGTTGTTGCGAGGCCTTGGCTGGACGGTCGACGCGTTGCGCACGCCCGAAGCGCCGGCGACAGGGCCGGACCTGCTCGTGCTCGACTACCACCTCGACGCGGGACGCACGGGACTCGACGCCTTGCGTGTGTTGCGCGCGCGCTTCGGCGAGGTGCCCACGGTATTCGTCACCGCCGACCGCGACGTCGACCTGCGCGCACGGCTCCAGGAAGCGGGAGGAAGTGTCCTCTACAAGCCGCTGAAGCCACTGGCGATGCGACAGGCGATGCAACGCTTGGTCGCACGGGCGTAGCCGCTTCGGCCGCCCGTCAGGGTTCCGTGCCGCCCAGGTCCAGCGAGCGCAGCAAGACGCCCGCCTGCGTGCGGTTGCGCACCTCCAGCTTCTCGAAGATCGCCGTGACGTGCGCTTTCACGGTGCGCTCCTGCACGCTCAGCCGGTCGGCGATCTGCTTGTTGAGCAGGCCTTCGGCGAGCATGGAAAGCACGCGGAACTGCTGTTCCGTGAGCCGTGACAGGCGAGTGGCGAGGGCGGTGTCATGGGCATCCACGGGAAGCGCGGCGACCGCGCGTGCCAGTTCGGCGGGCAACCAATGGCCGTGGTCCAGCACGTTGCGCACCGCTTCGGCGATGGTCGCGGGATCGGCGCTCTTGGGGATGAAACCCGCGGCGCCATGCGCAAGGACACGGCGCACCACGGACGGCTCGTCGTGAGCCGACACCACCAGCACGGCGACGCCCGGGTACTGCCCGCGTAACGCGGCCAAACCCGAGAGGCCGCGGCTTCCCGGCATGCGCAGGTCCAGCAATACCAGGTCGGTGTCGGGTGCGTCGGACAACGCGGCGAGCAAACCCGCCAGGTCCGCCGCGTCGGACACGTCGGCATCGGGCACGGCCGCGGCGGCCGCTTGCCGGAGCGCGGCGCGGAAGAGGGGATGGTCGTCGGCGACGAGGATACGGTTCATCGTCGCCGACGGTAGCGGTGTAACGCGACTCCGTCGAGTGCGTGTTGCCCTTTCGTACGATGGCGTGGGGCGAGGCGCTTGCTATCGTGCGCCGATGTCACGCATCTTCTCCCTGGCCGTCATCGCCGCCGCCTCGTTCGGTGTCCTCTCCTGCGCGACGGTGCCCGCCACGAGGAAAGAGGCCATGTCCACACCCGACCGCTTCGGCGACGTACGTGTCACCACGCATCGCGACGGCGACGACCTGTTGAGCGCGGGACTCGGCTTGCGCGGACTCGCCGGTACGCCCGCGGCATTCGCCCAGCCCGCCGCGCCGACGCCCGCGGAGCTTCGCCGCCGTGCGATCCAGGGCAGTTGGAAGGGCATCGCGGACCTCGGTCCCCTTGGCGGCTTCGGCAAGGTCTATGGACAGGTGCCGAACGTGCCCGGCCGCGAGTTCACCGCGTTCGCCACCTTGCCCGGCGCGCGCGTTCCGCACCGCGTGCTGGTCCAGGTGCCGGACGATTTCGATCGGAAGAAACGTTGCCTCGTCGTCACCGCGTCGTCGGGATCGCGTGGTATCTACGGCGCCATCGCCCTGGCCGGCGGCTGGGGCCTGCCGCGAGGCTGTGCCGTGGCCTACACCGACAAGGGCACGGGCGCGGGTTATTTCGACACGGCGGACGGCACCGGCGTCGCGTTGGACGGCATGCGGGCGAAGGCAGGCGAAGCGCCGCTCGAATTCGAACCCGCGGGAGCGGCGCCGGACGCCGGCATCGCGGTGAAGCACGCGCACTCCGGCGACAATCCCGAAGCCGACTGGGGCCACCACGTGTTGCAGGCCGCGCGGTTCGGCCTGGCCATGCTCGATCGCGCCTTCCCCGACGAAGCCCCCTTCACGGCGCGGAACACCCGCATCATCGCCACGGGCCTGTCCAACGGCGGCGGCGCGGTGCTGCGTGCGGCGGGCGACGACGAGGACAGCATGCTCGCCGCGGTCGTCGCGCTGGAACCGAACATCCATGTGCCCGGTCATGGCCGGGCCTTCTACGACTACGCCACCGAGGCCGCGCTGCTGCTTCCGTGCGCGCTCGCCGCGCGGGCGTTCGACGGCGTGCCCTTCGCCCGGGTGGCCACGGCCGCACCGCCGGCCTGGGCCCTGCGCTGCGCGTCATTGCGGGCCCACGGCAAGCTCACCGCGATGACGCCGGGTGCGCAGGCCGCCGAGGCCCTGGCCATGCTGCGTGCCTCCGGATGGCAGGACGATGCGCTGGCGGTCGGCGCATCGTCGACCTCGCTCGATCTCTGGCGCGCGGTGACGGCCGCCTATGCGTCGGCCTATCTTCGGCGGCCGGTCGGCCGCATGCCTTGCGGATTCTCCTACCGCGCGCAGTATCCGGGCGGTGGTTTGGCGGACCCGGCCAGTGCGATCGTCCGTGCCGCCTGGTGGGCCGATGGCTCGGGCGTGCCTCCTGGCGCGGGCGTGCTGCTCGCCGGGGGCACCGACCTCTCGCTCGACCCGACCTTGCCCGGCAACCTGTGCCTGCGCGAACTGTGGACGGGGCAGGGGCCGGACGCCGACGGTCTGCGCCAGGGCGTCGAGGCCACCCTGGCCCGGCTTCCTCGTGCGAGCCTGCCGATCCTCGTCGTCCATGGCGCGCAGGACGGCTTGATCCCCGTGGCATTCAGTTCCGAGCCCTACGTCGCATGGCTGCGTGCGTCGGGGCGCCTGCCGGTGTTCTGGAAGGTGCCGTATGCCCAGCATTTCGACGCCTTCCTGGCGTTCCCGGATTTCGGCGACCGCTACGTCCCGTTGCTGCCGTTCGGATACGCCGCGCTGGACCGTGCCTGGGCGCACGTGGCCGAAGGCAGGCCGCTTCCGGAAGACGCGGCCGTGCGCGAGGCGCGTCCGCGCGGTCCCGGTGCGTTGACCGGGGAAAACCTGGGCTTGCCCTCGCATTGAGGCCTTCGTCACGCCTTCTGGCTTGAACTGTTGGGAATGGGGCGCCATCTTCGGTAGCCTTTGCAGCCCCCTGGCTCGGCCGCGGCAAGCGACCGGTCCGACTTTCAACGAGTTACAGGAATCGCGATGACCATCAACGTCACCATGAAGACGAACAAGGGCGACATTCACCTGCGCCTGCATGACGAGAAGACCCCGATGACGGTGGCCAACTTCGTCAACCTCGCCAAGCGCGGCTTTTACGACGGCCTGTCGTTTCATCGCGTGATCCCCGATTTCATGATCCAGGGCGGCTGTCCGGAAGGTTCGGGCCGCGGTAACCCGGGTTATCGCTTCGGTGACGAGTTCGACGCCAGCCTGAAGCACGACAAGCCGGGCATCCTGTCCATGGCCAACGCCGGCCCGGGCACGAATGGCTCGCAGTTCTTCATCACGCACGGCCCGACCCCGTGGCTCGACGGCAAGCACAGCGTGTTCGGCGAGGTCGTGGGTCCGGAAGACCAGGCCGTGGTCAACAAGATCGTCGGCGACGACACCATCGAGAAGGTGACGGTCGAAGGCGACGTGGACGCGCTGCTCGAGAAGCAGGCCGCCAAGGTGAAGGAGTGGAACGAGGTGCTCGACGCGCGCTGAGGCGGGCGAGGGTGCATCGAGGGAGAAAACGCCGCCTTCGGGCGGCGTTTTCGTGTCCGGGTATCGCCGCTGAAGCGGCTCCCACAGCCAGCGCGGCTTCGCCCACGGGTGCGGCAGGCCTCACGGGTATACAGCAGGCCTCACGGGTATACAGCAGGTCTCACGGGTATACAGCAGGTCTCACGGGTGCGGCAGGTCTTGTGTGGGAGCCGCTTCAGCGGCGATCCGCGCGGCAGCGCGGCCAGACCTCCGCACCCCGTGTTAAAATGCCCGCCTTTGCCCATCCCCCGCCGAGGAAACGATGCCGCAGCTCGCCAAGCGTATGGGTCGCGCCAAGCCCAGTGCGATCATGGTCATTGCCGAGAAGGCCAAGCGCCTGAAAGCCGAGGGGCGCGACATCGTCAGCTTCTCGATCGGCGTGCCCAATTTCCTCCCCGGCGAGCACGTCTACGCCGCCGCCCGCGAGGCGCTGGCGAAGGACTCGGGACAGTACGGCAGCAATCGCGGCGCCGACGCGCTCATCGATGCCTTCCTGGCGCACATCGAGGCCCTGGGCCTCACCGGCTACACCCGCGCCAACGTGACGACCGGCGTGGGCGCCAAGCAGGTGCTCTACAACCTCGCCGAGGCCCTGCTCGACGAAGGCGACGAGATCGCCTTCCCGGCGCCGTACTGGACCAGCTACCTCGACATCGCCGAGATCGTCGGCGCGAAGATCAACATCCTGCCGTGCCCGCCGGAGCAGCACTACAAGCTCACGCCGGCCCAGCTCGACGCCGCGCTGGCCCGCAAGCCGCGCGTGTTCCTGTTCAACAACCCGTCCAATCCCACGGGCATGGTCTACACGCGCGATGAAATCGTCGCGCTGGCCGACGTGATCGCGAAGTATCCGGACACCTGGATCATCACCGACGACATCTACAACACGATGGTGTTCGACGGCGTCGGCTACCACAACTTCGTGCACGTGCGCCCGGAACTGAAGGACCGCGTGATCTTCGTCGACTCGCTGTCGAAGACCTACGGCATGCCCGGCTGGCGCGTGGGTTTCATCGCCGCGCCCGAAGCCGTGGCGCTCGCCGTCACGACGCTCAATTCCAATCACATCACCAGCCTTCCCGAAGTGGTCGGCGCCGCTGCCGTCGCCGCGCTCTCCGGTCCGCAGGACGTCCCGGCGGCGAAGTGCGCGGAGTTCGCGGCCAAGCGCGACCGCGTGTACGACGCGCTGGTTTCCATTCCCGGCGTGGTCTGCCCGCGTCCGCAAGGCGCGTTCTACGCGTTCCCGGACATCTCCGTGGCCTTCGGCAAGAAGCACAACGGCGTGGCCATCGAGTCCGACGTGGACTTCTGCGCCGTGCTGCTGGAAGCCAAGGGCGTGGCCTGTGTCCCCGGCTCCGCGTTCGGCGAGCCGCGTGCGCTGCGCATTTCCTATTCCTGCCCCGACGAGGCACTCGACAAGGGCATGGCCCGCATCGTCGAGTTCTTCGCCGAACTGAACTGATCGCCAGTCCCAAGCGATATCCCCGAGGAGTCGAAAGATGAAAGCACCCGTTCGCGTTGCCGTCACCGGCGCAGCCGGCCAGATCGGTTATGCCTTGCTGTTCCGTATCGCCGCCGGCGACATGCTGGGCCCGGATCAGCCGGTGATCCTGCACCTGCTCGAGATCACCCCGGCCTTGCCGTCCCTGCAGGGCGTGGTGATGGAACTCAACGACTGTGCGTTCCCGACGCTGGCCGGCGTCGTCGCCACCGACGACGTGAACGTCGCCTTCAAGGATGTCGACTACGCGCTGCTCGTGGGTGCGCGTCCGCGCGGCCCGGGCATGGAGCGCAAGGATCTGCTGGAAGCCAACGGCGCCATCTTCGGCCCGCAGGGCAAGGCCCTGAACGACCACGCCAAGCGCGACGTGCGCGTGCTGGTCGTCGGTAATCCCGCCAACACCAACGCGCTGATCGCCCAGCAGAACGCCCCGGACCTCGATCCGAAGTGCTTCACGGCGATGGTCCGCCTCGACCACAACCGCGCACTGTCGCAGCTGGCCGAGAAGACCGGTGCGCACACGACCGACATCAAGAAGGTCACCATCTGGGGCAACCACAGCTCCACGCAGTACCCGGACCTCCACGAGACCACCGTGAAGGGCAAGGCGGCGCTCGAACTGGTCGACCCGTCCTGGTATGCCGACACCTTCATCCCGACCGTGCAGCAGCGTGGCGCGGCGATCATCAAGGCGCGTGGCGCCTCGTCGGCCGCCTCGGCCGCCTCGGCGGCGATCGACCACATGCGCGACTGGGCGCTCGGCACGGCCGAGGGCGACTGGACCTCCATGGGCATCCCGTCCGATGGTTCCTACGGCATCGAGCCGGGCGTGATCTTCGGTTACCCGGTCACGGTGAAGAATGGCAAGTACGCCATCGTCCAGGGCCTGAAGATCAACGAGTTCTCCCAGGCGCGCATCGACGCGACCGACAAGGAACTCCGCGAAGAGCGCGCCGGCGTGCAGCACCTCTTCAAATAACGGCTGAAAGCCGAACGGTAGGAGCCGACTGGTAGGAGCCGAGGGATAGGAGCCGAGGGATAGGAGCCGGTGTGTGGGGCCCGATGTGTGGGAGCCGACTTTGTCGGCGATCCCGCGGCAGCGGGCCCGGTCGAGGCAAGCACCCATCGCCGCTGAAGCGGC
This sequence comes from Luteibacter sp. RCC_6_2, assembly GCF_041360655.1. Taxonomy (NCBI): domain Bacteria; kingdom Pseudomonadati; phylum Pseudomonadota; class Gammaproteobacteria; order Lysobacterales; family Rhodanobacteraceae; genus Luteibacter; species Luteibacter sp. RCC_6_2. The sequence goes on along the minus strand of NZ_JBFUPQ010000006.1, from coordinate 47,481 downwards.
TTCCCACCCGGATCTGGCGAGACTGGTTCCACCAACAAAAAGGCCGCGCCGAGAGGCGTGGCCTTTTTGTTTGGCCGGAAGGACTGCTACCTTCGACGTGCGTTCCGAAGGTGGCGAGGAATCCGCTCCATGGCCCACAGTTCACGACTCGTCGTCTATGCCGCCCTCGCGGCCAACGTCGGCATCGCCATCGCCAAGTTCATCGCGGCGGCGGTCAGCGGCAGTTCCGCCATGCTTTCCGAAGGCGTGCATTCGCTGGTCGACAGCATCAACGAGGTCTTGTTGCTGCACGGGTTGCGCCGTTCGCAGCGGCGGCCCGACCGGCAGCATCCGCTGGGATTCGGGAGGGAGCTGTATTTCTGGAGCTTCATCGTCGCCTTGCTCGTGCTGGCGCTCGGCGCGGGCTTTTCGTTGTACGAGGGCGTCAACCACATCCTTTCCCCGGAACCGCTGCGCGATCCCACGCTGAACTACATCGTGCTGGCAGTGGGCGTGATCTTCGAAGGCGCGTCCTGGTGGCTGTCGCTCAAGAGCGTGCAACGGAAGAAGGGCAAGCTCGGCTACTTCGAGGCCTTCCGCAGCACGAAGGACCCCACGACCTTCTCCGTGTTGTTCGAGGACAGCGCCGCGCTGGTCGGCCTAGCCATCGCGGCCATCGGCGTATACCTGTCGCACGCCTTGGGTGATCCGCGCATCGACGGCTGGGCTTCGATCGGCATCGCGGTGGTACTGGCGTTGGCGTCGGCGATGCTCGCGCGCGAGAGCAAGGCCCTGCTCATCGGCGAGCCTGCGCAGCCGCACCTGCTCGCCGATGTCTGTGGCATCGCGGGAAAAGTGGAAGGCGTGGAAGCGGTCAACGGCGTGCTCACCGTGCAGGTGGGGCCGGACCATGTGCTGGTGGCGCTATCGGCCGCCTTCGACGACCGCCTGACCACGGTGGAGATCGAGCAGTGCGTGCGGACGATCGAAGCGCGGACGAAAGAGGCCAAGCTGCCGATCGTGGCGCTGTTCATCAAGCCACAAACACCGGAAAGCTGGCGCGAACGTTTGCGCGAACTCGACGGTGAATCCTGACCGCTCGCAAGTTGACCAGACCTGGTGGCCCCGACCCTGGGGAGAGTCCTTGTGGGAGCCGACTTTGTCGGCGATCCCGCGGCAGCGGGCCAGGGTGCGGCAAGCACCCATCGCCGCTGAAGCGGCTCCCACAAGAAGCGGCTCCCACCAGGATCATTTACTCGGGGATCGCTCGCTCAGGAGTGTTCGCCTTCCTTCGGTGGCTTGCCGCGGCCTTCGATGTGCCCGCCGAAGCCCATGCGCATCGCTGAAAGCAGGCGCTCGGCATAGGTGTGGTCCTGGCGCGAGCGGAAGCGGGCGAACAGCGCGGAGGTGAGCACCTCGGCGGGGACGGCTTCCTCGATGGCGGCGTTGATCGTCCAGCGGCCTTCGCCGGAGTCGTCGACGTAGCCGGAGTAGTTGTCCAGTTCCGGACCCTTGGCCAGGGCGCTGGCGGTGAGGTCGAGCAGCCAGGAGGACACCACGCTGCCGCGGCGCCAGACTTCGGCGATGTCGGCCATGTCGAGCGAGTAGCGCTCGCGCTCGGGCAGGTATCCGGCGTTGCGGTTCTTCAGGATATCGAAGCCTTCCGCGAACGACTGCATCATGCCGTACTCGATGCCGTTGTGGATCATCTTGACGAAGTGGCCCGCACCGGCCGGGCCGGCATGCATGTAGCCGTTCTCGACGCGCGGGTCGCGGCCTTCGCGGCCTTCAGTACGCGGGATGTCGCCGGCGCCCGGGGCGAGGGTCTTGAAGATGGGGTCGAGGTAGTCGACGGTCTGCTTGTCGCCGCCGATCATCATGCAGTAGCCACGTTCCAGGCCCCACACGCCGCCGGAGGTGCCGACGTCGACATAATGCTGGCCCTTGGCGGCCAGGGTCTCCGCGCGGCGGGCGTCGTCCTTGTAGAACGTGTTGCCACCGTCGATGACGATGTCGTCCTTGCCCATCAGGTCGCTGATCTTGGCGATCGTGGTCTCGGTGATCTCACCCGCGGGCAGCATGACCCACACGACGCGGGGCGAGGGCAACGCCTTTACAAGGGCTTCCAGCGACTCGACGGCTTCACCGCCGTCCTTCGCGAGCGCCGCGCGGGCGTCGGGATTGTTGTCGTACACCACGGTCTGGTGACCGTCCCTCATCAGGCGGCGGGCGATATTGCCGCCCATGCGGCCCAGTCCGATCAAACCGATTTTCATGCGTGGGGTCCTCGATGTATGGAACGTGGGGAATATGCGGATGTCCACGCGGGATGCAAGGTATACCTAGGGATGTAAGCGGGTGGCGGGGTCCGGATGTGTGCGTTTCCAGGCCCGCTGGCACGGTCCGCGTGGAGGTCCAGCCAAGGATGGCTCCGCCAATAGTGCGTTTTGACGCCGCGTAAGTCGACCGCTTTCGTCATGCGATGGCCGCGTCCGTCCTTCGCCGGCCTGACTTTCGGCAGGGTAGAGCCTGGCTTCGATTGCCGGTTACGCTCAGGGGTCGTCCCTTGGGTGTCCCCGATGAAAAACGTTGCCCGCCTGTCGCTCGCCGCCGTCGCCCTCGCGGGGGCGCTGGGCGCCACGGCCGCCACCTTCGATCCGCGCGAGACCTTCGCTCCGTTCACTTATCCGCAACCCGTGAATGCGTACCGTTCGGGCAGCGGCGTGCCCGGCCCCATGTTCTGGCAGAACCGAGCGGACTACGATCTTGCCGCCACGCTCGACCCGGTCAAGAACACCATGACGGGCAAGGCGACCATCCATTACACGAACAACAGCCCGGATGCGCTGGACGTGTTGTGGCTGCAACTGGACGAAAACCGCTTCACGGCCGATGCCCGTGGCAATTTCACCTCGGGCAAGGCGGAGAAGCGCCATACCGGCGGCTATCGCATCGCCTCGGTGACGGTGGAGCAGGGTGGCAAGGACGTCGCCGTGAACTACGTCGTAAGCGACACGCGCATGCAGGTGAGGTTGCCCGAGGCGTTGGCGGCACGCGGCGGCAAGATATCGTTGACGATCGCATATTCCTACGACCTGCCTGGCGACTTCGGTGGCCGCACGGGCTTCGCGCCCTCGAAGAACGGCAACATCTACGAGATGGCCCAGTGGTATCCGCGCATGTGCGTCTACGACGACCTACGCGGCTGGGACACGGCGCCGTACCTCAACAGCGAGTTCTACCTGGAGTACGGCGATTTCAACTACGCCGTCACCGTGCCTTCGGACATGATCGTCGCCGGTTCGGGCGAACTGGTGAACGCTGAGGACGTGCTTACCGCCACGCAGCGCGAGCGCCTGGCCAAGGCGCGCGAAAGCGACAAGACGGTGATGATCCGGACGCCCTCCGAAGTGACCGACCCTGCCAGCCGGCCGAAGAAGGGTGGCACGCTCACCTGGAAGTTCCGCATGAAGAACACCCGCGACGTGGCCTTCGGCGCGTCGACGGCCTACGTGTGGGATGCGGCACGGATCAACCTGCCGGAAGGCAAGAAGGCGCTGGCCATGTCGGTCTATCCGGTGGAAAGCGTCGGTGACGCGAGTTGGGGGCGTTCCACGGAATACCTGAAGGCGTCCGTGGAGCATTTCTCCAGCAAGTGGTACCCGTATCCCTATCCGGTGGCGATCAACGAGGCCGGTTCGGCGGCGAGCGGCATGGAATACCCGGGCATCGTCTTCGACCCGATGAAGGCGCCGGCCAAGGCACTGCACATGGTCACCGCGCACGAGATCGGCCATACCTGGTTCCCGATGATCGTCGGCAGCGACGAGCGCCGTAACGCATGGATGGACGAAGGGTTCAACACGTTCATCGACGTCTATGAAGCCGATGCCTTCAACCATGGGGAATTCGCACCCAAGCGCGACGGCGAGTACGCCCCGAAGGGCGGCAATCCCGTCGACGAGATCCTGCCCCTCCTGGCCGACGCGGATGCGCCGCCGCTGCTGATCGGCGCCGACATGGTCAAGGAGAAGTACCGCCACCCGGCGACCTACTTCAAGGCGGCGCTCGGCCTCGTCCTGTTGCGCGAACAGATCGTCGGTCCGGAGCGCTTCGATCCGGCCTTCCGCAAGTACATCGCCACTTGGGCGTACAAGCACCCGTCGCCCTCGGATTTCTTCCGCCTGATGGAGAGCGAGACCGGCGAGGATCTGGGTTGGTTCTGGCGCGGCTGGTTCGAAAACAACTGGCAGCTGGACATGGCCGTCACCAAGGTCGATGGATCGAACGTCACCGTGGAGAATCGCGACCAGCTCGTCATGCCGGCGACGCTTCGCGTCACCTTCGACGACAAGACGACACGCGATATCCGCGTGCCCGTGGAAACCTGGCAGCAGCACAAGAGCTTCGAGGTGAGCGTGCCGGGCGGGCGCAAGGTGGTGCGTGCGCAGATCGATCCGGATCATGCGATTCCCGATCGCGACCGTTCGAACGACACGTGGCCACGTTGACGGAGCGGCCGGTGTCTCCGCGCGTCACCGCCATTTCCAACCTCTTCGCCGTCGTGGTGGCGGCGGTGGCGTGGCCGGCGCTCGTCTTGCAATACTGGCTGATGATGTGGTCCGGCTTCGAGGGGCTGGCGCTGCTGCGCTTCTTCAGCTTCTTCACCATCCTTTCCAACGTGCTGGTCGGTCTCGTGGCCGCGTCGGCGGCGATGGGAGGTAGCTGGGGGCCGTTGGCGTTCTGGCGCCGTCCGCGCGTTCGCGGGCTGGCCGCGGTGTCGATCACGGTCACCTGCCTGGTGTATGCGACCGTGCTGCAGTCGACATGGGCGCCGCTGGGCCCGCAACTCGTGGCGGACAGGGCGTTGCACTACGTGGTGCCGGTGCTGTACCTCGTGTGGTGGATCGCACTGCTTCCCCATGGCGCGCTCGCTTGGCGTGACGCCTTGCGCTGGCTGTGGTTCCCGCTGTTCTTCGCCCTGTGGACCTTCGCCCGTGGCGCGATCGTGCGCGAATATCCGTATCCCTTCCTGGACGTGGGGCGCCTCGGCTACGGAACGGCGCTTGTGAACACCTTGCTGGTCGGTGGTGTGTTCCTCGTGCTGGGAACGGCCTTCGTCGCGCTCGACCGTATCCTGTGTGGGAGCCGCTTCAGCGGCGACGGGCGCCTGCGCTAGTAGCGCAGGCTGAGCCGGGCGGGATAGCGGAAGGGTTCGTATACCGGGCCCGGTCCCTGCACATGCCGTGCGCGTCCTGCCGGGCTACAATCGGTGAATGATCTTCCGCTGGTTCGAATCCCTCATCGACATCTTCCGCGAGGCGCCCGACCGCGCCCCGCCCAAGGGCGTCGTGCGCTTTTACGCCTATTACCTGCGCCAGGTGTGGAAGATATTCGCCGCCGCCCTGGTCGTGGGTTTGGCCGTGGCCTTGATCGAGGTGGCGCTGTTCGACTTCCTCGGGCGGGTGGTCGACATGGCGCAGAAGACGCCCGCGGCGGTGTTCTTCCAGACGCACTGGCGCACGCTGGCCTGGATGGGGTTCGTGGTGGTGATCTTGCGGCCGCTGACGATGGGCCTGCACGATCTCCTGGTGAACCAGACGCTCAGCCCCGGCATGACCAACATGGTTCGCTGGCAGCACCACCGCTACGTGCTCAAGCAAAGCCTGTCGTTCTTCCAGAACGACTTCGCCGGCCGCATCGCCAACCGCATCATGCAGACGGCGCCGGCGCTGCGCGAGTCCGCGGTGCAGGTGGTCGACGCCTTGTGGTACGTGAGCGTCTACGCGGGCACATCGATCTACCTGTTCGCCAAGGCCGATGTCTGGCTGGCTTTGCCGCTGGTGCTGTGGATCGCGGGATACGTCGGCATGCTGGTGTTCTTCGTCCCCAGGGTGAAGGAGCGCTCGTGGAAAGCTTCCGAAGCGCGCTCCAAGCTGATGGGCCGCATCGTCGACGGCTACAGCAACGTGATGACGCTGAAGCTCTTCGCGCACACGCACCGTGAAGAGGCGTATGCGAAGGAAGCGATGCAGGAGCAGACCGACAAGGTGCGTTCCTCCAGCCGCATGATCACGTCGATGGATGTCTCCATCACCTCGCTCAACGGGTTGTTGATCGCGGGCACGAGCCTGCTGGCGCTGTGGCTCTGGTCGCGCGGCACCGTTTCCACGGGGCAGGTGGCACTCGCCGTGGGCCTGGTGATCCGCATCAACAACATGTCCGGCTGGATCATGTGGGTCGTCAACGGCATCTTCGACAACGTGGGCACGGTGCAGGATGGCATCACCACCCTGGCCCAGGAGCGCACCGTGGTGGACCGCGACGATGCGCTTCCCCTTCGCGTGACGAAGGGTGAGGTCCGTTTCGACGACATCCATTTCCACTACGGCAAGGCCGGCGGCATCATCGGTGGCCTTGACCTGATCGTCCGTCCCGGCGAGAAGATCGGCCTGGTCGGTCCTTCCGGCGCGGGCAAGTCCACCCTGGTCAACGTGTTGCTGCGCCTGTACGACCTCGAGGATGGCCACATCTTCATCGATGGCCAGGACATCGCGAAGGTCACGCAGGAGTCGCTGCGGTCGAGCATCGGCGTGGTCACGCAGGACACGTCGCTGCTGCATCGGTCGATCCGCGACAACCTGTTGTATGGACGGCCGGATGCCAGCGACGCCGAGATGGCCGAGGCGGTGCGCCAGGCGCGGGCCGACGAATTCATTCCGGGCTTGTCCGACGGCGAGGGGCGCACCGGCTACGACGCCCATGCGGGCGAGCGGGGCGTCAAGTTGTCCGGTGGGCAGCGCCAGCGGATCGCGATCGCGCGCGTGTTGCTGAAGGACGCGCCGATCCTCGTGCTCGACGAAGCCACCTCGGCACTGGATTCCGAGGCCGAGGCGGCCATCCAGGAAAGCCTGGAGACCTTGATGCGCGGCAAGACGGTGATCGCCATCGCGCATCGTCTCTCGACCATCGCGAAGATGGACCGGCTGGTGGTGATGGAGCATGGCGCGATCGTGGAAACCGGCACGCATGCGGAGTTGATCGCGCGCGGCGGCTTGTATGCGCGGTTGTGGGCGCATCAGACGGGTGGGTTTGTCGGTGTCGAGTAGGTTCGGCTGCCGCTATCGCCGCTGAAGCGGCTCCCACACTATCGCCACTTGCGAAGAGGCAATGTGGGAGCCGCTTCAGCGGCGATGCTCTTCAGCCCCGCGGTTCCTGCGCCTCCCGCTCGATCCAGCCGATGAACGCAAGCGCCGCCGCGGACGGCGGCCTGTGCGCGGAATGCACCAGGTAGTACGCATAGCGCGTCGGCAATTCCGGCCCGGGCAAACGAACCAGGCGGTCGTCGGCAAGATGCGCGGCGGCGAGCCGTGTGCGCGCGAGCACCGCGCCCAGTCCCGCCGCCGCGGCGTTCAAGCCGTCGGCCGAATCGCTGATCGTATGCATCGTGCCGCCACGCGGATAGCGAACGCCGGCGGCGCGGAACCATTCGCGCCAGCCCTCGGGCGCGATATCGGTGAGAAGGGGCAGGCCGGCGACATCCTCGGTGGTCTGCACCCGCGACGCCAGTTCCGGCGACGCCAGTGGCTGCAACGAATCATCCATGAGGAAGCGCGAGGTCAGGCCGGGCCACTGGCCGAGGCCGTAACGGAGTCCGAGGTCGGGGCCGCCCTCGTCGAAGCGCACCAGGGAGCGGTCGGTATCGATCGACAAACGGACCGTGGGATGCGCATCGATGAATCGGCGCAGGCGGGGCGTGAGCCAGTTGGCCGCGAGCGACGGCAACACGCTCAGGCGCAGCCCGTTGTCGCGGCGATGCTGGCGCAGGCTGTCGAGCACCGATTCGACCTCGGCCAGGGCCGAGCCCGCGGCGTCGGCCAGCAAACGTCCTTCAGGGGTCAGGGCCACGCCACGCGCATGGCGCTGGAACAGGCTCACGCCGAGCGCGGTCTCCAGCTTGCGCACGTGGTGGCTCACCGCGCTGGCGGTGAGGTGCAGTTCCTCGGCCGCGTGGGCGAAGTTCTGGTGCCGGGCGGCGGAGGCGAAGGCGGCAAGGGCGGGGAGCAGGGCGGAACGCATCGTAGGGATGAATCAAATGAGAGGCTGGCTTGCAAAGGATGCGCTTGTGCGGCCTCCGGTTCCAGCGACAATAAGACTCAGCCACAAGCGAGGTTCGTATGTCCGCCGCCGATACCCCTGTCGATTCCCTCGTGCCCGCCGCCGAAAGGGACTGGCGCACGCCGGTGGAGCTCGTCGCCCTCGGCGCCATCTGGGGTGGTTCGTTCCTCTTCATGCGAGTGGCGGCCAAGGATTTCGGGCCGTTCCCCATGGTGGCGACGCGCCTGCTGTTCGGCTCGGTGATCCTGCTGCCCTTGCTGTTGCGCGCCCGCAAGACGATCCGTCCCGCCCATCTGTGGAAGATGCTGGTGCTGGGCGGGCTGAGCGCGGCCATCCCCTTCACCTTGTTCGCCTGGGGTGCCGAGCGGGCACCGGCGGGCATCGGTGCGATCGCCAACAGCATGACGGTGCTGTTCGCCGCGCTGGTGGCGTTCATCGGCTTCGGTGAAAAGATCGGCACCCGCAAGGCCATTGCGCTGTTGGCGGGCTTCGTCGGCGTGGTGATCCTCGCCAGTGGGCGCACGGCGGGGGAAAACGTCGCTCCCGCCGCGCTCGCCGGTGCCGCCGCGTCGTTCTGTTATGGCCTGGCCGCCAACCTCATCAAGAAGTACCTGTCGGATATCGCGCCCACCGCGGTCGCCGCCGGTTGCCTGCTGGGCGCGACGATCCTGATGGCGCCGCTGGGTCTGATGACCTGGCCTGATGCGCCCATTCCGGCGAAATCGTGGGTCGCGGTCATCACGCTCGGCGTGGTCTGCACGGGACTCGCCTATGCCTTCTACTTTCGCCTCATCCAGCGTATCGGCGCACCCCGTGCCGCCACGTCCACCTATCTCGTTCCCTTGTTCGGCGTGGGCTGGGCGTGGATGTTCCTGGGCGAAGCGCTCACTCCGACCATGGCGCTGGCCGGCGCGATCATCCTCGGCAGCGTGATCCTGAGCCAGAAGCGATCGGCGTGAGTCGCCGGCGGGCGAGCCCTTTCGCCGGGGCTCGCGACGTGGAATAGTCCCGGCACCTCATCCGCCACCGGACACGACATGCCGCGTCTTCGCCACCTCCTCGCCTTCGGCGTCACCAGCTTCGCCTTCGCCCTGACCGCACATGCGCAGGATGCCGCGCCGGCATCCGTCGCCGCCGGCACCGAAGCGCGGCCCGCCGCGCTGGCCGACTTCGACGCCTACGTCGACGCCACGCGCAAGCAGTTCGACGTGCCGGGCATCGCCGTGGCGATCGTCAAGGATGGCAAGGTGGTGCTGGAGATGGGCTCGGGTGTGCGCAAGCTGGGCGAACCGGCCAAGGTGGACGCGCATACGCAGTTCGCGATCGCATCGAACACCAAGGCGTTCACCGCCGCCTCGCTGGCGATCCTCGCCGACGAGCACAAGCTCGACATGAACGATCGCGTGATCGATCGCCTGCCGTGGTTCCAGATGTCCGATCCGTACGTGACGCGCGAAATGCGCGTGCGCGACCTGCTCGCCCATCGCAGCGGACTCAGCCTGGGCGCCGGCGATCTGCTGTACTGGCCGGCCACCTCGTACACCACGAAAGAGGTCGTGCAGCGCCTGCGCTACGTGCCCCTGGCCAACAGCTTCCGCGCCGGTTACGCCTACGACAACATCCTCTTCGCCGTGGCCGGGCTGGTCATCGAGCAGGTCTCGGGCAAGCCGTGGGCCGACTTCGTGCGCGAGCGCATCTTCGTGCCGTTGGGCATGACCGAGTCGCAGTCGCACGCACCGGACACCATCGGGCCGAACGACGACATCGCCACGGGCCATGCGAAGTTCGACTTCAAGGACCTGAAGCCGGTCGCATCGATGTCGTGGAGCAACAATCCCACCGCGGGCGGCATCTACACCAGCGTGCACGACTTGTCCAAGTGGATGAACATGCAACTGGCGGGTGGCAAGTACACCGACGCCTCCGGCAAGGAGCAGCGCCTCTTCAGCGAGAAGCGCCAGGCCGAGATGTGGTCGTTGATCACGCCGATCGCCATCTCCGAACCGAACGTTCCGGAACTCAAGGCGGCGAAGCCGAACTTCTCCGGCTATGGCGAGGGCTGGTTCGTCTCCGACTATCGCGGGCACAAGCTCGTCTGGCATACCGGCGGCTGGCCCGGCATGGTGTCGCGCCTGACCCTCGTGCCCGATCTCAAGCTCGGCATCGTCGTGCTGACCAACCAGGAAACCGGCGCCGCGTTCCAGGCGGTGACGATGCGCGCGCTCGATGCGTACATGGACGCACCGAAGACGGATTGGATCGCGGCATATGCGGCCAGCGTGAAGAAGATGGAAGGCAACGCCGACGACAGCATGAAGAAGCACGAAGCGGCGCGCGCGAAAGGCTCGAAACCTTCGTTGCCGCTGGACGGCTACGCCGGCACCTATCGCGATCCCTGGTACGGCGATGTCACCGTGGCGAAGCAGGGTGGCAAGCTGGTCATGACCTTCAGCAAGACCGCGCAACTCACCGGCACGCTGGAGCCGTGGCAGCACGATACCTTCATCGCCCGCTGGAACGACCGTTCGCTCAACGGCGACGCCTTCGTGAACTTCGCGCTCGATCCGGATGGCAAGGTGCGCGAAGTGCGGATGGAGCCGGTCTCGCCCCTCACCGACTTCAGCTTCGATTTCCAGGACTTGCGCCTCGCTCCGGTCGAAGCTTCCAAATAAGCGTCGTCAGCTCGCCGGGTCCGGATCGGTCGACGCCTTCGGCGCGCCCGCTCCGGTCGGGCCGAGCAGGTCGCCCACGTTGCCGCCTGAGCGCAGCACGAGGTCCTGTGGCCGCAGCAGCGGGATCTCGGCGCCGCGCAGGCGCGCGATGATGTCGAACAGCAAATCGCTCTTTACGCCGCCGACGTCGCGTGGGCTCCCCACGTAGCAGACGGCGGCGAAGGTCATCGCCGCACGGTCGATGTTGTCGAGCGTGACGGAGGCCGCGGGCGTCTCCTGCACCGACGGGTGTGCGTGCATGGCTTCCAGCATGTGCTCGCGTACGTCCACCGGATCGCTGTCGAGCGGCATGGGCAGCTTGATCAGCACGCGGCCCTGCGGGTTGGCCATCGTCATGTTGCGCACGGGCTTGGTGATGAACGACGAGTTCGGCACGATGATGGTCGAGCGGTCGGCCACCTGGATCTCGGTGGCACGCACGTTGATGCGGCGGATATCGCCTTCCGCATCGTCCAGCACCACCCAGTCGCCGACCTTCACCGGCCGCTCCGCGAGCAGGATCAGGCCAGAGATGAAGTTCTGCACGATCGCCTGCAGGCCGAAACCGATACCCACCGAGAGCGCCGACGCCACCCAGGTCACGTTCTGCACCGAGAGGCCCATCGCCAGCAGGGCGATCGCCACCACGATGACGATGCCGACATAACCGAGGAGGGTGGTGAGCGAACTGCGCATGCCCGGGTCGAGGTTCGTCCTGGGCAGGTATTGCTCCGACATCCAGTTCTTGACCACACGCACGGCCAGCAGGCCGAGGAAGAACAGCGCGATCGAGGTGAGGATCTGGCTCGGTTTCAGCTCGACGTCGTAGATCTTCAGCGACTGCAGCTTGCTGCCGAGCGTGAGGAGATCCGTCGCGCCGGTGCCGAAACCGGACATCACGGCGGTGATGCCGAACAGGAAAAGGCCCAGGCGGACCACGCCCGACAGGAGTACGCCGGCCTGGTCGAGCAACTTCGGGTGGGTGCCGAAGATGGCCTGCGCGCGGGCGCTCATCGGGCCTTTTTCGGAGAGCAGCGTCTCGAACAGATCGTCGACCAGGCGCATGGCGAGATAGGTCGCGGCGATCACGATCGCCGTCCAGACCACCTGGCCCGCCATGAAGGAGGCGAACGAGATGAAGCCGGTCAGCAGGGCGATCCACGAGGAGACGATCGCGATCCATGCCGCCGCGATGAGCACGCTGGCCCAGATCGGCCGGGGCGTGGGCGGCGTGCCGTCTTCGTCATGGTGATGCGTGCGTCCCAGTCGCAGCAACGCCAGCGCGCTGAGCGCGGTGAAGACGATTGCCTGCAAGCTGCTGGTGAGCACCGTGGCGGCGAGGCTGGTACCGATGGTGTGATTCAGCTGCTTGAGGAAGTAGAACAGCACCACCGCCAGCGAGATCAGCATCGGGAAGCGGCGCAGGTCGATGGCTGTCTGGTCGGGAATGGCCGGCAAACGCCACGACGGCCGTTTCGCCGAGATCAGCGACCTGCCGAGGCCGGCGATGAAGGCGCCGAAGAAGACGAGTTGCACGATCGTGCGCGCGATCTCGTCGGTTTCCTGGCTGAAGGTGTCGTTCCAGTTCAGGCCGAGGTAAAGCAGTTGCGTGCCCAGGCCGGTGGTGAGCGTGGAGGTGAGGGCGATGCCGAGGATCAACGCCGAGCGGCGCAGTCTTCCGGGCGGCATGCGGTTGGCGGTGAGGTGGCGAACGCGATGTTCGATGTAGAAGCGCACGCCGGTCATCAGCAGCAGGCCGAGCAGGGCGCAGGTGATCAGGGCCGTACGGTTGCCGACGTTCCAGCTGGCGGCGACATCGGTCCTGACCGTGCCGGCGAAGTCGCCGAGGTTGGCGGAGTCACGCGGGAAGGCCGCCGCTGGTTCCGACCAGAACGGTCGCGACAGCGGGGAGTTCGTGCGTTGCGAAATGAGTTCCTGGAAGCGGATGCGGCGCAGGTCGGAGAGTTGGTTCGCCGTCTGTTGGGCTTCGAGCGCGATGCCGTCGGCCTGCTTGACCTGTGCATCCACGGCGTCGAAGGTCTTCTGCGCGTCCTTGCGGGTGGCGGCCAGTTCGGGCGCTTCCTTGGTACCCGCGGCGGGCGGCGGGCCCAGTTGGTCCAGCCGCGCCTTCGCCGCGTCCCGGTTCTGTTGCAGCGAGGAGGACAGCTTCTGTGCGTCACCGGCGACGTCGCCGGACTTGCCGCGCAGGTCGTCGATGATCGTGTTGGTGATCTTGTCGTCCTTCATGGCCTTCTCGATCTGGTCGAGGCGGCCACGCAGGTCGTCGATCTGCTGCGGCGTGTCGGGGCCGTCCGCCTGCGCGAAGGCGCCGCCGGAACCGGCGAGGAGGAAGGCGATGAAGAGGATTCTCAGGGTACGCATGAAGGGATCATCGGAGCCGGTGTCGACCAGGTCAAATGCCCGATGCATGCGTTACCCTCGGTGAACGGCGCGTGCGGCGCCCTCCATGCGGCAATGCAGCTTTGCCGTGGGAGGTGCCGCCGTTATCCTGCCGCCCCTTTCTCCACGCCTGGAATGCCCCATGCGCAAGAAGCTGGTCGCCGGAAACTGGAAGATGCACGGCTCCCGCGCCATGGCCGACGCCCTGGTCAGGGAGATCGTCGAGAACCGGCCGGACGGCGTGGATGTCGTCGTCTTCCCGCCCGATGTGTACCTGGACGGCCTGACGCGCGAGTACGGCGACCGCGGCCTGGGCTTCGGCGCGCAGGACCTTTCCGAGCACCACGTGCAGGGTGCCTATACCGGTGAGATAGCGGGCGAGATGTTGCGCGACGTCGGTGCCCGCTGGGTCCTGGTGGGTCATTCCGAGCGGCGCCAGTACCAGCACGAAAGCGACGCGTTGCTGGCGAAGAAGTTCGAGGCGGCATGCAGGGCCGGGCTCACGCCGATCCTCTGCGTGGGCGAGACCCGTGAAGAGCACGAGGAGGGCAGGGCCGAGGAGGTGATCGGCCGCCAGCTGGCCGCGGTGCTGGAGCACAACGGCATCGGCGCGTTTCGCGACGCCGTGATCGCCTATGAACCGGTCTGGGCCATCGGCACGGGGCTGACGGCGACCCCGGCGAAGGTGCAAAAAATTCATGCCTTCATCCGTAGCCAACTGGCAAAAAAGGATGCTAATATCTCGCTCCTGACCCGGGTGCTTTACGGCGGAAGCGTCAAGCCGGCCAATGCGGCCGAACTTTTCGCCCAACCGGACGTGGACGGGGGACTCATCGGTGGCGCCGCCCTGGTGGCTCCCGATTTCCTGGATATATGCGCCGCGGCGCGATAATCGCGACACGGCAAACCAAGAAGACATGTTCATTCTCTTCAGCGTTTTCTATATCCTGATCGCCGCGGCGATGATCGTGCTGATTCTCATGCAGCGCGGTGCCGGCGCGGAGGCAGGTTCCGGCTTCGGTGGCGGTGCTTCCGCCACGGTGTTCGGTGCGCGTGGCTCGTCGAGCTTCATGACCCGCGCCACGGCCGTCCTCGCAGCCCTGTTTTTCTTGCTCAGCCTCGGCATGGGCATCTACCTCGGTCGCTCGGGTAACCCCCAGCCGGCCGCGGATCTTGGTGTGATGTCCGGCGCCACCACGCCGGCCGCTCCCGCCAACAACGCTCCGGTGACCCCGGCCGCGTCGGACGTGCCCCGCGCACCCGCCGCAGCCAACGGTGACACCCCGGCCGCCACGGCGCCGGCTCCGGCAGCGAACAACGATGTTCCGGCCCCGAAGCAGGAAGCCACCAAGGCTCCCGCCGAACCGGCCAAGAAGTAAAAGCAGCGATACAAGCGACACGCTGTAAAAGTTATGCCCAGGTGGCGGAATTGGTAGACGCACTACCTTGAGGTGGTAGCGGCTTAGGCTGTGGGGGTTCGAGTCCCCCCTTGGGCACCAACAACGGTTTCAGCGGGGATCACTCCGTATCGAAACCACAGAGAAACCCGCCATCCGGCGGGTTTTTTTGTGCCCGCCACCTTTGGCACATGGCGAACAGGACACTTCGTGACAGCTTCTCCCTGCCTCTCGCGGTTGATTGCCATCCGGCTCCAGGACGGCGAGATGGAACGCATCCTTTCGACATGGAGACAGGTATGTTCGGTCAACGATTTCTTGTGATCTATTCAGGCGTACTCACGGCGGTTTTTGCGGTGTCGATGCTGTCAGGTTTTACGAAAATCTCTGCTACGTCGTTCGATGAAATCAATGTGCAGCGGATCAACGTGCGCGAGGCTGACGGCACGGTTCGGATGATCATCACGAACGGCGCCCGGATGCCAGGGGTGATCGTCAAGGGCAAAGAACAGCCTAAGGTGGATCGACCACAGGCTGGAATGATCTTCTACAACGACGAAGGCTCGGAAAACGGCGGGCTTATCTTTGGCGGGAAGCGGCTCGCCAACGGAGACGTCGTGGATGCCGGAGGAAGCCTGTCGTTCGATCGCTATAACGCGAATGAAGTCGTGAAGCTCATTGGTGTCAACGACAAGAGCGCTAGCTTCGCGGGGCTGGCTATCTCGGACAGCCAGGAAAACGGTCCGAACCATCGCCGGATATGGGTGGGTCGGTCTGATGACGGGTCGGCATCGCTGTCCTTGATGGATGCTGCGGGGCACGAACGAATTCAATTGTCCGTGCCTGCCACCGGCACGCCCCAGATCGCGTTTCTCGACGAACATGGCAAGACCGTAAAGACCTTGAGTGGCGATAGCGGTTCCGGTCAGCGCTGACGAAGGCGAGAGAGCAGGGCCCAGGAGCTTCGGTCCTGGGCTCTGTCATTTCGGGGCCTGCTCTCTGGTATCGGCTACCAGGGCACGGTCCGGCCGAGATAATCCAGATAGTGGAGTCCACCACGCCCTTCATGGGCCTCCATCGTATCGAGCAGGTTCGGAATACTCTCCTCGATGCTCAAGCGGGCGTCGGGACCACCCATGTCCGTCCGCACCCAACCCGGCGCCATGAGAAGCAAGGTGCGTGGATCGCCGGCGTGCCGTGCAGCGAAGCTGCGCATGAACATGTTGAGCGCGGCCTTGCTGCCGCGATAGACCTCGTGGTTGCCGTTGGTGTTATTGGTGAGGCTGCCCTGACCGGACGACATCACGCCGATGGTTCCTTCCGGACGCACCAGATCCTGGAACGTCTCGACCACTCGCATCGGGCTCAAGGAGTTCGTCACCATCACGCGGACGAATTCCTCCGTGGAGACATCGGCGATGGTTTCACGGTGATCGTTCGTGACACCGGCATTCACGAAAAGTACGTCCAGTGTCCGATCCGACAGGCGGTCTCGAAGGGCCGCGACCTGCTCCGGAAGGGTGATGTCGACGACTTCCACGTCGAGCACCTCGGGGTAGGAAGCCATGAGTTGTCGGAGGCGCTCCGTCGAGCCGGCTCGCCCCGTGGCGATCACCTTCCAGCCACGGCGCAGAAATTCTTCGGTCATGGCGAACCCGAGGCCACGGGATGCGCCGATAAGCAGAACGGTTTTGGGGGAGGATTTCATCGATCGATCCTGAAGGGCGGTCCGCTTACGATAGGGACGAACCGGACAGGCGGAAGGCGCGCGGTCCGCAGGTATTCATTGCGTCAAACGCCTTGTCGCGCCTGCTGCCTTAGGATGAGCCATGACCGAGCCAGACCTGAACCTGCTGATCGCGCTCGACGCGCTGCTTGCCGAAGGGAGCGTGGCGAAGGCGTCGCGACGCCTGGGATTGAGCGACTCGGCCATGAGCCGGACCCTTGCCCGCTTGCGTGCCGTCACCAACGATCCGCTGCTCGTCCGGGCAGGGCGGGGCATGGTGCTGACGCCTTATGCGGAAGCGCTTCGCGGACGCACACGGGACCTCGTCCATGAGGCCCTCGCCCTGCTTCGGCCGGCGGTCAACGAAACCGATGTCACGAGCTTGCATCGCACGTTCACGATCCGGGCGAACGACGGTTTCGTGGAAGCATTCGGAGCCGTGCTCATCGCCGAAGCGGCAAGGGAAGCGCCACGCGTGTCCCTGCGCTTCGCACCGAAGGCCGAGAAAACATCGACGTACCTGCGCGAAGGGCTCGCCGATCTAGAGATCGGTGTCGTCGCCGACATGGGCCCGGAGGTGCGCGTGCAGGCGCTGTTTCGCGATCGTTTCGTGGGCGTGGTCAGGAGGGGACATCCGCTGGCCGCGAAGAAGAGCGTGACACCCGAGCACTACGTCGCGTTCGGCCATGTCGTCGCATCGCGCACGGGGCGTACGGCTGGCCCGGTGGACGACGCGCTCGGGTCGCTCGGCATGGACCGGCATATCGCCGCGGTGCTGCCGAGTTTCCCGGCCGTGCTGGCCGTGGTACGGACCTCGGATCTCGTCGGTCTCGTGCCCGCCTCCTTCGTCGGGGCGATATCGCGTCTCGAAGGAAACGCCGGACCGCGTGCGATCCATGCCTTCGAACTTCCCGTGAAAACGCCCGGCATGACAGTCTCGCTGATGTGGCATCCGCGTCTGGATCGGGACGCCGCGCATCGCTGGCTACGGAAGCTGGTGCTGACCGCTTGCCGCGGCGGCGACATGCCGATGTGAAACCGTGGTACCTCTCGGTCGCCTTTCTCCTCCATCTGACTTACGATCCTCCTTCCGCTGCCGCAGGCGGCATGCGAATCGATCGGGGAGTGGTCATGGCTGTGACGCAGGACCAACTGGAGAAGCTGTTCGGTTTCGCCGTGGAATTCGCCCAGGACATGCTGCAGAAGAACGGCGAGTTCTACCCGTTCGGCGCGACGCTGGGATTGGACGGCCAGATCGCCGCGGAGGGTGGCTACGACGGGGATGACGATCATCCCAGTACGCAGGACGTCTATGTGGCCGTGTCCGACCGCCTGGCCGCCGCCGGTGCCGACGGTCGCATCCACGCCGCCGCCCTGGTGGCGAACGCGACCGTGCCGGACGCACTGGAGGCACCCACGCGCGATGCGATCCGCGTGCGCCTGGAAGCGGAAGGCTTCGCGCGCTTCATCTATGTGCCTTACGAGCCGTCGTCGGAGCAGGCGATCCGACTGCACGATCCGGTGCTGGTCGACATCGATCCGGCCTTCTTTCCCGCCTGACGGCGGGTTCCTCGTCAGACCAGCAGGCGCTGCCAGCGCGGAGGCACGCGTCCCTCGGGGCCGGGCACCGGCTGGTCGATCGGATGGCTATGCGGCGGTGCCAGTGCCGGGCCTTCGAACATGTCGTCGTTACGGTAGTCGTAGAACCAATCCTCGCCCGGCTCGAAGCTCTGGATGATCGGGTGGCCCGTTTCCTGGGCGTGCTTGCTGGCGTGCTTGTTGAGCGAGTCGTCGCAACACCCGATGTGTCCGCACTGGGCGCAGCGGCGCAGGTGGAACCACCAGCTGCCGGCCTCTTCGCATTCGACACAGCCGGTGCCGCTGGGCCGCGCCTTCGGGTCGATTCCGTCATTCTCGATCGTCATGGGTCGTGCTCCGCGGATTTCGCGTCGATCCTACCCCGGCGGCGAGGTCGTCCGCTTGTCCGCGCATGCCGTCACGAATGTTCAGAGGAGGTGGCCGGCCCTGCGCATCGCCGCGTCCTGCATGCGGTCCACCGACGTGGCCAGGGATCGGAGGGCGATCCGCAGTTCCATCGCGTTCGGACAGCCGCAGGCCAGCAGGGATTCGATGCGCTCGGCCGCATCGGCCACGCTCAGGTGCTCGTGCTGCAAGGCATGGCGGGCCACGTGGTTGGCGCGGAACTGGGCTTCGTCGTAATCGTGGTGCAGCAGGGCCTGGAGCAGCCCGAGGGCCTCCAGAGATATCTCCTGGGCTGCCATGACATAACGCATCCGGCGATTAAGGCCGAATCGCGCGTCCGGCTGCAATCCGCCATCTGGCCTACTAAAGGAATACGCGAAACGTCCGAGGGAGCGCGACAGCCGCATTAACGGCTATCCTGCGCGGCATACCCATCGACGCAGGACCAGCGCATGACCCTCGCCGCCACCGTGCTGACCGTGCTGGTACTCCTGATCCACGTGTACATCGTGGTCCTCGAGATGATCCTGTGGCGCAGCCGTGGGCCGAAGGTCTTCGGGATCACCGAGCAATTCGCCCGTGACAGCGCCGCGCTGGCCTCCAACCAGGGCCTGTACAACGGATTCCTGGTGGTGGCGCTGCTGCTCGGCCTGAGCCTGCGCGAACCCTTCGCCACGGCCTTCCTGTTCTACGGCCTGGGTTGCGTGGTGGTGGCCGGCGTGTGGGGCGGGCTGACCGCCAGCCGACGCATCCTCTACGTGCAGGCGTTGCCCGCCGCCCTCGCGCTGGCAGCGCAATGGCTCGCCCGCTGATACGCCGAAACGTGGCGACGATCGGGGTTTGAGCGAGGGCGTTCGCGGATAATCCCGCTGGACCTACCGACGGGAGCGGGCATGCCCGACACCGATCTTCCCCTCGCGCACCCGGACATCACGCCACCGCCGCGCGAGCGCACGTTCGAACTCGGCCTCGCCCTGGCCGGAGCGGTCTCCGGAGGAGCCTACGCCGCCGGGGTGCTCGACTTCCTGTACGAGGCGCTGGACCGCTGGTATGCGGCGAAGGATGTCGGCCTGCCCGTGCCGGACCACGACGTGTTGCTGCGCGTGGTTTCCGGGGCATCGGCGGGCAGCATCAACGGCGTGATCTCGGCGGTGGCGCTGCCTTACGCTTTTCCTCATGTGCACGCCTCGGAAGGCGACGCGGCCGTGGCCAATCCCTTCTACGACGCCTGGGTGAAGCGGGTGGACATCCGCCACTTCCTCGGCACGAACGATCTCGCGGACAAGGACCTGCCGATCGCCTCGTTGCTGGATACGCATTGCCTGGACGAGATCGCCGCGAATGCGCTGCGCTTCCAGGGTGAGCCGCGCGCGCGCCGGTACATCGCGAATCCGCTGAAGTTCGTCTTCACGGTCACCAACCTGCGCGGCGTGCCCTATGCGGTGCCCTTCGCCGGCAATGGCGCGCAGGCGGGCCACGGCATGGTGGCGCATGAGGACTACCTGAGATTTTCCGTCGACACGGGGCAGGGTATCTACGACCGGGCCTGGCAATACCCCGACGATCTCTACGTGGCGCACCCCAAGCATCTTCCCGACCGGGGCTGGAACGCCTTGATGACCGCCGCGCTCGCCTCCGCGGCGTTCCCCGGCGGCTTGCGCCACCGGGAGGTGGAGCGGCGCTGGAGCGATTACCTGCAACGCAGCGTCGTGATTCCCGACGAGCACGGAATGTCGCGCGTGGTGGCCATCGAACCCAAGCGCGACGTGCTCGACCGGGGCTCCGCCACCTACCGCTTCGTGGGTGTCGATGGCGGCGCGATGGACAACGAACCGTTCGAACTGGCCAGGACCGAGCTGGCGGGCATGCTCGGACGCAATCCGCGCAGGGGCGACCAGGTGAACCGTATCGTGCTGATGGTGGACCCGTTCCCCGAACCGGACGACCTCGGCCCCGAATACGCCGCGCCGCTCAACGTCGTCGGCGCGCTCGCCGCCCTGTTCGCATCCTGGAAGCAGCAGGCACGGTTCAAGCCCCGGGAAATCGCCCTGGCGATGGACGACGCCGTCTACAGCCGCTTCCTCATCGCGCCGACCCGTTCCTCGGCGGACGGCTCGGTGCGCTGGCTGGGCGGACGCGCGGTGGCGGCGGGAGCGCTGGGAGGATTCTCCGGATTCTTCGCCGAGGCCTATCGCCGCCACGACTTCCTGCTCGGCCGGCGCAACGCGCAACGCTTCCTCGCCGAGCATTTCCTGGTCCCCGCCAACAATCCCATCGTCGCCTCGTGGACGGCCGATCCCGCCATGGCCGGTTACCTGCGGGTGCGCGATGGCGTCCTCCATGCGCCCGTCATTCCGCTGGTCGCGGAGTGCGATCCGGCCCGGCGCGAGGACTGCCTGCCGGACTGGCCCAAGGGTGCATTCGATCCCGCGACCCTCATGCCGGCGATAGGCAAGCGCATGGACGCGCTCTATGCCGTCGCCACCGACAAGTGGAAGGACAAGCTGCTGACCTGGCTGGCTTGGCATACCTATGCCCGTTGGAAGCTGCTCGCCCTGGCCTCGCGTCGCCTGGTGGATGCCTTGCGCAAACACGACCTGTGGTGAGGAAATTTTGCCGAAATCGTGCGCTTGAATCGTGACAAAAATGCATGCCTCCACTTCCGTGAAGACGCAGGTCTCATTTCGATGAAAAATCTGTCAAGAGGTATATAGCGGCGGCGTTCATTCGGTAGTAGGTTGGGGCTGGGCAACTCCTACGCGGGTAACGTATGAGCATCACCGCCTCGCCTCGCGTCATCGTGTTCGAAGATCATTCCGGACTTGCTTCGGCGCTTACCGACCTGCTCGAAGAGCGGCTTGGCTACGACGTGGCCGCTTGCGCGGGCTGCATCGAGGAAGCGATCCGCGTCGCCCATGTCGAGCGTTGCGACGTCGCGGTGGTCGATCTCGACCTGCAAGGCGTGATGGCCTATCCGGCGCTCGACGAACTCCAGCGTCGCGGTATTCCCTATGTGCTCGCCACCGGCGCCATGCCGGTTGATATTCCCGGCCGTTACCGCGCACCCTTGGTGCACAAGCCCTATAGCGCACACCAGCTCGAACGGGCGATCCGCGAAGCGAGCGGGCTGCCCGCCTGTTGACGGTATCCTCCACGCCCTTGACTCCGATGGCGCCGACGGTTCGTAGAGGGGGGAGGAGATGTCGCGAATCAGTTTCGACGAGCCGTGGACGTTCGGCGGGCATCCGTGGCGGAGCCTGAAGGACACGTCGTTCGGCGTCATCGTCGCCGACGGAGTGGGCGAGATCGTCCACGTGAACGAACGCGCGGCCGAACTGCATGGATGGGTCCGCCTGGCGGTCGGCCCGGACGACTACAGCCGGATGTACAGCCTGTTCACCGAAGAGGGGAGGCCGTATCCCCCGGCCGATCTTCCCTTGACCCGTGCCGTGCGCCAGGGCGAGACCACGCGGCACGCGCGTTGGGTCGTGCGCCGGCCGGACGGATCGCGGCAGACCTTGCAGGGATCGGCCTATCCGGTGTGCGACACCCGTGGGAAGCAGGTGGCCTCGGTGCTGGTCCACGATGCGATCGAACGCCCCGGCGATGCCTGAGCGCTAGTGAGCCCGCGCTTCGCTGGTGGAATCGCATGCGCCACGCAACCAGGCGTTCACCTCGTCCAGGTCACCCACGACACCGGCGCACAGCCGTCTCAGCTCGGCGGAGGGCTGCTGCAGGTCGGGCACCATGATCGTCGGCAGGCCCGCGGCCACCGCGGAGCGCACTCCCGCCTGGGAGTCCTCCAGGGCGAGGCAGCTGCCGGTGGGTTTGTTGAGGATGCGCGCGGCTCGCAGGTACGGGTCCGGAAACGGTTTGCAGCGTTCGCAATCGCCCGATGCCACGAGGGCGTCGAAGCGGTCGCGCAGGCCGAAGGCTTCGAGATGGTGGATGGCGGTGCCGTGCGAGGACGAGGTGGCGATCGCGCGTGGCATGCCGAGTTCGTCGAGGGTATCGAGCAGCGCGGTCACGCCCGGCTTCAATCGAAGGTCGGTATCGAGCATCGCATGATAACGCTCGGAGGTGCCGGTCCAGACGGTGTCCAGGTCGGTATCGTCGCCCACGTGCTCGTGCAGGAGCATGCGCGCCGCGTGCCCGTGCAATCCGACCATGCGCTGGCAAAGCGACAGCGGCATGTGGATGCCCGCCTCGGCGGCGGCGGCCAGCAAGGCGTCGCGGTACAGCGCCTCGGTATCGAAGAGGACGCCGTCGAGGTCGAACACGATCGCCTGTGGTATCGCGGGAAAACGGACCATGCCACTCCCCGAACCGCCTTGCCGGGCGGACTGCCCGGTTCGCCCCGAAAATAGCGCGGTTTGTGGCACTGCGCCATAGCCGGCGGCCAACCGGCAGTGCAAGTGTTTGCGTTCGTGCGCGGCGCAGGCCACGCTTCGGCGATGAAGAAAGATCGGCGCATGCTTGCCCGTGGTGCCGCGGGTGTCCTGGCCGCCGCCGCGTTGTTCCTCTCGGGCGCCTGGGGAGCCTTCGCGCTGGCCTTCCGTTTCCCCGGCATACGCGCGGTGCGCTTGGCGGCTGCCGCCGTATGGGCCATCGGCTGCCTCGCGCTCTGGGTCGCCTGGTTCGGTTGGCGCGCAGGGTGGGCGTTGCCCGGCCTGCTGACCTCCTTTGCCGCGTTGCTCGCCTGGTGGGCGACCATCCGGCCGCGCAACGACCGCGTCTGGGCGGACGACGTCGCGCGCCTCCTGCACGGCGAGGTCGAAGGCCCGCGCGTCGTGTTGCACAACGTGCGCGACTTCGAGTGGCGCGGCGACGATGACTACGACGTTCGCTGGGAGACCCGGGAATATGACCTGGACCACCTCGCCGGCGTGGACGCGATCCTTTCCTACTGGTCGGGCGAGGCCATCGCTCACGCGATGCTCTCGTTCGGCTTCGACGACGGACGCCATGTGGTGTTCTCCGTCGAGATACGACGCAAGCGTGGCGAGGCCTTCTCCGAGATCGGAGGCTTCTTCAGGCAGTTCGAGTTGATCCTGATCGCCGCCGACGAACGCGATATCGTCCGGGTCCGCAGCAACGTGCGCGGCGAGGACGACTATCTCTTTCCGTTGCGGATGCCGCGCGAGGCCATGCGCTCACTGTTTCTTTCCTACGTGGACGCCGCCAACGAACTGGCTGGCACGCCGCGCTTCTACAACACGGTGACATCCAACTGCACCACCATCGTCTATCGCATGGCGAAACGCATCGACGGCGCCTTGCCGTTCGACCTGCGCCTGCTGCTGACCGGCTACCTGCCCGAATACCTGGCCGATAACGGGACCCTCGATCCGCGTTTAAGCGTGAACGAATGGCGACGGCTGGGAAGGATCACGGCGCGGGCGAGGGCGACCCGGCCGCAGGACGATTTCTCGGCGGCGATCCGCGTCGGCATACCGCCCGCTCACTCGCCGCCGTCGGGGGATTCCACGGCATAGCCGCGTGCCTTCAGGGCCGCGAGGTAGCCGTCCGCACCGAGCAGGTCGTCGATGGACACGATAGCGACCGTTTGCGTATTGGCGGCGACCGCCGCGTCGACCGCGGCGAGCCATCGCGCCCGGATGGCCTTGGGCACATCGGCGAGGCCGATGCGCTGCGCCACGCCGCCTTCGGTGACGGCGTTGAGGCACGTGAGGCGTTGCTGCGCCCGCCGGTCGTCGCGCAGCGCGGCGACGTCGCCCGTGGCCCAGGCATTCGCGCGTGCGGCCATGTCGGCGAGTTGCGCATCGATGTTGTCGATGCTCTGGGTGAAGCAGGAGACATCGTCCAGCGTGGAGCGCTTGAAGGCCTTGATCGCCGCGCGGGGATCGTCCACCAGCAAGGTGTACGTCACGTCGACCTGCGCGACACCATGTTTCTTCGCCAACGCCGCGACGGTGCGGGTGATATCTCCCGACCTTGCGAGACCGCTCTTCTTCACCGCGTCCTTGTAGAGTTCGATGGCGGCGAAGATCGGCCGGTAGCGTTCCACGCCGCGATCGTTGCCGATGTAGCGCGCCTTCACCGCCAGCCACCGCGTATAGACATCGGCGGGTACGCTGCTCTTCAACGTCGCTCCATCGGGTGCATTGCGCACGCCGATGAGTGACGGGAGAAGGGCGAGGCGGCCGAAAAAACCGGTGTTCGGCTTGATCTCCACGTGGGGCGGCATGAGCAACGCGCCCGCATGCGCGAGCGCCTCGTCGATCTCATCGGTCTTCCAGGTCATCTTCCGCGGCAGCGGCGTGAGCGTGCCGAGGATCAGCAGCGTGTGCCCGTCGCGCGTGACGCGCCAGAGACCGGGACCGGGCTGCTCGCCACTGACCGTGACGGCTTCCAGCGTCGGTACGGATGTATCGGGCGGGGGTGTCTGCGCCCGTGCCGCGGTCGCCAGCCACACGGAGCAGAGCAGGACAGGGAACACGAGGAGCCGGGCAGGGGAACGAATCATCGGCGAAATTCTAGTTTCTTCACGGAAGCCCGGGAAGCACGCATGGTTCTCCCCACCCTGGTGGAAGCCGCCCCTGGTGGGAGCCGCTTCAGCGGCGATCCCGCGGCAGCGGGCCAGTTTCTTCTGCACGGTTCGGCGTCGCCCTCGCGCTTGGCGGTGTGAGGCAGAGCCGTCGGCCGCCACCCTCGTCGCTCCGGTTACACCGTCGCTCGGGAAAGGAAAGCCGCCTTCATGTGAGACCCCCGCACCCGGCAAGGGGCTGGTGACTAGCGGCACGTGGCACGGCGAGCGTTGCTCTTCCCACCAACCCACCGCAGTGTGGAGAGAGCTGCCGGGCGCCACCCTCGGCGCGACATGAGGAGCCGAGGACGGGCGGGTGGACAAGGCCCGCAGGGGATCGGCCTGGACGGCCGATCGTTTTCGCTGAGGCAGGAGCCGAATCGAAAACCCCCGCCCGACCGTCCGAGCCCGAAGGGGCGCCAGCCATCAGACATGGCCGCGCAGCGGCTTCCCTTCCCAAGGGACGGCACCGCCTGTCGCGCCGAGGGTGGCGCCCGGCAGATCCCCGCCACGCACACGGCGAATGCGAGGGCGAAGCCGAGCCCTCAGAATCGCTGAGTACCGGCCCGCTGCCGCGGGATCGCCGCTGAAGCGGCTCCCACCAGGGTCGGGGCCCGCCAAGGTCGGGGCCCACCCCAAGGTCGGGGCCCACCAGGGCTCACCGAACGCTCGCCCGGCGTTCACGCGGAATGGCGAAAATCGATCTTTTTAAGCGAAGCGGAGACAGCCATGAAGATAGGCATCATCGGTGCCGGCAACATCGGCGGTACCCTCGCTCGCCGTTTTCGCGAACTCGGGCACGAGGTATTCATCGCCAACTCCCGTGGACCGCATACGCTGACCGATCTCGAGAACGAAACGGGCGCGGTGGCCGTCACCGCGCACGAGGCGGCGCGTGCCGGCGAAGTCGTGATCGTGACCATTCCCGAATCGAAGATCCCGAACCTGCCAGCGGATCTTTTCGCGGGCGTGCCCGACGACACCGTGGTGGTCGACACGGGTAACTATTATCCGCGACAGCGTGACGGGCGCATCGGCCCCATCGAGGAAGGCGTGCCGGAAAGCCAATGGGTATCGGATCGACTTGGAAGGCCGGTCGTCAAGGCGTTCAACAACATCTACGCCGACCATCTCCTGAAGAAGGGCAAGCCGGCGACGGCAGAGGGACGCATCGCCTTGCCGGTAGCGGGCGATGATGCGAACGCGAAGGCGAAGGTATTGAAACTGGTGGACGAACTCGGCTTCGACGGTGTCGATGCCGGCACGCTCGCCGATTCATGGCGGCAACAGCCCGGTTCACCCGTTTACACGACGGATCGTGACCTGGAAGGCGTGCAGCAGGCACTGCTCGCGGCGGTGCGCGAGCGCCGGCCCGAATGGCGGGCGACGGATGCCAGTCCCGGCGATTTCGATACACCGCGTTGACCGTCTCGCGTGACCTTCGCGTGAAGGAATGGCATACGCGGTCTTCCGTTGTGGGGGCACGTGGGAACGGATAATCTTGCGCACCTGACGAGCAGCCGTGACACCCATGGATCGTGGGGCCGCCGGCCTTCCGCCTAGCGAGGTTACCCATTACTTCCATGGCCCTGGTGATCTACGACATTCCGTTTCATCCGGATATGGCGGGCCTGTGGCACGTGCAGATGAACGGCGTGCCCACCGAGAACTTCGAGACGCGTATCGCCGCCATCGCCTATGCGGTGCAGCAGTCGAAGCTGTTGGGCATGCAGAACGGCTTGCAGGTACTGGTTTCGGTGGAAGGTGCCGATGGCATCTGGCGGGAATTCGAGTCCAACGCGAAGCGTCCGGTCGGCAGGCTGCAATAGCGCTGCACGTCGCGTTGATCCTCGATCCTTATCATCCCACCCATGACGCATCGAAAAATTGGTTACTTCGACGTGGATGGCACGTGTTACGTGGCCAAGCCGGGCCGCTGGCGTGGCAAGTACGTCATCAGCGAAGACGGCGAGGAATTGCAGGAGAGATTGTGCACGACCCTGCATGAGAACGAAGAAGACGCCTGCGCGGAGGGCCTGACACTCGGCATCGCCGCCGCCCGCAAGCTCATGCGCGAACGCGAAGGATTCGATCCCGGCGACGAGTGAAATCAGCGACGGCGCGTGCATAGCCCGTGCCATCGCTTGCCGTTTTTGCCTATCGCAACATATTCCGAATGGCCGATGGTGCGCCTTGTTTACACGGCGTAAGTTTTCCTTGCGTCCCTGTGAATGCCGCGTTGCGAACTCATTCCCGGAGCCGCCAAGTCCCAGCCCCACTCCCCTAAGGCTCCGGAGACTCACAATGAAAACGACATCCCAAAGGGCGCTTCGGCGTCGCGGTCTCGCTTTGTCCATCGCCACCGCGCTGGTTTGCGCCAGTAGCCTCACCATGGCGCAGAACGCGCCCGTGCCGGCGCCACCCACTCCCCCGCAGAATCCGGCACCGGATGGACAGGATCAGCAGAAGACGACGGACTTGCAGACCATCACGGTCACCGGCTCGGCGCTCCCGCGCATCGACGTGGAAACGCCTTCGCCGGTAACGACCATCACGGCCGAGCAGATCCAGAAGAGCGGCCTCACCACGGTGTCCGACGTGGTCCGCGCGGTCTCGGCGGACAATAGTGGCTCGATACCGGCCTCGTTCACCGCTGGCTTCGCCGCCGGCTCGTCGGGCGTGGCGCTGCGTGGCCTGACCGTCAACTCCACCCTCGTGCTGATCGACGGCCGACGCGCGGCGAACTACCCCTTGGCCGACGACGGCCAGCGTTCCTTCGTCGATCTCAACACCATCCCGTCGAATGCCAT
The DNA here is from genome assembly GCF_041360655.1 of Luteibacter sp. RCC_6_2. Classification (NCBI taxonomy): domain Bacteria; kingdom Pseudomonadati; phylum Pseudomonadota; class Gammaproteobacteria; order Lysobacterales; family Rhodanobacteraceae; genus Luteibacter; species Luteibacter sp. RCC_6_2. The sequence continues at coordinate 19,810 of NZ_JBFUPQ010000006.1, read as the reverse complement.
CGAGCGCATCGAGGTGCTGAAGGATGGCGCGTCGTCGTTGTACGGCGCGGATGCCATCGCCGGCGTGGTCAACATCATCCTTCGGCCCGGCTACCAGGGCACCGAGTTCACCGCCGATGTCGGCACGTCGCAGCATGGCGGCGGCACGACCAAGCGTGCCACCGTGCTGTTCGGTGGAGGCGATCTCAACAAGGACGGCTGGAACGCGTACTTCAGTGCCGAGTACCAGCACGACGACGAGATACTCAACCGGCAGCGTGGTTATCCGTACAACACGGCCGATATCCGGCGCAGCGGCGGCAACAACCTCATCGGAGGGCAGCCCTCGCAGAACTCCGGCTCGATCTACGGCACGGTGACGCCCGGTACGCTGTCGCGTCCGGGCGACGTGACATCGGGCGTTCCGGACCCGGATGCGGTGGCGCAACCGCTGGTTCCCTGCGGATCGCGGGGAACCCTGGTCACCGACGATCCGGCGAATCCCGGAAGCTACTGCGCGCAGAACTTCGCGCGCTACACCGCCATCCAGCCGACGATGGACCGGCGTGGCCTGTACGGACGTTTCACCATCAAGCTGTCCGACACGAGCAAGGCCTATCTCGCCGCCAGCTATTACGAGGTGAAGACCTCCTTCCCCGGCGTGCCTGCACAGATACAGGCGGGTACGCCGCGCAACACGAATTCGATCGCGCTGCCGGCGACCTTGCCCGACGGTTCGCTCAATCCGAACAATCCGTTCGCGGCCGATGGCAAGGCGGCGCTCATCAACTACGGCTTCCAGAGCGCGCTGGCGAGTGGCGAGAACGACAACCACAACCTGCGCATCGTCGGCGGCCTCACCGGATCGTGGGGTGAGTGGGGTTACGACACCGCCCTGGTCTTCAACCACTCGTCGCTGGACACGCGCCTGTCGGGCTTCCTCGACTACGACCGGTTGATCGCCGCGGTGACCAACGGTACGTACAATTTCATCGATCCCAGTGCGAATTCGCGCGAGTTCCTCGGCGCGCTCGCCCCAGCGCTGAAGAAGACCTCGACCAGCGACCTGCAGTCGTTCGATTTCCGCGTGACGCGTCCGTTGATGGACCTGGCCGGCGGTTCGCTGGGCCTCGCCGCGGGCGTCGACGTGCGTCACGAGGAACAGGACGATCCGGACCTCAACCCGAACCTGGCCGCGCAAGGCCTCGGCATCGCCCACGTGAAAGGCGACCGCACCGTCTCGGGCGTCTACGTGGAACTGGATGCGCCGTTCCTGGAATCGCTGGAGGTCGACGTGTCGGGCCGCTACGACCACTATTCCGACTTCGGCAACAACTTTTCGCCCAAGATCGGCATCAAGTGGAAACCGATCGAGGAACTGGCGTTCCGCGGCACGTTCTCCAAGGGATTCCGCGCACCGAGTTTCGCCGAGAATGGTTCGAGCGAAGCGGAAGGGTTCGCCACCTACACGCCGCCGGAGGAATTCCAGGCGGCGCACGGCAACAGCGGTTACGTGCAGCCTTATGGCCTCGGGTTCCTCACGCGCGCCAATCCGAACATCAAGCCGGAGCGCTCGAAGAGCTGGACCTTCGGCATCCTGTACCAGCCCACGCCGGACCTGAGCGCGTCGCTGGACTACTACCGGATCAAGAAGACCGGCGTGATCGCCCAGCAGAGTGCGAGTGCGGTGCTGGATGCGTACTACGCGGGGCTGCCGTTGCCGCCGGAGTCGGCGATCGTGCAGGACGTGCCCGATCCCGCCGCACCGGATGCCTTGCCGCGCCCGCTCGTGGTCGCCGCGCCGTACGTCAACCAGAACGCGCTGGAGACCAAGGGCCTGGACCTGAACCTCAAGGCCGGGCACGACTTCAGCGAGAACGTGCGCTTCACGAGCGAGCTGAACCTGACGAAGATCATCAGCTGGCAGCTGACCCTCGAGGATGGAAGCAAGTTGCAGTTCGTGGGCACGCATGGCCCATACGGCCTGTCGTCGGGTGCCGGCACGCCGCGCTACCGGGGTTCCTGGGCGAACAGCATCCAGTTCGGCAAGGCCACCATCACCGGCACGCTGTACTACACGAGCGGTATCAAGCTGACCGCGCCGGACATCACCACCGGCTGTTTCTCGACCAACACGGACACGGGAGCCAACGTCCCGGCCAACTGCCGCATGTCGTCGTTCACGGACTTCGACCTCACCGGCCGCTACGACATCAGCGACAAGGTGGCGATCACCGGCTCGGTCATGAACGTGTTCGACAAGAAGGCGCCGTTTGATCCGCTGAACTACGCGGCGCTCAACTACAACCCGACCTACGCGCAGAACGGCGTGATCGGCCGGTTCTTCACGCTGGGGGTGCGGGTGAAGCTATGAGGTCGCGTCAGCGAAGCAGGGACGCTTCGTCGAGCACGTCGACGCCGTCGACGCGGATGGCGAGCACGCCTTCGGCACGCAGTTTCGCCAGCATCCGCGTCACGGTCGCCGGGCTCATGCCCAGGTAGGAGCCGATGTCGTCGCGGGACATCGGCAAGGGCACGAAAGGCGAAGGCCCTTCGGTGCGCCGCCGGCGTTCGAGCAGGTCGGCGAGGAAAACGCGCACGCGCTCGATGGCGGAACCCTCCGCGGCATGGGGCGTCTTTCCGCGCTCGCGCCTGCGCAACGTGCGCAGGTGCCGGGCGATGTCCTCGTTGTCTTCGCATAGCGCGTCTGTCGCGGCGCGGGGAAAGCGACAGAACCATGTCTTGCCGACAGCCACCACGGATGCACCATGGTTTTGACTGCGCGCGACGTCGAGGGCGAACAACTCACCGGGCAGGTGGAAGGCAAGCACGCGGCCGCCACCGACGCTCATGGCCAGGCCTGACAGCACGGCGAACGCCGCGCGGTGCGGCGCTTCCGGCTGGACGAGGCGATCGCCTTCGAAGAAGGGCCCGACCCGTTCCACCACGCCGCGCATCTCCAGCAGCTTGTCGTCGCCGCCGCGGGTCGCTTCGCATGCGCCGGCGTGACGGCAGGAAGCGCTGCAATGCACGGCTGTCCGTGCGCAAGCCTGGTACATGACGGGACCTCGCTCTCTGCCTGGTGCGTGCAAGGCCATTCTAGGATCGCGGCGGGCCGGTTCCCTTCGACGTCAGACGGATGCGCGCTTATGCCGCATGCACTCCCGGGGCGCCTGTGCCCCATTGACGTGGCCGGATTTTTGCTTTAGTTACGCATCTTGGGGGAATGTCAACAGGGGGCCGTCAAGGCCATGGCAAGTCGATTCACACGTTTCAATCCGATCACCGAAGATGCCGGCACCGCTGTAGCGGCCCTGCCGGATGGCTTCGTACCCGGTACCGTGGCGCCCTTCGTGATGCGCTACGGCACGGATTTCCTGATGGCCATGCAGCGCGCCGCGGCGATTCACGACGTGTCGCGTCCGGTGGCGGCCGAAACCGAACCAGCCTGATAGCACGCCGCTCCGTCAGGGGCGCGCGCCATCGAGCAGGTCGGCCACGGCCTCGGCCAGCGCGTGAAGGGAAAACGGCTTGCCGAGGATGGCCGTATGCTCGGGTAGCTGCGGCGTGTCGGCGAAAGCCTCCCACGCATAGCCGGTGATGAACAGGACGGGCAGGTCCGGCAGCAGTTCGCGCGCCGATGCCGCCAGCTGCCTGCCGTCCATGCCGGGCAGGCCGACATCGGTCACCAGGATATCCACGGGATCGCCCGCGCGCAGTTGGCGCAGCGCCTCGTCGCCTTCACCGCATTCGCCGACCGAATAGCCCGCTTCTTCGAGCACCTCGCGCGACAGGGCGCGCAACATGTGTTCGTCCTCCACCAGCAGCACGCGCCTGCCGTCGCCGCGACGCGCGCCACGTTCGATATGGGTGTGCGAGGCGGTCGCGTCTCCGACATGGCGGGGCAGCCACAGGCTGACGGTGCTACCCCGGCCCGGTTGCGACTCGATGATCGCGCGACCTCCGGTCTGCCGTGCGAACCCGTCCACCATCGACAGGCCCAGGCCGGTGCCCTGGCCGATCGCCTTGGTGGTGAAGAACGGATCGAAGGCTTTTTCGACCACGGACCTCGACATGCCGGTACCGGTGTCGGACACGGCGATGACGACGTAATCGGCGAGGCCCTGGCCGATGTCCGCTCGCTCGACGTTGCGTGTCGCGATCCTCAGGGTGCCGCCACCGGGCATCGCATCGCGTGCATTGATGGCGAGGTTGAGGATGGCGCTTTCGAGTTGGCTGGCGTCGGACAGCGTGCGCCAGAGGCCCGGTTCCATGCGCAGGTCCAGTGCCACTTGCTCACCCAGCAGCGGGCGCAACAGCAGGTCCAGGCCGCGCACGATGGCGTTGGCATCCACGTCGGACAAGGACAGGGCTTGTTGGCGCGAGTAGGCGAGCAGCCGGTGGGTGAGCCCCGCGGCCCGCTTCACCGCGCCACCCGCGGCGTCGAGCAGGCGCCGCGCTCCGTCGATGCGGCCGCTCTCCAGCCGTTCGGTGAGCACCTCGATGGCGCCGCCTATGCCGCCGAGGATGTTGTTGAAGTCGTGCGCGATGCCACCCGTGAGGCGGCCGAGCGCTTCCAGCTTCTGTGCGTGACGCAACTGGTCTTCCATGTCGCGCCGGCGCTGGATGTCGCGGCCCATGCCGTAGACCACGTCGCCGTCGGGCACGCAGGTCCAGGCGAACCAGCGGTACTCGCCATCGTGGGCGCGTACGCGTACCTCCAGGTCCTCCACCACCTCTCCATCGAACAGCTGCGAGACGGCGTCGCGCGACCGTTCCAGGTCGTCCGGATGGACGAGTTCCTCGAAGCCCAGGCCGACCAGGTCGCTGACCTCGTAGCCCAGTTCGATGCGCCATGCGGGATTGACGTTGCGGTAATGGCCGTCGCGGCCCATGACCACGTAGAGGTCGCGCGAGATGCCCCAGATCTGGTCGCGCTCGCGGGTGCGCTCGTCGATTTCCCGTTCCAGCGATGCGTTCAGTTCGCGCAGGGCGAGGGCGGAGCGAACGCCACGCGTGGTTTCGTTGGTGACGGCGTACATGCCGATGACGCCGCCGTTCTCGTCGCGCAGCGGCGCGTAAGAGAAGGTCCACCATGTTTCCTCGTCGTAGCCGTGCCGGGTCATGCGCAAGGGCAGGTCGCGGTGCATCGACCCTTCACCGGCCAATGCCCGTTCCACATGCGGGGACACATCGTCCCAGACGTCCTCCCACAACGTCTCGAACGAGCGGCCGATCGCACCGGCCAGGCGCCCGCCGAGCATCGGGCGGTAGGGATCGTTGAAGAAGAACATCTTGCCGGGTTCGGCGGAGACGAACATCGGTTGTGGCGTGTCGAACATCGTGGCGAGCATCGATCGCAGGGCGTTCGGCCAACGGTCCACGGAACCCAGCGGCGTGCCGCTCCAGTCGAAGGCACGGATTTCCGCGGCCGTCGGCGAGTCGACCGGGAGGAACGCGAAAGGATCGGCGTGCCGGTTCATCTCGGGCGAAGCCGGGGCATGGGAAGTCCTTCATGGCGATGGCCGTCAAGGAATAATGCAAGGCGCGCGAAGACGATGTCTTGATGACGCGTGCGCCGCGGGGGCTGCTTCGCTTATGCTCCCGCGACCAGCCACGGAAGTCCCCATGTCGTCAGCGAGCCTACCGCGCAGCCCCGGCATCGACACGCTACGGGGCGCCAGCATCCTGCTGGTGGTGATACACCACCTCGGCCTTCGCCTTCCCTTGCACAAGACGGACGCGGCGAACTGGTTGCCGGTTCCGTTCCTGAAGGGCCTGATCCACAACGGTTACGAAGCCGTCTTCATTTTCTTCGTCATTTCCGGCTTCCTCATCACACGGCACGCGCTGGAACGCGACGGCGCATTGCGCGAGATCGACTGGCGGGCCTTCTACGTGCGCCGCGTCGCGCGCATCGCGCCTTGCCTGCTGGGCATTCTCGCGATCCTGCTGGCTTGCCACGCGCTACAGGTGCCGAACTACACCATCGACCGCCCGGGGCAGTCGCCGCTGGGCGCCACTCTTTCGGCGCTGACCTTCACGCTCAATATCTACGAAGGACGTACCGGGTGGCTGCCGGGCGGCTGGGACGTGCTCTGGTCGTTATCCATCGAAGAAGTGTTCTACCTCGCGTTCCCGTTGGTCTGCCTGTCGCTGGGCCGCACCCGCTGGCTGGTGCCGGTCCTCGTGTTGCTGGTGTTATCGGTGCCGTTCACCCGCGCCGCGATCGTGGACAACGAGATCTGGCAGGAAAAAGCCTATTTGCCGGGCATGGGAGCGATCGCTGCCGGTGTCCTCGCCGCATTGGTGGTGGGTGCGAAGCCCGTTGCCTCCTTCATGAGCCGGAGGGGACGCGCATCGCTCGCGGTGGCCGGCCTCGCGGGCCTCGCCCTGGTCATGTTTTCCGGCGGCTGGCTGTGGAAGGCGATCCACGACGGCTATATGCTCGTGCTGATCGGCGCATCGGTCTGCCTCGTACTCGCGTCGCCGGAAGGGGGCCGGGCATGGCCGGGCTTCGGCTGGCTCCGCGCCATGGGAAGGGCGAGCTACGAAATCTATCTCACCCACATGTTCGTCGTGTTTTCGCTGGTGGGATGCGCGCGCGCCACGGGTACCGACACGGTGGACGGCTGGATCTGGTACGTGCCGGCGGTGCTGGGGTCGTGGGCACTGGGCTGGCTTGTCGCCCGGGGCTTTTCGGAGCCGGCCAACCGCTGGCTACGCTCGCGCTTCCACCCGCGCGCGAACAAGGAAGCCCTCGTCGAGCCGGCATGAGGCGTGGCGCGGGGGCCGGCGGCCCCCCCGCGGGGGGGGCAGGATCAATGGCGGCGGTCGTTGTCGCGGGCGCGGTCGGTGGCCTTGCCGGCTTCCCGCTGGATCTTGCCGGCATTCTTTTCGATATTGCCCGCGGCTTCCTTCGCGTGGTTACCAGTGATCTTGCCGGCGGTTTCCTTCATGGAACCCTTGACCTCGTGTTTCATGCCCTCGGTACGGTTCTTGTCCACGTCGGTTTCCTCGCTTGCACTGCGTCGTCCGCAGCGGCACCGGTTTACGCCGTTTCGTGATTAGCGCCGCGTGAAGCCGGCGTGCGGCGGTTTTCATCCGCGAATCCCGTTACGATGCCGCCCATGTTTCCCTTGCCCAAGACGGCCACCGCGCCGTTCTGCCCGTCGGAAGTCGCCGGGTCCATCGTCGTTCCCTTCGATCTGCCCTGGTGGAAAAAAGCCGCGCGCTTCGCCGGCCCCGGGCTGCTGGTTTCCGTCGGGTACATGGACCCGGGCAACTGGGCCACCGACATCGAGGCGGGCTCGCGGTTCGGCTACCGCCTGCTGTTCGTCGTGCTGCTTTCCAGCCTCGCCGCGATCGTGCTGCAGTGCCTGGCCGCGCGGCTGGGCATCGCCACCCAGAAGGATCTCGCCCGGCTCTCGAGCGAACGCTACCCGAAGGCCATCGGGCGCATCCAGTGGGTATTCGCGGAGATATCGATCATTTCCTGCGACCTCGCCGAAGTGCTCGGGAGCGCCCTGGCGTTCAAGCTGCTGTTCGGGGTCTCGTTGCCCGTCGGCGTCGCCTTGACGGCGCTGGACACCTTCATCGTCCTCGGCTTGCAGGGCAGGGGTTTCCGCCGGATCGAATCGATCATCCTCGGGCTCGTCGGCACCATCGGTATCTGCTTCGTGGTGCAACTGTTCCTGCTCGGGCCGAACTGGACCGAGGTCGCGGCGGGATTCGTGCCGTCCTTGCATGCGGTGTCGGCGCAGGAGCCGCTCTACCTGGCGATCGGCATCCTCGGCGCGACGATCATGCCGCACAACCTCTACCTGCATTCGTCGATCGTGCAGACGCGGGCGGTTTCAGGCGAGGAGGGCAAGCGTGCGGCGATCCGCCTGACCCGCGTGGACACCATCTGCTCGTTGAGCCTGGCCCTGCTCATCAACGCGGCGATCCTGATCGTGTCGGCGACCGCGTTCCATGCCAGCGGGCGCACCGACGTCGCCGACATCGGCGATGCCTACCAGCTGCTCGCTCCCATCGCGGGAACCACCGTTGCCGCCGTGGCATTCGCCATCGGCCTGTTCGCGTCGGGACAGAGTTCCACCTTCACCGGCACCATCGCGGGGCAGGTGATCATGGATGGCTTCCTTCAGCTGAAGATCCCCTGCTGGCAGCGCCGGCTCGTCACACGGGGGCTGGCGATCGTCCCCGCTTTCATCGGCGTGGTGACCATGGGCGACCGCGCCATCGGTGCCTTGCTGGTCGCGAGCCAGGTCGTGCTGAGCATCCAGCTGCCCTTCGCCATGTATCCGCTGATCCGCCTCACCGACGACCGCGCCCTGATGGGCGGCTTCGTCAACACGCGCCTGGTGTCCTGCATGGCGTGGTTCCTCTTCATCGTGATCTCCGCCGCGAACGCATGGCTGGTCGCCCAGGTGTCGGGACTCGCGTGACGCGGGACATACAAATGCATCACGCGTAGCCGCGCAGTCTCGGCTGTCGACGACACCGACGGCTTTCCACTCGATGCAGAGTCCTTATATTCCCGAGACACCCGGCCGCTCGCCGGTCCTTCCGGAAGAGCAACCGAAGCATCCCCGCCCCGAAACGCCAGGCAGCGACCCGTCGAAGGACCGGCCGCAGGAACGCCCTCCCCATCCAGACGATCCCGAGAGCGACGGTACGCCGCCGTTGGACACGCCCGAGGCGCTGGCGATTCGCATTCCCTGACCCACACTCCCCGGAGGAGACCAAGTCATGCCTGAGAAAAAGACCCTTGAGAAGGCACGGAAGGACAAGCGCGAAGGGAAGTCGCCCTCGACCCAGGCCGGGGAATTCGTGCACGAGGAAATCGAGCACGTGCGCGAAGGCAAGCATGGTGCCCGGTCGGCCAAGCAGGCGATCGCCATCGGCTTGTCCAAGGCACGGCGGGCCGGCGTGAAGAACAAGCCGTCGAAGACGGCGAGCAAGGCCACGAAGAAGAAGGCGGCTCAGGATTCGCGTGCGGCCACCCGGAAACGGTCCACGGGCACGGCGGCGAAGAAATCCACGGCGCGCAAGCGCGCGTCGGGCACATCGGCCCGTAAGTCCACGGCGAAAAAGGCGACGGCGAAGAAATCGGCCACGCGCTCCCGGGCGACCACCAAGGCGTTGAAGCGGGAAGGGCATTCCGCCGCGTCGAAGCGGGCGTTATCGGCCCAGGGCCGCAAGAGCGCGGCGAAGCGCACCTCGTCCAGCCGGTCGGCGGCGGCCAAGAAGGCGGCACATACGAAGGGTGCCGCGGGAAGGAAGTCGGCGGCCAAGAAGGCCGCTAGAACGAGGGCGCGCAAGGCGTCCTGACAGCCGAAGGCCCGCCGCGAGGCGGGCCTTCTTTATATTTGCAGCACGGATCGTGGCCCGGTCGGGAAGAATCGCGTCAGACCGAATCGCCGCTCAGGCGGCTGGCCACTTCGCCCAGCCAGTCGTAACCGTCCATCTCGCCACCGAAGAGGTCGAGACCGCCATGGGCGTCCGCGGCGCGGTAGCCAGCGGAGAATTCGAAGGTCGTGATGCCGTATTCGTTGCGTAGTTCGTTCATGGTGTTGTCTCCCAGTCGTTAAGGACCGGATGTTTCAATCCTCTGGCGCCAACGCCGCCGGCCTCTGGCGTGGCGTGGACCTTACGCTGCCGGGGCGATCCCAAGAAGAGGCGCCGGGCGATTGGTCCGTTTCGTTTGGTGAACAATCGGTTCGTTAGTCTTTCGTCACGCACCCAGCGGTTCGAATTTCTGAACTAACGAGTTTCCTACGAGCCCTTTCTATGGGCGGCTTGCGGCTTTACAAGGCCTTCCAAGCATTAAAACGTTGGACATCCGGTGTAAGGAAAAGGTTCAAAGAAATTTCCGATGGAGGCCATAAGTCATGCCTATCGGAATCCTTACCGTGCCCTTTCGTTCGCCGTTCCGGTCGTATCCGTTAACCCTAGTTTAACTCAAGGGGCCGCCTGTCGCTACCCGTGGGGCTGAACGGTTCCCCCATGCCGCTTCGGGATCGGCTGCGGGGTGGCTAGAATCCACGGTCCACCCGGCGTCGCAAGCCGGTTCAGTCATCGTAAGAGGAAGGCCCATCATGAAATCTCGCGCCGCGGTTGCCTGGGAAGCAGGAAAGCCCTTGTCCATCGAGGAAATCGACGTCCAGGGCCCGAAGGCGGGTGAGGTGCTGGTGCGCATCGTCGCCACCGGCGTGTGCCATACGGACGCGTACACACTTTCAGGCGACGATCCGGAAGGTGCGTTCCCGGTGATCCTGGGCCATGAGGGCGGCGGCATCGTCGAGGAGGTAGGCGAAGGCGTGACCTCGCTCAAGCCGGGCGACCACGTCATCCCGCTCTATACGCCGGAGTGTGGCGAGTGCAAGTTCTGCCGCTCGGGCAAGACCAACCTCTGCCAGAAGATCCGCGTGACCCAGGGCAAGGGCGTGATGCCCGACGGCACCTCGCGCTTTTCGCTCGGTGGCAAGCCGCTGCTGCACTACATGGGTACCAGTACCTTCAGCGAATACACCGTGTTGCCGGAAATCTCCCTGGCGAAGATCAACAAGGACGCCCCGCTGGAAAAGGTCTGTCTGCTCGGCTGTGGCATCACCACGGGTATCGGCGCGGTGCTCAACACCGCGAAGGTGGAGCCGGGTTCCACCGTGGCCGTGTTCGGCATGGGCGGCATCGGCCTGTCCGTCGTGCAGGGCGCGGTGATGGCCAAGGCCAGCCGGATCGTGGTCGTGGACACGAACCCGTCGAAGTTCGAGATGGCGAAGATGCTCGGCGCCACGGACTTCATCAATCCGCGCGACTACCCGGGCACGCCGATCCAGCAGGTGATCGTCGACCTCACCGAGGGCGGCGTCGACTATTCGTTCGAGTGCATCGGCAACGTCGACGTGATGCGTGCCGCCCTGGAGTGCTGCCACAAGGGCTGGGGCGAATCGATCATCATCGGCGTCGCCGGCGCGGGCCAGGAGATCCGCACGCGTCCCTTCCAGCTGGTGACCGGGCGCGTCTGGCGTGGCTCGGCCTTCGGTGGAGTGAAGGGCCGCAGCCAGTTGCCCGGCTTCGTGGACCGCTACATGGGTGGCGAGATCAAGATCGACCCGATGATCACGTATACGATGGGCTTGGAAGACATCAATCGCGCCTTCGACCTCATGCACGAGGGCAAGGCCATCCGCTCCGTCATCCTCTACTGAGCCCCTCGATGAACGAAACGATCGATCTGATCCGCCGCTATTACGACGCCTTCAACCGTGGCGACTGGGCCACGATGCTGGCCCTGATGGACGAACATGTCGTGCACGACATCAACCAGGGTGGACGCGAGACCGGCCGCGATCGCTTCGCCGCTTTCCTGCAGCGCATGAACATGAGCTACAGCGAGCAGTTGAAGAACATCGTGCTGATGGCCAACGAGAACGGCTCGCGCGCCGCCGCGGAATACGTCGTCCATGGCGTCTACAAGGCGACGGACGAGGGGCTGCCGCTGGCCCAGGGCCAGACCTACGTGCTGCCGGGCGGAGCGTTCTTCGAGGTGGCCAACGGCCGCATCACCCGGGTCAGCAACTACTACAACCTGGAAGACTGGCTGGCCCAGGTACGCCGGGTGGAAGTCGACTGAGCCTTGAAGTGCCGGGGGACGGGCCGCAGGTCTGCTGCGACCCGCCTCTCCCTCAAGGTTGCGCATGGCCTGGATCAACCCGTACTACGACCGTTCCAAGGCGCACCATGCGCCGGAAGGGTTCCGCAACCTGGAACCGGACCTTCGTGAGCCGGGCGGGCTGCAACGCTGGCGCAAGGAGCGCAAGGAACAGGGCGTGCCGCTCCCGCCCACCGAAGGGTACGAGGCGTTCGCCCGCCGCTGGTGGCAACGCGCGGATCTGGCGGGTACCGACGATGCCGCCTGGTGGCTGGGGCATGCGAGCGTGCTCGTCCGTCACCACGGGCTGACCGTGCTCACCGATCCGGTGCTCGGCCACCGCGCGTCTCCCGTGTCGTTCGCGGGTCCGTCCCGGCGGACGACGGTGCCCGTGGATGTCGCAGGGCTGCCCGCCGTGGACGTCGTGCTGATTTCGCACAACCATTACGACCATCTCGATGCGGCCACGGTGCGCGCACTCTCGCGTCGGTTTCCGCAGGCGGTGTTCCTCGTGCCGCTGGGCCTGAAGGCCTGGTTCGACCGCCGGCGCATCGGCAACGTGCGCGAACTGGACTGGTGGGCGAGCACGGAGGTACGCGGCGCGACGTTCACCTTCGTACCGGCCCGGCATTGGAGCGCACGCACGCTTTGGGATCGCAATCGCTCGCTCTGGGGCGGCTGGGTCATGGCGCAGGACGGCTTCCGCTTCTGGTTCGCGGGCGATACCGGCTATTCCGACAAGCTCGCCGAGATCGGGCGCCGTGCCGGCCCGATCGATCTTGCGGCCATTCCCATCGGCGCCTATGCGCCACGCTGGTTCATGCGTGGCCAGCATGTCGATCCGGCGGAGGCGCTGCGCCTGCATCGGGAAATCGGATGCAAGCGTTCGATCGCGATCCACTGGGGCGCGTTCGAACTGGCCGACGACCCATTGGACGAGCCGCCGCGCCTGCTGGGCGAAGCGCTCGCGGAGGCGGGGATGGGGACGGACGAATTCATGTTGCTCAACATCGGCGGCCGAATTGCGCTCTAATGGCGGCCTTCCCGCCGCATAGCCGCCTCCCCATGCCGTTCCATGAATTCCGCCTCGAAGGCGATTACGTCGAGCTCAACCTCCTGCTGAAACTGACGGGCATCGCCGCCAGTGGTGGCGAAGGCAAGCACATGGTCGCCGATGGCCTGGTCACGGTCGATGGCGCGGTCGAACTGCGCAAGACCTACAAGGTCCGCGCCGGCCAGGTCGTGACGATCGGCGACAACGAGATCAGCGTGCTCCCCGAGATCGATTGAGCCGGGGCTTTCGCCCGGCACGAAAAAACCCGGCGCCTCGCGGCGCCGGGTTTTTTCGTTCATGCGCTGTGGATCACATGCCCGACGTGGAGGACTTCGCCGGTTCGGTCGTGCCGGTGCTGCTCTTCTTGTGTTTCTTGTGGGTCGACTTCATGGAATCGCTGGCGCCGGATTTCATCGAGTCGTGGCTCATCGAATCCTGGCTCATGGAGTCGCCGGTCTTCTTCATCGAGTCGTGGGTCGTCTGAGTCGGGGTGGCGGCGGTCGACGCAGGCGTGGGGGAGGGTGTCTGCGTGGCGCTTTGCGCGAGGGCTGCGCCGCTCACGGTCATACAACCAGCCAGCATGGCGAGGATCAGTTTCGTGTTGCGCATGACGAAATCTCCTGGAACTTGTGGCGCCTGGGGAACATCGCGATGCATGGCGCGAAAGCATCGCTCCCGGTAAGACCGTAAGACCGGACCTTGCGGGGTTTGCTGACGCTATTCCTTTTTCGATGAATGTTGCTCTTGCAAAGCAGCAATTCGCAGGGAACCGTTCAGGAGAAAATTAGCCACGGTTAAGTGACGGCAAGGGTCGTGCCACGTGAGCGTTGGATCACCTAGTGGAAGTCACGCGACACGGAGGCCATGGCCGGCAGCAGATCGCTGAAATCGTGCAGCCGGCTCGCCACGAGATGGTGCACGCCCTCGATCGATTGCCATTGCCCGTCCACGGCGAGCAATACGGCATCGAGCAAGGCCTGGCGGCAAGCCTCGGCGACCTTCGGCCTTACGATCACGTTGACCTGGCCGGTTTCGTCCTCGAGCGTGACGAAGGTGATCCCGCTGGCGGTCTGCGGCCGCTGGCGCACGGTCACCAGGCCTGCGTGGCGCAGCCAGGTGCCATTGCGTTGCCGCGCGAGATCGCTGGCCCGGCGTGCCCGCCGCGCCAGCAAGTTCTTGCGAATGAGGCCCAGGGGATGCGCGGCGAGTGACAGGCCATGCGTGGCGTAGTCGGCGAAAACGTTCTCCGCGAGCGTGGGTGGGCGCAGCGCGGGACGTGCCTCTGCCACGGCGTCGATCAAGGGCAGGCTGCGTTCGATGCCGGAACTCTCCCAGCGCGCGCGGTGGCGATGGCCGCTGAGCAGGCGCAGCGCACCGGCATCGGCGAGACGTTCGCGTTCGAAGCGGGTCAGGCCGGCGCGGCGGGAAAGATCGGCCAGGTCGCGCAGGGGCGCTTCCGCGCGCGCGGCCGCGATGCGCGTGCCGAGTCCGGCGGACAACCCGTTGATCAGGCGCAGGCCGAGCCGCAAGGCGAACTCGCGCGGTTTCCTTTCCATGGGTTCGAGCGTGCAGTCCCAGTCACTGGCGGTGACATCGGGTGGCCGTACTTCCACGCCATGCCGGCGCGCGTCGGCGACGAGTTGCGCGGGCGCATAGAAACCCATCGGCTGGCTGTTGAGCAGCGCGCAGGTGAAGATTTCCGGGTGGTGGCACTTCAGGTACGAGGAGGCGTAGGCGATCAGGGCGAAACCGGCCGCATGCGATTCGGGAAAGCCGTAGCTGCCGAAACCCTTGATCTGGTCGATGATCTGCTGGGTGAACTCGGGGGAGTAGTTGTTCTTCGCCATGTTGCGGCGAATCTTCGGCTCGAATTTTTCCAGGCCGCCGCGGCGCTTCCACGCCGCCATGGAACGGCGCAACTGGTCCGATTCGCCGGCCGAGAAATCGGCCACCACTTGCAGGAGCGCCATCACCTGTTCCTGGAAGATCGGTACGCCGAGCGTGCGTTCGAGCACGGGGCGCACGCCCGGCTCGTAGACGATGTCCTCCTCGGGCAGCTTTCGTCGTTGCAGGAAGGGATGGACCATGCCGCCCTGGATAGGGCCCGGCCGGACGATCGCGACCTGGATCACCAGGTCGTAGTATTCCCTCGGTCGCAGGCGCGGCAGCATCGACATCTGCGCGCGCGATTCGATCTGGAATACGCCCACCGTGTCCGCTTCCTGGATCATCGCGTAGGTTTCGTCATCATCCATGGGGATGTCGGCGATGCGGCGATAGTCGATGCCTTCGTGCTCGCGTAACAGGTCGATGGCCTTGCGCATGCAGGTGAGCATGCCCAGGGCGAGGCAGTCGACCTTGAGCAGCTTCATGGTTTCCAGGTCGTCCTTGTCCCACTGGATGATCGTGCGGTCGTCCATCGCGGCGTTCTCCACCGGCACGAGGTGGTGCAGCGGCGTATCGGAGATGACGAAGCCACCCACGTGTTGCGACAGGTGGCGGGGCATGCCGACGAGTGCTTCCACCAGCACCATGAGCTGGCGGATGGTGCGGCTGGTGATGTCGAAGCCTCGTTCGCTCAGGCGCTGGGCGATGGATACCTCGCCATGCGCATGCGAATAGGCCCGGCTCAACTGGTCGAGCTGGTCTTCGGAAAGCCCCAGCGCCCGGCCCACGTCACGCGCGGCGCTCTTGTGCCGGTAGCTGATGACCGTGGCGGCGAGTGCGGCGCGGTCGCGGCCGTACTTGTTGAACACGTACTGCAGGACTTCCTCGCGCCGCTCGTGTTCGAAATCCACATCGATGTCGGGCGGTTCATCGCGCTCGATCGAGATGAAGCGTTCGAACAGGGTGGATATCTGCGAAGGGTTCACCTCGGTGATGCCCAGGCAGAAGCAGACCACCGAATTGGCCGCCGAGCCACGGCCCTGGCAGAGGATGTCCTTCGAGCGCGCGAAACGGACGATGTCCTGCACGGTGAGGAAGAAGGCCTCGTATTTCATGCGGGCGATGAGTTCGAGTTCCCTCTCGATGCGCTCGACGATCGAGGGCGCGACACCCTCGGGCCAGCGCGTGGCGGCACCTTCATAGGCGAGTTGGCGCAGGTAGGCGGGTGGATCGAGGCCTTCCGGAACCAGTTCGCGGGGGTAGACATAGTTGATCTTTCGCAAGTCGAAGCCGGTGCAACGCGCGGCGACGACGAGGGTTTCATCGATGATGTCGCGCGGATAGATGCGGGCGATCGTTTCGCGCCGGCGCAGGTGGCGCTCGCCGTTGGGGAACAGGTCGTGTCCGGCTTCGGATACGGGTTTGTTGAGCCTGATGGCGGTCATGACGTCCTGCAACGCGCGTCGGCGGCGACGGTGCATGTGGACGTCCCCCGCGGCGACACAGGGCAAGCCGTGGCGTTCGCCCATCTCGCGCAGGATCGCCAGTTCGGCTTCGTCGTGCTGGCCGCGGTGCAGCTCCACGGCGAGCCAGGCACGGCCATGGAAATGGGCCGACACCCAGGCCGCGCGATCTTCATGCGTGGCCGTGCCGTTGGCGGCGAGGGGGCCGGGTGCCCAGAGCACGCCGAGGCCCGGCCCGAGGGATTCGAAATCGCCGCGGTTCAACTCGTAGTGTCCCTTCGCCGCACGGCGGCGGCCGAGCGTGATGATCCGGCACAGTTCGGCGTAGCCGGCCTGGTTCTCCACCAGCAGGACGATCACGGTGCCGTCGGTGAGGCGGAATTCGCTGCCGACGATGAGGGGGACGCCGGTGTCCAGCGACGCTTCCAGGCCGCGCACGATGCCGGAAAGCGAGCACTCGTCGGTGATGGCGAGCGCCGTATAGCCGATGCCTTTCGCTCGCTCGAACAACTCGCGCGCACTGGATGCGCCACGCTGGAAACTGAAATCGCTGAGCGCGTGCAATTCGGCATAGGCGGGGACGGCGGTGTCCTCGTCGTTGGCGGGCGTCAGGTGGGAAGTGTCGATCTTCATGGCGAAGAAGGGGTCAGGCGAACCAGCCGTGCAGCATCCAGCCGTCGAGGGTGCCGGGGGGCAGGTAGGCCCAGGCTTGCTGTCCGTGCACGGTGCGCACGATGTAGTAATCGCGCCGCGCGTCGTCGCCATCCCACCAGCCGCTTTCGATGCGCTCGGGGCCGGCGAGGACGGCCGCCGGATCGGGGCGCATCGGCATCGGACGCGGCAGCAGCCAGAGCGGCCGGCGCCGGCGCGGCAACGAGATCGTGGCGCCGGGCGTGCCGTAGCGCGAGGCACGTTCGGGGCGATGGTCGGCCACCAGCGCGATCTGGCGCAGCGCCGCGTTGCCCAGGCGCGCGCGCAGGCGTTCGTCGAGCGTGGGCCAGTCGAGGCCGTCGCCGCGGATCGGCTCGAACAGGTCGCGCAGCGGTGGCCGGAACACCGGCAATTCCTCGGCATCGAGTTCGATCGCTCGCGCCGGGGCGGGCAACGTGGTGCGCTCCAGCCGCGTACGGGCCAGTTCGAACAGTCGCTCGGCATCGCGTTGCGGCGCGGCCATGGCGACCACGACGCGGGTGGATTCGCCGCGTGCATGGTCGAGGGTCAGGGTGAAACGCTGTACGCCCCCGTCGCGGGCGGCCAGCAGGTTCGCCAGCGTGCGGGTGAGTCGACGCAGGGGAAACAGCAATGGCTGGCTGCCATCCAGTTCGCCGTCGAACTCGATCTTCTGGCGGAAGTTCGCCGGTGGCTGCCAGGCGGGCAGGGCGTCGGCGGCTTCCCCGTGGATGCGATCGAGCCAGTTCACGCCTTCGCGCCCGATACGCCGGGTGAGTTCCGGGCGTGGCAGGTGGAAAACCTCCTCCAGGCGGCGAAAGCCCATGGCATGCAGCGATGTCACCGTGGCGACGGGCAGCCCGCTCTGGTTCAACGGCAAGGCGCCCAGCATGCGTCGCACGCCTTCGCGCTCCGGCAGCACCATGCCGTCGGCATGAGCGGCGAACACCCAGGAAGCGGCGGCGAACGGCGTCGCCGCCAGGGTATGCGCGTGTCCTTGCGCGGCGAGTCCGCTGCGCAAGCGTTCGGCGAGCACGGGCCAGCCATCGAACAGGCGCAGGCTGGCGCCGACTTCCATCAGGATCGCGTGCGGGGGCACCAGGCTTACGTGACCACTGAACTGGTAGCACCAGGCAGCCAGTTCGGCGAGCAGGCGGCCTTCCGCGTCGGGATCGCGCGGACGTACTTCCAGGGAGGGACACAAGGCGCGGGCGGCGGCGAGACTCTGGCCACGGCGTACACCGAAGGCGCTGGCTTCGGCGTTGGCCGCGGCGATCAGGCGTTGGCGGGCCCGATGGTCGAGCAAGGCAGAGGGGCCTGCCTCCGGTGTCGCGGCGAAGGCGGCGGAGAACGCCAGGCCGGGAAAGCGGAGACAGGCCCAAAGCATGACTGCGTAGGAAAGGCGACGACGGCGCGTCCGTCATGACGGCGTGGAAAACGCGGCGTCATGAGGGAAACCATCAGGCCCGCATGCGCAGCAGTGGAGCGGTGGTGGTCAGCAGGCCACGCGACTTGAGGACGTCCACATAGGTGGCCTCGTCGCTGTTGCTGACCTTGAGCCGCAGCGCCGCCGGGCTGTTCTGCGCGGCATGGGCGGCGGGTCGGAAAATCATGGCGCAGGCGTCGCCGCTTTCGGCCGCCAGTTGCAAGCGCCGCAGGCTGCGGTAATCGATATCCGGCAACCAGCCGACCACGGCACCGCAGCAACCCGAACGCAGGCACTGTTCCATGCTCCAGGCGGCTTCGGTGCTGCCGGCCTGGATCTCGTGCAGGAAACGCAGGTCCACGCCCGCGGCGGCGAGGGCGGGTGCGTAGGGCAGATAGGGCGGCGCGACGAAGATCACGCGGCGGTGTTCCTGGGTGAGCGCCGCCAGCGCGGGCATCACCAGGTCCAGTTCCCCGAGGCCATCGTGTTCGAACAAGATCTCGCTGAGCGCACCTTGCGGCCAGCCTCCACCCGGGAGCTTGGCATCCAGCGAGGTCCAGCCCGTGGAGAGGGCGCGCACGCGCGGCTGGCGATCGGCGGAACGGCGCCAGATACCGGGATGGTCGAGCACCTGGGCGAGGGTCGGAGTGGCGATGGCGTTCATGGTCAGGTCCTGCGGATGATGCCGACGTAACGCCCTTCGATGGCGAACGCGTGGCGGCGAGGGTCGACTTCGATCGGCGCGAAGTCGGGGTTTTCGGGCAATAACAGGAGGCGGTCGCGTTCGTGCTTCAACCGCTTCACAGTGACTTCGTCGTCGAGGCGGGCCACGACGATCTGGCCGTCGCTGGCGGTGGCCGTCTTGTGCACGGCCAGCAGGTCGCCGTCGAGGATGCCGACATCGCGCATGCTCATGCCGACGACGCGCAGGAGGTAATCGGCGCGCGGCCGGAACAGCGCGGGGTCGACTTCCACTTGCGCCTCGATGTTTTCCTCGGCGAGGATCGGCGAACCGGCGGCGACACGGCCGACCAGCGGCAGGTCGTTCGCCGCGGCCATGCGCATCAGCGCGGCGTTGCCGGCCGGAAGGCGCAGCCCGCGATGTTGCGGCGAGCGCTCCAGCACGCCCTTGCGCACGAGGGATTCCACACAGGCCTGGGCGGAGCTATGGCTGGAGAAGCCGAGCGCATCGGCGATCTCCCGCAGCGTTGGCGGCAGGCCTTGCGCCTGCAGGTATTCCTGCAGGAAGGCGAGGGTCTTTTGCTGGCGCTCGGTAAGGGTAGGTATCGACATGCGTACATTTGTACAGGTGTCGGCGGAGCGGTGCAAGCGGAAAAATTCAGGTCACGCATTCCGGTGGGAGCCGCCCCTGGTGGGAGCCGCTTCAGCGGCGATCCCGCGGCAGCGGACCGGTTTCTTCTGCACGGCTCGGCGTCGCCCTCGCGTTGGAGTGTGGGGCAGAGCCGTCGGCCGCCACCCTCGTCGCTCCGGTTGCACCGTCGCTCGGGAAAGGATGCCGCTGCGCGGCCGTGTCTGATGGCTGGCGCCCCGTCGCGCCCGTCGCCCCGGGCGGGGTTTTCGATTCGCCCTCCGTGGCTCAGCGAAAACGGCCGGCCGTCCAGGCCGGCCCCCTGACGGGCCTTTTCGCCCGGCGCTCCTCGGTTCCACAAGTC